>CAKUGU010000004.1 GCA_934654815.1 uncultured Ellagibacter sp.
AGGCTCGAGCGCGAGCTGCTGGTGCGCGCGGCGAAGGTGAAGGGCGTCGCGAGCCCCGTCGCCATCGACGCCACGGCAGGGCTTGGGGAGGATTCCTTCCTGCTGGCAGCCGCAGGGTTTCGGGTTCGCTTGTACGAATCGGACCCGGTGATCGCGGCGCTTCTGCGCGACGCGCTCGAGCGCGCGCTGGGCGACCCGTCGCTTGCGGACATCGCGCGCCGGATGGAGCTTTTCGAGGAAGACAGCGTACGCGCCATGGAGGCGCTCGCGAACGCGGATGGCGCCGAAGGCGAGGGCGCGCAGGCAATGGGCGAGACGCCCGTGCAAGCGCCCGACGTGATCTACCTCGACCCGATGTTTCCCGAACGCAGGAAGAGCGCGGCGGTGAAAAAGAAGTTCCAGCTGATCCACCACCTGGAAAAACCCTGCGCAAACGAGGAGGATATGCTCCTTGCCGCCATCGCCGTCCGCCCGCGCAAAGTCGTGGTGAAGCGCCCCGTGAAAGGCCCCTACCTCGCCGACATCAAGCCGAGCTACTCCATCGCGGGCAAAGCCGTGCGCTACGACTGCATCACGCCGGCGAGCGTGAAGCTCTAGCGGAGCGCGCACGGCGGCGTTCACGCACCCGAAGAACGCGTCGAACCGTACGCTCCCGAGTGCGCCTGATTCGCGGCGGCGGTGTCGCGCCGGGCCCCACGCGCCGCGGGCGGCGGGATGCGTCAAGTCGCGCGAGGGCGCCGCGCCAAGCCCGCGACGATGCGGTGACGCCGCGCCCCTCTGTTCCCTACTTGCTTTTCGCGGGCGCGTCGAACGCCGCCGCGCAGTGCGGGCAGCGCGTCGCGCCCTCCTTCACCTCTTCGAGGCAGAAGGGGCACACGGGCGGCTTCTTCTCGGCTTCCTTTTCCTTCCCCGTAAGCTTCTCGGCCGCTTCCTGCGCCTTGTTCACGGCCTTCACCAGCAGGAACACGACGAAGGCCACGATGAGGAAGTTGATGACGGCGGAAATGAACGCGCCGAAATCGATGTCGGTGCCGGGAACGACCAGTCCCGAAATCGTCCCTGCGCCGCCGCCGGCGATGACCGAGATGAGCGGGTTGATGATGTTGGTGGTGAGCGCCGTCACGATCGACGTGAACGCGCCGCCGATGATGACCGCGACCGCCAGGTCGATCACGTTCCCGCGGTTGATGAACTCCTTGAACTCCTTCAGGAATTTCTTCATGTGGGTCCCCTTCCCCCTGTTTGCGTTACCGACGGGTCATTATCGCACGAAGCGAGGTCCCTGCTCAAGCGGGGAGCGATCGTGGTTGATCTCGCGGTTGAAGAGGCGTTCCACCTCCGCGACGTCGTGCGTCTGCCCGAGCGCCCACATGGTCTTCGCGACGATCGCCTCAGGCGTCATGTCGGCGCCGCGCAGGATACCCGGATGGTCGGCGTACGCGCGCCCAACCTCGTAAACCCCCAGGTCGAGTCCTTCTTCGGGAACCTGCGTCGTCATGACGGCGATGCGCCCCGAATCGACCCAGGAATAAATGGCGTCCTGGAAGCGGGGGCCCGTTTCCCCCTGCTCGGGAACGCCGCCGATGCCGAAGGTCTCCAGGATGACGGCGTCGTAGGAGCCGGCCAAGGCCGAGAAGATGCTCGAGTCGAGCCCCGGCGTGAGCTTCAGCGCGAACACGCGGGGGTCGAGCGCGTCGTAGACGACGGGACGCGCGCCCGCGGCGCCCCCCGTCCGCGCACCGCCGTGCGGAGCCGCTCCGCTGCGCACGATGCGATCGGTCCGGATGTAGGCGAGCGGCGGGAAGTTCACGCTCGTGAAGGCGTTCGCGCTCATAGTGCGCTGCTTGCGGGCGCGCGTGCCGGCGATGGCGATGCCGCCGAACACGATGGACACGTCGCGCGCCGCGTCGTCGGTCGCGTAGAGCACGCTTTGGTACAGGTTGAGCTTCGCGTCGGTGAAGGGGCTCGCCATGGGGCGCTGCGAGCCGGTGAGCACGATCGGCTTGGGGCTTTCTTGGATAAGGTAGGATAGGGCGGCCGCGGTGTAGGCCATCGTGTCGGTGCCGTGCAGCACGACGAACCCGTCGTAGTCGTCGTAGCTTTCCATGATGGCGCGCGCGACGCGCAGCCAATCGCTCGGACGCATGTTGGTCGAGTCGATGTTCATGGCCTGCTTCACGTCGAGCGTGCAAAGCTCGGCGGCCTCAGGGACGAACTGCGCCAATTCCCTTCCCGTAAGGGCAGGTGAAAGGCCGTTTCCGTCTTCTGCTGACGCGATGGTGCCGCCCGTGGCGACAAGGAGGATGCGCTTTCTCGCCACAGCTTACTCCCATGCCTTCCACACGTCGGGCGCGTAGCCGACGGTCGCCTGCCGGCCGTTTCGAACGATAGGCTCCTTCACGATATGCTGGTTCTCGAGCAGCTTGTCGAACTTCTGGTCGGCGGAGAGGTAGGAGATGAGCGCGACCGTGTCGGCGTCCTTCGCCTTCGGGTCGACAAGCGCGTCGATACCGCCCGCCGCGCGCGCGACGCTTTCGAGCTCGCCTTTGCTCATCCCCTTTTCCTTCAGGTCGATGAACTGGAACTTCACGCGCCGCTCCTTGAAGTAGCGCTGCGCCTTCTTCGTGTCGAAGCTCTTCTTCGTGCCGAATATCTGGATGTTCATAAGGGCTCGTCCTCCCGCCGCCTTGGCCGCATTGTGCAGCTCCGCGATTCGCTTCCGAGGATTGTACCCTATGCGAAGGGGAACGCGAAGCCGGCGGGCGGCGCGCATGCGGGAAAGCCGACTGCCCCGCGATGCGCTCCCGGCTGGAGGGCGGCGCGCCCCGGTTCGGCCCCTAGTCGATTTTCAGCGTCGACAAGAACCACGACGCGACCTCTTCGGGCGAGGCGGCCGTGCCCTCGTCGAACCACCACGTCACAGCTTGGCAAAACGACGCGACGACCAGGCTCGTCGCGAAATCGGCGGGCACGTTCTCGGGCATGTCGGTCACCTTGCGCGCGAACAGCACGGCGAGCTCCTTCTTGAAGTACGCGATGAAATGGGGCTCGCCCTCGGTAAGCAGCTTGCCGCACACCGCCCCATGGGTGTCTCGCAAGTGGTACAGCAAATGCGCCAGGATGCCGTCGAGGCCCTCCGCCCTCAGATCGGCGTGCGTGACGCAGTGCTCGTTCACGCCCTCGAAGATATGGTCGAACATCTCGATGCACATCTGGTCGAGCAGATCGTCCTTCGTCTCGAAATGCGCGTAGAAGGTGCTGCGGCCGATGTCCGCCTGCTCGATGATCTGGGCGACGGTGATGGCGCGGTAATGCTCGCGCGCCATGAGGCTCTCGAACGCCGCGTAAATCGCCTGGCGTGTCTTGCGCTGCCGTCTGTCCATGTTTCCGCTCCTTCTTCCTTTCGGGCCGAAAGCCCCTGGACATATCGCCGGATACGTCCGGTATCGAACGGTTTTTACGTCGCCGTCTCCTAGCGTCCACTTCGCGGGCGACGCTCCGTATCGTTCAGAGGGCGCCGATTGCTTCTACCGAAAGCGAACACGATGGATTATATCGAACTACGTGTTCAGTATCGAATGAAATGTTAGATAAGAGGATCCTATGATCGAAAGAATCAAGGCGGCGCTCGACAAGGGCGGCACGAAAAAGGACATCGCGTTTCTCGCCGTATCGGCCGTAGCGCTTATCGCGAGCTTCGCCGAAGGAGGCGCGCTGCCGGTCGATCCCGCCTGGGTCGCGATCGCGCTGTGCGGCGCGCCCATCGTCGTCGAGGCGGCGATAGCACTCGCCACCGAGCACGACATCAAGGCGGACCTCCTCGTCTCCCTCGCGCTTATCGCGTCGGTGTCGATCGGGGAGTTCTTCGCAGCCGGCGAGGTGGCGCTCATCATGCAGCTCGGAGGCCTGCTCGAGGAGCTCACCGTCGCCCGCGCGCGCTCGGGCATCGAGAAGCTGGTCGAGATGACGCCCACGCAGGCGCGCGTCGTCGACGAGGCCGGCGCGGAACGCCTCGTGCCCGTCGAAGACGTGCGCGAAGGCGATGCCGTGCGCGTGCTGCCCGGGGAGACGGTGCCCGTCGACGGCGTCATCACCGCGGGCGCGACCAGCGTGAACGAGGCGGTCATGACGGGCGAGCCGATGCCCGTCGACAAGCAGACGGGCGACGCGGTGTGCTCGGGGACGGTGAACCAGTTCGGCGCGATCGACGTGAAAACCACACGGGCGGGCTCCGACGGGTCGATGCAGCGCATCGCCCGCCTCGTGCAGAGCGCGAGCGCCGACAAGGCGAAGATCGTGCGCATGACCGACCGCTGGGCCACCTGGGTCGTCGTCGGGGCGCTCGTCGCCGCAGCGAGCGTGTTCCTGGCAACGGGCGAGATCCTGCGAGCCGTCACCGTGCTCGTCGTGTTCTGCCCCTGCTCCCTCGTGCTCGCCACGCCGACCGCCATCATGGCGGCGATCGGCAACGCGACCAAGCACGGCTTCCTCGTGAAGGAGGGCGACGCGCTCGAACGGCTCGCAGGCGTGGAGAAGGTCGCGTTCGACAAGACGGGCACGCTCACCGAAGGCGAGCCGCGCGTGGTCGAGGTGCGCGCCCTTCCCGGGTCCCCCTTTGATTCCGACCAGCTGTTCTCCCTGATCGGCTCGGCCGAGCTGCGAAGCGAGCACCCGCTCGGCAAGGCGATCGTGAAAAGCGCGCAGGCGGCGGGCATCGCCCTCGACGAGCCGGAGAACTTCGCCATGATCCCCGGCCGCGGCGTCCGGGCGAAGGTCCGCGGGCATCTCGTCGCCGTGGGCAACGGCACCCTGATGGAGGATTCGGGGGTTCCCAGCTCCGCTTGGGACCGCGAGGCGCGCCGCTCCCTCGAGAGCGAGGGCTTCACCGTGACCCTCGTCGCCGTCGACGGGAACGCTTGCGGCATGGCGGCGCTTTCCGACACGCTGCGGAGCGAGGCGCGCGGCATGATAGCCGACCTCGTCGCCGAGCGTGCGGTCCCCGTGCTCTTGACGGGCGACAACGCCGCCGCCGCACACGCCGTCGCGAAGAAGGCGGGCATTTCCGACGTGGTGGCGAACTGTCGGCCGGAAGATAAGCTCGCCTACGTCGAGCAGGCTGAGAAAGAAGGCGGGCGCGTGGCGATGGTGGGCGACGGCGTGAACGACGCGCCGGCCTTAAGGCGCGCTTACGTGGGCATCGCCATGGGGGGCGTCGGGTCCGACATCGCCATCGATGCCGCGGACATCGCCATCGTCGAGGACGGCATCAAGGAGCTGGGGCACCTGTTGGCGCTTTCCCGCCACATGATGCGCGTCATCAAGGCGAACCTCGCCTTCTCCATGACGCTCAACTTCGTCGCCATCGCGCTCGCCATTGCCGCCGTGCTCGATCCCGTCACGGGAGCCCTCGTCCATAACTGCGGCAGCGTGTTCGTCATCGTGAACTCATCGTTCCTCCTCGGATGGTCGCGTCGACGGCCGCGCTAGCCGCGACGCCGCTTCCGCTTCGCCGCCCACGTCATGGTTCTCCCGCATCGCGCAGGCGGCAGCGGCGTGCAGGCAAGCTCCGCACTCGCCGCCCGAACGGCGCCTCGCCCTGCCGCTCGCTTGACTTGGAGCTGCTCCAAGCTTGTATGTTTCTGTATTGCGCTGTAAAACAGAGTGCTGCGAAAAACGAGCATACGAGCAAGGAGCATCCCCATCAACATGAGCCACGAGAACGG
The DNA here is from genome assembly GCA_934654815.1 of uncultured Ellagibacter sp. Lineage (GTDB taxonomy): Bacteria > Actinomycetota > Coriobacteriia > Coriobacteriales > Eggerthellaceae > Ellagibacter. Next base: position 5,724 of record CAKUGU010000004.1, read on the forward strand.
AAACGGCATGAATTTGAAAGACGCGGCCTTAGAGAGCGCGCCCGCCCCGACAAGCGACGGGCGCGCGGCGGGCGCCGTGGGAGACGCAAGCGCAGCGGGCGCCCCGGGCGATACGCGTACTCCGAGCGTCCCAAGCACCCCGAGCGCCGCGGAGAGCGCGACCGCCCCGGGCAAGCCCAAGAAGAAGTCGGGGATGGACATGCTGCACGGCCCCCTGCGCGGGAAGATCGTGCTGTTCGCCATCCCGCTCGCGCTCTCGAGCATCTTGCAACAGCTGTTCAACTCCGCCGACGCCATCGTGGCCGGGCAGTTCCTCGGATCGACCGAGCTCGCCGCCATCGGAGGCATCGCGCCTTTGATCACGCTGTTCATCGGCATGTTCGTAGGGCTTTCCATCGGCACGAACGCCTCCATCGCCACACGCATAGGGCACGGCGAGCGCGACCGCATCCACGACGCCGTGCAGACGACCGCCGTCGTGGCGCTCGCATGCGCGGTCATCGTCATGCTCGCAGGCATCTTCGCGACCGAGCTGATCGTCGACTCGGTCGGCATGCCGGGCGAGGCGCGCGCCGAAGCGGTAAGTTACCTGCGTATCTACCTCATCGGCATCGCGTTCTTCCTCGTGTACAACTTCGGGTCGGCCGTCCTGCGCGCTAAGGGCGACACGCGCCGCCCGCTCTACGCGCTCGCCGTCGCGGTCGTGCTCAACTGCGCGCTCGACGTCGTGGCCGTCGCCGTGCTCGGCATGGGGGCGGCGGGGATCGCCGCGGCGACCGTCGTATCCTACGCCGTCGCGGCCGCCATCATCGTCGTCATGCTCATGCACGAGGAAGAGGCCTTCCGCCTCGACATATTCCACCTGCGCGCCGAGCGCCGAGCGCTCAAGCAGATCCTCTACATCGGCGTGCCGTCGGGCCTGCAAAGCGTCGTGTTCTCGCTTTCGAACATCGTCATCCAGGCGTCGATCAACAGCTTCGGCACCGACGCGATCGCGGGTTCTACGGCTGCGCTCAACTTCGAGTACTACACCTACTTCATCGTGAGCGCGTTTTCCCAGGCGGCCGTCACCTTCATCGGGCAGAACTACGCGGCCGGCAAACTCGATCGTTGCGATGCCGTCATGAAGTTCTGCATGTTCGCCTCGATGGGGCTGTCGCTTGTCGTATCGATCGTGTTCGTGGGATTAGGCGATGCCGACCTGGGCATCTTCACCACCGAGGCGGGCGCGCTCGGCTACGCCACCGTGCGCATGTGGCACGTCGAGATCCTGGAGTGCCTGCCGAGCACCTACGAGGTGACCGCCGGCGCGATGCGCGGCATGGGCTGGTCGATCCTGCCGACCATCGTGGTTATCATCGGATCGTGCGTGCTGCGCATCGTCTACGTGTACACGCTGTTCCCGCTGTTCGGCACCTTCGAGGCGCTGCTCAATATCTACCCTGTGACCTGGATCATCACCGGCGCCACGATGATCGCGCTCTACTTCTTCGCCCGGAAGCGGTCTTACGCGAAGGTCATCGAGCGCACGAAGGCGCGCGCGAAGAAGGCCGCGTAGGGTTTGCGAGAAGGGCGCTCCGGCCACCTCGGCAGTCCGGGCGGCACGCTTATTGCCGATGCAATGCACGCTGAAGAGTGATTTCCCCTTCTAGATGGCAGGCCGTTGCGGGTTTGCAAACCGGAGAGCGATTTTCCCTTGCGGAATGGCAGCCTATAACGAGTTTGCAAACGCCAAGCCATTTTTCCCATCGGAAATGGCGGGCAAAATCACACCTCCTCTTGCAAAAGCGGCCTTCGCCGCCACATCCCTGGACCCGACGCCATGCCGCAGCATCCCCGATCTCGATGCGCGCTCGGCATCTCTCGCCTCAGTGGGCATCGAGCTCCAACATCCTGTCGTTCCACATTCGAGTCTCCACGCATCAAGGCAAACCAAGGCTACCGCATAGCGGGTGGTTCACCGCCTCTCGCGCCAAGGGCACAGAGGGCAGGCTAAAGCCATAAACAAAGAGGGCGTCCTGGAAGAATTCCGGGACGCCCCCCCTCGCGAGCATGATGTTCCCGCAGCCTTTACGCCTTCCCTTGCGCCTTTTCCACGCGCACGGCGCACACCTTGTATTCGGGGGTGGCCGACACGTTGTCGAGCGCGGCGTTGGTGAGCCAGTTCACATTGCCGTCTTGGAAATGGAACGGCATCCACACCTGGCCGGGGTTGGTCTTGCCCGACACGCGCGCCGTCGTCTCGATGCGGCCGCGGCGGCTCTCCACGACCACCCGGTCGCCGTCCGCGATGCCGCCCGCCTCGGCGTCCGTCGTGTTCATCTCGATAAACGACTCGCCTGCGATGCGGTTCAGCCCCTCGGTGCGCCCCGTCATGGCACAAGCGTTGTACTGCGCGAGCACGCGCCCCGTCATCATCGTGAGCGGGAACTCCGGGCTCGGAAGCTCCGCCGACGGCCTGAAAGGCGAGAACGAGAACGCGCCCAAACCGCGCGCGAACTCGCCGACGTGCATGATCGGCGTGCCCGGGTCGTCCGGGCCCTTGCACGGCCACTGGAGTCCCCGGCCCGCGACCGCCGCCGAGTCGAGGCGCGCGTGGCTTATGCCCGCATACGACGGCGTGAGCGACGCGATCTCATCCATGATCTGGGCGGACGAAAGCGTCGGCTGGTCGTAGCCCATGCGGCGCATGATCTCGGCGAACACGTCGGTGTCGAGGCGCGGACCGACCGGCCCCGCGACCGCGCGGCGCACGCGCTGCACGCGGCGCTCGGTGTTGGTGAAGGTGCCCTCTTTCTCGGCGTAGCTGCGTCCGGGCAAAACGACGTCGGCGTACTTGGCCGTCTCGGTCAGGAACAGCTCCTCAACTACGAGGAAGTCAAGCGACTTCAGCGCACGGATCACGTGATTGGTGTCGGGGTCGGTGCGAACCGGGTCCTCGCCGAACAGGAACAGGCCCTTCACCCGCCCGTCGATCATGGCTGGGAAGCACTCGGTCGCCTTGAGCCCCGGCGCCTCGTTGAACTTCACGCCCCACGCGGACTCGAACTTCGCGCGCGCGTCGGGGTTCGCGACCTTCTGGTATCCGGTGAAATCGGCCGGGCCCGCGCCCATGTCGCACGCGCCCTGCACGTTGTTCTGGCCGCGAAGCGGGTTCACGCCGCAGCCGGGCTTGCCGAGCTTGCCCGCGACCAGAGCGAGGTTGGAAATCGCCATGACGCCCTCGGTGCCCGTGGTATGCTCGACCACACCGAGGCAGTACACAATCGACGCGCGGTCGACGCTCGCGTACAGGCGCGCCGCCGACACGATGTCGCGCGCGTCGACGCCGCAGACCTCGGCCACGTGCTCGGGCGTGTAGTCGGCCACCACGGCTTTGAGCTCCTCGAAGCCCTCGGTGCGGCTCTCCACGAACTCGCGGTCGAACAGTCCCTCGCGGATGATCACGTTGACCATGCCGTTCAGAAGCGCGACGTTCGTGCCGGGCTTAAGCTTCAAGTGGATGTCGGCCTTGCCCGCAAGCCAGATGCTGCGGGGGTCGGCCACGATGAGCTTCGCCCCGCGCTCGACCGCGCGGCGGATGCGCATGCCCATGACAGGGTGCGCCTCTTCGGGATTGCTCCCGATAAGGAAGATGACCTGCGATTTCTCGCAGACGTCCTCGATGGAGTTCGTCATTGCCCCAGAACCAAGCGTTGTCGCCAGACCGGCGACGGTGGGGGCGTGTCAAACACGTGCGCAGTTATCGACATTGGGAGTGTCGAATGCGCACCTCGCCATCTTCTGGAGCATGTAGATGTCTTCGTTGGTGGAACGCGAGCATGCGAACGCCGCGATCGACTCGCCGCCGTAGTTCTCTTTAAGCGCACCCATGCGGCGCGCCACAAGGTCGAGCGCCTCGTCCCAGGTGGCGGGCTCGAGCGTGCCCGTTTCCGCGTTGCGCACGAGCGGCGTGGTGAGACGGTCGGACGAGCTTACGAAGTCGAAGCTGCCGCTTCTCCCCTTCACGCACAGAAGCCCCTGGTTGGACGGGCCGTTAGCCGCCTGGGCGTCCACGATGCGGCCGTCTTTCACCACCAAGTCGAGCTGGCAGCCCACGCCGCAGTGCGGGCAGGTGGTGCGTACCTTCTCAACCTCCCACTCGCGGTAGGCGCGACGGCGCTTCTCGGTGATGGCGCCCGTGGGGCACGCCTGGGCGCAGTTGCCGCAGCTCTCGCAGATGGTCGCATCCCACCCCTCGCCGAACGGCGCGCGGATGGTGGTGCGGGTGCCCTTCTTGCCCGTCTGCAGCACATGGTTGCCCACGGCGTCATTGCAGGCGCCCACGCAGCGCTGGCAGCGGATGCAGAGATTCGGGTTGAAGGAAAGGAACGGGTTCGCGTCGAGCAGCGGCTTCTCCGTTTGCGGCACGTCGAAGCTCGGAGAGTTCACGCCCACCTCACGCGCGACGGCCTGCAGCTCGCATGACCCGTTTTTGGGACAGGAGAAGCAGTAGTTCGTCGAGTCGAGCCCGTGGTCGGAAAGGAGCAGGTCGACCGCGATGCGGCGGTACTTCAGCACGCGCTCGGAGTCGGTGGTGACGACCATGCCCTCGCGCACCGGAGTGGAGCATGCGGGCACGGGGGCCGGCTCGCCCTCGACGTCGACCACGCACACGCGGCACGAGCCGACGGCGCTGCGACGCGCGAGGAAGCACAGCGTCGGGATATGGATGTTCGCCCGGCGTGCGGCGGCGAGGATCGTCATGCCCTCGCGCGCCTCCACGGCCTGGCCGTTTATGGTGATGTTAAGCATACTGGATGCGCCCCCCAACGCATGCGCCCGCGCCGAAGACGTCGCAGCGCAGGCACCGCCCGCATTCCTGCATCGCCTCTTCGCGGCTCATGGGAATCTCAACGCCTTCATAATCGTTCTTGCGCTCGCGCGCCGGACGCTCGATGACCTCGACGCGCCCGGTCGGCGTGCGGTCGTTCGGACTCGCGGCCGGCGCTGTGACGCCGCAGTCGAGCGTGTGATGGAAGCCGAGCATCTCGTCGATGTTGCGCGCGGCCACCTTGCCGGCGCCGATGGCCTTGATGACCGTGGCCGGGCCCGTCTGACAGTCGCCGCCGACGAACACGTTCGCGCCGAGCTCGTCGGAGTCAGCGGCAGCGTCCGCGTCAAGCGAGGCCCCCGACACCGCGTCGACCTCAGGCGCGTCGGGTGCGTCCTTCATGCACGCCTTCAGATGCTCGTCGGCCTTGAACTGGCCCCATTCCGCCTCCATGCCGAACTCCTCGAACGGGGCCGACACGATGTTCTGGCCCACGGCGATGAGCACGACGTCGGCGGGGATGCGAAGCTTGGGCTTGTCGGCCGCCACGGGGGCGGGGCGCCCGCGCTTCACCGCGCCGATCATCTGCGGCTGGGTGATGAGCGCCGTGACATGGCCCGCATCGTCCTTCTCGATGGAGTCAGGCGACTGCAGCGTGACCATCTCGACGCCCTCGGCGATGGCGGACTCGATTTCGGCGGGAAGCGCGGTCATGTCGCTTACGCGGCGGCGGTATACCACCGACACCTCCGCGGCGCCCGCGCGGACCGACGTGCGCGCGCAGTCCATGGCGACGTTGCCGCCGCCGACGATGACGACCTTCTTGCCCGTGAAGTCGGGATAGTCGCCGTCACCGATGCGCCCGAGCATGTCGACCGCCGACACGACGCCCTCCGCGTCCGCGCCGTCGATGCGCAGGGTCTTGCCCGCCTGCGCGCCGATGGCCACGTAGACCGCGTCGTAGTCGCGCGAGAGCTCGGCCATGCGGGCGGCGTCAACGGGAGCGTTCGTGTGCACGGCGATGCCGCCGACGGCGAGGATGCCGTTTATGTCCTCGTCGAGGCGCTCGCGCGGGAAGCGGTAGGCGGGGATGCCGTAGCGCATCATGCCGCCGAGCTTGTCGCGACTTTCGAACACGTCGACGTCGTGCCCCATGAGCGCGGCGAAGTACGCGCAGGTAAGGCCCGACGGGCCCGCGCCCACGACGGCGATGCGACGCCCGGTTTCGGGCGCGCGGGCGGGCACGGGAACCTTATCGGCGCGCGCGTGCTCGCAGGCGTATTCCTTGATGCCGCGGATGTTGAGCGGCGCGTCGATGAGCGTGCGGCGGCAGCGCAGCTCGCAGGGGTGCTCGCACACAAGGCCGCACGCCGTGGGGAACGGGTTGTCCTTGCGCACCATGGCGACGGCGCCCTCGTTGTCGCCCGCGGCGACGAGCGCGATGTAGCCGGGCACGTTCACGTGCGCTGGGCAGAAGGTCTCGCACGGCACAGACTGCCCCACGCCCGCCCGGCAGGCGCGCGATTCCACATGGCTTTCGTACTCGTCGGCGAAGGCGTCCATGCCCTCGAGCACAGCAGATGCCGCCTCGTAGCCGATGGCGCAGTCGGACGTGTCGCGGATCATCTCGGCAAGCTCGCGCATGCGGGCAAGCTCGCCTTCCGCCGCCGTGCAGTCGAGCACGCGGCGCATCATGGCCGCGAGCTGCGGCAGGCCGTCGCGGCACGGCACGCACTTGCCGCAGGTCTGCAGCGCCCCCTCTTCGAGAAGCGCGAGCTGCTGCGCGATCGGGCACATGCCGGGCGGCATGGCGTCGACGCGGCGCTTCTGGCGGTCAAGGAAACCGCCGATGCGGGCGTCGTCTTTCGCCCGCGGCGCAATCGATAGCTTCGACATCGTATTCCCCCGTACAAGGCTCGGCCGCGCGTTCTCGTCAGGCGCGCACCCGAGCCCTCGTCTTGCAATTTTCCAGATACGCACGCCATTTTATCGCAGTACGAGAGCGCACCGATTCGCGGCGGAAGGAAGTGCGCGAAACACGCAGACGGGCGGTGGAAAGTGGGCAGGGAAACGAGAAGGCGCCCGACGTGTTCGTCAGGCGCCTTCCTTAGGCGTGATTGAATATATCGGCTAGCGAGTAAATGCTAGATGGTCGCCTCGTCTTTGCCAGCAACGTCGTTGCCGCCGCCTTCGCCACCGGTCGTGCTGCTCCCAGTGACAGTACCCGCATTGGTGCGCTCAACGAAATTGTTACCTGCAATCTCTTTGTTGTCAGGGCTGACCGGAGTTGCAGAGAAAGTGACGGTTACGCCGCAGCCGTTGAGGTTATTGATGTTATTCGTCGTGACGTTCGTGGCAGAGCCATCGTAGAAGACGTAAATGCTGACATCGACAGAGTCGCCGGCAGCGATGGTGCCGGCAAGAGCGTTGGCATCAGTATCACTGCCAACATTGCCGGAAACGGTCGTCTTGTTGTCGGAGTACGTATTAACGAGCGCACCGTCGGTGGAGACCTTGTAAACGCCCCATTTGTCGCCGCAGACGACGAGAACGGAAATGGCGTCTTTGAGGCCATTCTCACCATTCATCTTACCCGGATCAGACAACGCCACGCTCGCAACCTTGAGATCCTTGAACGAGCCAGCCTTGTCTTCAGTCGAAGCGGTGCCGATCATGAATTCTTCCCCATAGGCGTATTCGCCCTTGACGGCTGCATCAATACCGCCAACTTCGTAGCGGGAGTTTCCGAGTTCTGTTGGACTGTCCGCAGCGGAAGCGTAGGCCGACTCGAACAGCGGCGCGTTTGTCCCATTCACAACCTGCGACGGATAGAGGGTTTTAGCCGTAGTAGCAAACGTGACAGCCGTGGGAGAATCCGTAGTGATCCCATTTTTCTTCGTGTCAATCTTCAAGAACGGGGAGTTCGACTGCGCGCTGACCGATGCGGTCGTCGCCTTGACTTGGTTGTTGCTCACGAACCATGCGTACGTGCTGGCGGCGAGGGCTATCGCCGCTACCAGCACCATGGCGATGGCGGCACCCATCTGCCTTTTCAGCGCCTTTGTTTCCATGACTGACCTTCCTCTTCCCTACGCTTCATAGAGCTTGGAGACGGCCTGCGCTCTTCGAGGAGGACGCTCTCACCCTTTTATATACACGGCATTCAGTCTATCACAGCTGTACCCGCCCGGTGAGGGCGCAATCGCGATTTCTCAGCCACCGAACCACCGAACGGTCGGTGTTCGCTCCTTCGCTTGGCATCCATGCACCAGAGGCACCCTCTGCACCTCGATACCCGGCATCCCGAACCCCCACCTGAGCATCCCAAGCCGCGCCCCCACCTGGGCGCGCCGCCGCTCCGCACCCCCACGCAAGCGCGCCTGCCGCACGCGGCTACTCTCCCGTCGGCGGGTTTTCCTGGTTGCGACGGTTGTCCCACGTCACGTTGTGGTCTTTGTAGTAGTCGGGGGCGTCGTTGCCCGAGGCGCTGATGGGGTCGTTGCCGGTGAGCGTGTCCACGATGTCGCGCACGAACTTGTCGAACAACCCGGAGTCGTCCTTGTCGAGCGTGTCGAAGTCCATGCCGAACTCCACCTCGCCGCCGATGATGTCGTCGACGCATTCGGGGTCGTCGCCGTCGAGCCAGATGACCACCGTGTACTTGTCGACGTTTCCGACCTGGAAGTTCTCTTCGGCGATGTTGCACACCGTATCGTCCGACTCAAAGCTCACGCACCCTGGCTCGGGGTTGCCGTCCGCCGCGGCCGCCGCGTACGTGGTCTGCTCGCCGTTTCGCCAAATGCGCACGCGCGCCGCCTTTTCCGCGCCCTTCGACGCGGAGACGATGCGCACCTTGCAGTTGTAGTTCAGGTCGGTCTTGCCCGCGTTGCGCAGGTAGAACGTGTACGCAACGTAGTCGCGGCCGTTGTGGCTGCCGTCCACCTCGTCAAGATCATCGGGCAGGTCCTCCGCAGCAATGTTCGTACCGCTTGAAAGGGTATCCGCCTTCAAGCGCGCCGTGGCGTTGGGGAAGTCGCCGTTCTCGTCGATGGCGACGCCGTAGCGGAACAGCTCCAAACGGTTGAGGTTGATGGTGAAGTTGCCCATGTTCTCCTGGATGAACGACAGCGAGAACAGCGCCGCGAACACCACGATGAGCGCGATGAGCACCTTCTGGAGCGTGCTCAGGTGCAGAAGTGCCGCGCCGATGCGGTGCATGCGGCGCTTGGGCATGTACAGGGAGACGATGGTCTCGGGGTCGAGACCTTCCGCGCCATCTTCGGCGAGAGCGTCCTCGAGCTCCTTGATGCGCACGAGGTCGCGGTCGCTTTCCTTCTTGCGCGACCGCGCGCCGCGCGCCGAGCCCGCCTCGGACGCCGAGCTTTCATCGGGGCCAAGGGACGAGTTGCCAGCGGCCGCTGCCCCATCTTCTTTATGTCGCTTGAACAGAGCCATATCGCCTAAATCTTATACTTCGCGCGGACGAATCCGATGTATTCCTTGACCGTTTCGCGCTCGAGGTCGTCGGCGTAGCGGAACTGCAGGCCGCAGATGTTCCGGTAGAGGCTGCCCTTGGGGGCCTGCCGCACCCAGCACACGATGCCGAGCTGCACCGGCAGCTCGTGCTTCTCGCCCTGCACGCGGATGGGCGGCAAGTGCACCTGCAGCGCCTCACCCACGTCGGGGAACTCATTGAGATACATGGCCAGGCCGCCGGCCGACACGTCGACGGTCATGGCGTCTTCCACCTCGTCGACAGGCGAGGCGTCGCGCTGGTAGTCCAGACGCATGGAAACCTTGAAGCGCTCGTCGCGGCGCTTGAAAAGCCTGCGCTGCTCGGTTACCTGGCGCATCTTCCACAGCGTGCGGATGCCTTCCTTCTGCACGGATTCGGGATACGCGGCGAGCATGAACGTGTTCTCGCCAACATGGTATTGCAGGTGGAACTTCTGGTTCTCGTCGAGAATGAGCTGCTTGCCCTCGAATATGGGAACGCTGATGAGGAAATACGCCTCGTCGACGGCGCCTTTGTAGGTGGCCATCATGTTGAAGTCGACCTTCTGCCCCATGGGCACGTCGAAGGCCAGCTGAAGCTTGGTGCCGGGCTTTATGTTCAGCTCTGCCATGTGTCTTCTCCTTGGCCCTGCGATGAGGGCGCCGCCGAAACCGAGCAGGTTAGTGTTAGTCAGAAGTGATTATAGGGTTTCCGAGGGCGTTTTTGGCCGCGACCGGCCGTCCGCATCGGGAACTTCGCAAGAAGCGGATTCGTGCGCGCCGTCGCTGTCGACTGCAGGGCCGGGCTCGCCCGCGCCTTCAGTGTCGGCTGCGGGACCGCCTTCACGGTCGACAGCAGCTTCGCGGTCGGCGGCTTCACGGGCGCGCTTGCGCTTGAGCTCCTCGACGGCAAGCCGCAAGGCCTTTTCCTCTTCGGCCCGCGCGACCTCGCGCGTCGCCTTCACCACCTTGGCCACCTCGAGCACCGCGAGAACGACAAGCGGCACGACGATGAACGGGAAGAACACGAGCGGGTTGGTGAGCAGGGACACGATGACGCCCAAGCCCGCCGACACGAACACCACGCGCCCGACGACGTTCGCCGCCGGCACGAGGTCGGCGTCATCCGCCGCGTTCGCGTCGCCTTTCGTGCGGAACGCAAGGCTTCCGCCCTGGTCGGACACGCCGGTGATGCGGTGCGTGTTGAGCGAGCCTTCGAGGGCCTCGTCGGCCGAGCGGAACGTGATGACGTCGCCGACCGCCAAATCCGACGGGTCCACCTCCTTCACCACGATGAGCGAATGCACGGGGATCTCGGGTTCCATGGAGCCGGTGAGGGTGCGCACGACGCCGTAACCGCCGAACATGGGAATCTGCCCCGCCGGCGTGAACACCGTGCGCAGCAGCGCGAGGAACGCGACGACGATGATGACGACGGCAAGCGCGTTCACCACGCGCAGGACGTGCCTCATCGCGCCCGGCCCGCCTTGTCCTCGTCGTCGCCCTCGCGCCCGCCGCCTGCTGTGCTGCCCTCACCTACATCGGTAGGTACCGAAGCTTCCTGGCCGCGCAGTTTCGCGAGCAGGTAGCGCGAGAGGCTGTTGCCTTCCGCGCGACGTTCGGCGATCGCGCGCGCCCGCTTCTCCTGCGCGAGCGCGCTTTCAAGCTCGGCGATGCGACGACTCGCATCGTCCTTCGCGTCCGCGAGCTCTTGCGCGGCGTGGGCGGCGGCGTCGGCGGCCGCCTCCTCGGCTGCCCGGGCAGCGGCCGCGGCGTCGGCGTGCAGCCGGTCGACTTCGGCCTTATGCGCGGCATGGGCGGCGGCAAGGTCGCGAGCCGCCTGCGCCGATGCGGCCTCGGCGCTCTGGCGCACGGCCGCGACCTGGGCGTTCGCATCATCCTTCGCCGCGGCGACCTGCGCCTGCGCGTCCGCCTTCGCGGCTGCTGCCCGCTCTTCGGCGGCAGCAACCTGCGCGTCGGCGTCCTTTCGCGCCGCAGCCACCTGCGCATTGGCGTCGGCCTCCGCCGCGGCGGCTCGGGCGTCGGCGTCGGCCTTCGCGGCCGCGATCTCGGCGGCCGATTCCGTCTCCATGCGCTCGAGCTTGCGCGCAGCGTCTTCGCGCGCCGCGGCGGCGTCGTTCTCGGCATCACGCTTGCCGGCCTCGGCGTCGGCGAGCGCGTCCTGCGCTTCGCGGACCTTTGCCTCGGCTGCCTGCGCGCGCTCTTCGAGCGCCTGCTCGCGGGTTTTCGCCTCGTCGAGCTCGTCGGACAGGTCGTCCCGCTCGTCGGCGAGCACGCGCGCCTGCATCCTCCACGCCTTCAGCTGGCCTTCGAGTTCCTCGCGTTCGGCGCGCTCGCGCTCAAGCGCGGCCTCGGCGTCGAGCTGGGCCTGCGTGACCTCCTCCACGAACACGCGGCGGACCTCGACGTCGGGGATATCGGGCGAGTCGACGATCTCCTCCTTGATCTCCTTCACGAACTTGGGGGAAACCGGGTCGCGATGGACGCTCGCAAGTTCCTTGAGATTGCGGTCGTCTTCGGTCAGGCTCTTGAAGACCGCGTAGTTGTTGATGAGGTTGGTGTACATCTGCACCATGTACTCGTCGTCGAAGGCGAGCGCCGTGTCCTCGACGTCGATGGTGTAGCCGACGTTGTCGTAGCGCTCCATGAACTGCCACAGCTGGTAGCACTTGCGATAGTTCGGGTCCTTCATGATGAGGTTCGTGCGCTGGATGGGACTGCGAACCGTGGCGCACCCCGCCATGATCTGGCAAAACGACGCGTTCCGCAGCGCCATGACGAGCCTGCGCACGCGGTCGATGCGCATGAAGGTGTCCATGTTGTCGGCGTCGTTTTCCGCGAAGCTCTGGCGGTTTTTCACCGTCATCTCGACCGTGTACTCGATTTCCTCGTACGCGTCATCGATCTTGCTGTGCATCTTGAGATGGTTTTGGATCTCGTTGCCCGTCGACCAGAAGATGACGTCGGTGCGCTTGTCGACGAACGTGAGCAGGCGCTGGATCAGGTGGTAGATGAAGCGGTTCTCGTAGAGGTCGTACGTCTCGACCGTGTTGACGTTCAAAATCTTCGTCGGATGGATGCTGCCGTCATCCGACTGGGCGATGAACTGGGTGTTCTGGCTTAGGTGCCGCACAGAGTCGGCCGAGATCTTCTTCGCCAGCGAAACGGGCACGACCTCTTCCTCGGTGGTGATGAAGCGGCGCGGCTTCTCGATGATGGCGTTGATGGCGTCGAGCGAATCCTCGATCATCGAGATCCATTCCTCGTCGATGACCTTCACCAGCTCCTCACGCTTCTGCTCGATCGTGGTGTCGGACGCCTGCGCCATCTCGAAGAGGTAGCGGAAGTAGCGGTCATCGGCCTGGATGGGCTCCATCTGGGTGGAGAAGCTGTTGTAGAGGTCTTCGATTGTGTCCGACATGGCGAACTCCCGTGATAGTTTCGAAGCGGGGCGCGCCCGGGTGCGCGGATGCGGCCCGGGCGCGAAAACCCCGCGTTAGTACAGGGTCTGGATGCGCTGCAAATACTCGATCAGGCCCTTTATCTCGTCGCGCACGAAGCTCACGTTCATGGACTCGAACTTCTTGAGCACCTTGCGCGCGATGATGTAGTCCATGCCGCCGAGCTCGGTGCCGCCGCAGGCGACGTAGACGGGGATGAAGTCGTACATCTGTTTGAGGATGCGGTTGCCGAACGCCAGCTTGAAGCGGGTTTGCAGGTACTGATCGAGCTTGTGCATCTTGGCGAGCATTTCCTCGGACACCGTGTGCTCGACCTTCGCCTTCTGGAACAGGTACTGCAGATGCTCGGCCGTGACGTGGACGATGCCGTGCGCCGGACACTCGAACGCATCGGCGCGTTCGTTGAGCTCGATGGGGATAGCGCGGTCGTAGACCTTGTCCGTGATGGTGAAGGTGGAGTCGTCGTTGTTGGCGGTGCCGACGAACCAGAGGCTGTCGGGCACGGTGATCTTGCCGTCGTGCAGGCCCTTCGGGTCGCCCGCCCACGCGGTCGGCACGAGGTCGAGCACCCATTCGTCGTGGCTCGGCATTTCGAGCACGGACAGTATCTCGGCGAAGTAGTATTCGACACGCGCGAGGTTCATCTCGTCGAGCACGATGGTCGAGGGGTCGGGGCGCATGCCGGCCTCGTACATGGCGCGCAGGAACTCCGTCTCGTTGAAGCGCTTGGAGAACTCGTTGAAGTAGCCCATGACCTCGGTGCGGTCGCGATACGACGGCTGCACCGACACGATGGTGGCGGGGTTGTCGAGGTAGCGGCTGAAGGAATAAGGCAGCGACGTCTTGCCCGTGCCGGAGATGCCTTCCAGGATGAGCAGCTTGCTGGCGGCCATGCCCGCGACGTAGCGGCGCACGGTTTCGGCCGCGTAGTAAAGGTGCATCTGACTGCAGGCGAAGGCGCGGTAGCCTTCCGCGAAATCCTCGAGCGTGATCGCGTCGTCGTATTCGAGCGGCACGAAGTCGCGATACTTGAGGTCGACGAGCGAGAGCTTCGGGAAGCGGTTTGCCTGCGCGATCTCTCGTTCCTCGGCGAGCGTCTTGGCCTCGACCGTCGCCTTGGCCATGGCAGCAGCGGCCTCGGCCATATCCTCGCTGTCGATCGACAGCGACGCGTTGCCGGGGACGACGCCGCCCGGCGCAGCCCCAGCGCCGGCGGGTGCGCCCTCGGCGCCCACGACGTTGCCGACCGTGGGAAGGGCGTCGTCGGTTAGGGCTGACGCGCCCACGTAGGGGATGCGTGCCGTGCCGCCCATGGCGTTGACCTTGAGCGCGAGCAGCTTGTTCTTCTCGTCCATGAGGTCGAGCACCTGCTTGTTCAAGCGCCCGATCTCGCGGTAGAGCGTCTTGTTGGACGCCTTGTCGCGCTTGAGGGCATGGTTCGTGCGAGCCCAGCGCACGATGATGACCACGATGAGCACCGGCACGGCGATGAGCAGGGCGAACAGCAAGACCGCACCGATCTTCCCGACGACGTCGAACGTGGTGAAGTACGTGAGGAAGATGTTGAAGTAGTCGACCCAGCCGAACACCAGCAGGTTCGCGATGCTCGCGAACACTGCCGCGATGTTGTAGACGACCTTCGACAGCAGCTCCCATGCGAAGCTGAGAAACTCGCTCATGGCTTACTCGCCCCTCTCCTCGTCGGTGCTGGCGGTTTCGGCGGTGTCGGCAGCACCAGCAGCTTCGGCGGTTTCGGCGGGCTCCCCGGTTTCGGCAGGATTCGCGTTTTCACCAGGTTCCACGCCGTTTGCGGCGAGCGCCGCCTCCGCCTCGGCCTTCAGGCGTTTCGCCTCGGCGAGCTTCGCCTCGGCATCGGCGCGCGCGGCTTCCGCCTTCGCGATGGCGTCGGCAGCGTTTCCGTCCATGCCGTCGACGATTGCTTCAGCGCGCTTCTGCCGCTCTTCCTCAGCCATGGCACGCTTCAAGTTCATGCCCACGATGACCAGGTGATACACCTGGTAGATGAAGAAGAGCAGCATCGGGATGACGATGATGACCAAGAAGCCCGCGCTCGAGGACAGGATGTCCATGACCTTGCCCAGGTAGGGGATCTTGAGCACGTACTTGCCGACGATGTCGCCGTCCGAGATGACGTGCTGGTCGGCGATATCGTTGTTGTCGCCTTTCGTGGTGAAGCTGTGCATGCCGTTGAGCTCGTCGATGGACACGATGCGGTGCGTGTTCAAGGCGTACTGGCCGTCGACGATGGTGTGGAACGTGACGATGTCGCCCACCTGCAAATCGGACGTGTCGCACTGCTTGATGACGATGAGGTCGCCTTGGCTGAACGTCGGGGACATGGAGTCCGACTGCACCGTCATGGGCGTGAAGCCCGCCAGGTTCGAAACGCTGCCGTCGTCTTTCGTCGCCAACGTCGTGAACGCGTAGAGCGTCGACACGAGGATGATGATCCACATGACCACGCTGATGACGATGGAACCTATCTTCTTTGCTGTTTGCATGTCGCCCCTTTTATGCGATCAGGCACTTCCCTGCCGTTATTGCCCCTCGACGCTTTCGAATCGCATCGAGATGGAATAGTCTGCTCCCTTAACCATATTAGTGCAATTCTCGTCGGTCCCTTCGAGCCAAATGCGAACTACCGCCGATTTGTCGACGGAGGCCGTGAGACCGAACATGTTCGAGGCGTCCGTGGCCGCGCCCGCATCGAGGCCGAACACCGTAGCCGAGCCGCTCGAGGCGGCAGTGCCCGCAGCCGATTCGGGGTTGTAGACCCACGTCTGCCCGTCGGCGGTGAAGCTTAAGCGCATGCACGACGGCAGGCCGGAAATGGACGACGTGAACGCGGTGCCTGGCTCGCCCGAACTTCCGTCTTGGCCGGTCAGGCGCACGGTGCAGTCATCAAGGCTCATGAAATGCAGCGTGAACTCCAAATACGCCCCCGACTGCGCCGTGGCGGCCGTGCCGTCTTCGAACGTGAAGTTCTGGTAGTCCGACGTGGTCACGGGCTGCAGCTTCGAGGTGTCGATATCGACGCCGAGCTCGCTTGAGATGCGCGAGGAGATGCTGTCGAAGCCGAGCGTGCTCACGTACTGGTCGAACGAGTCGTGTTCATCGAGGTCGAAGCGCAGCGACCCTTCGGCCGAGGCGGTCATGGCAAGCATGCGCGTCTTGGCGTTGTCGGCGATGGAGAACCATGCGAACGTCGCCATGGCAGCGGCCACGAGGGCGAACGCCACGAGCACCAGCGTGACCCGAAGCCGGTGCTTGAGATCTTTCATTTGGGTCCTATTCATCACGCCCCCTGACCGTCGAGCACGGCGAACAGGCCCAGGTGCAGGATGCCGACGTCGCCGTAGAGGTAGTCGGCGCTGTCGGCGTCCGTGCCCTCGATGTAGTAGTACACGTCCAAGCGATACGTTGCCCCCTGGTCCAGCGTTGCAAGCGTGTTTTGCGGGCGCGTGGCCGAGTCATCGGCGCCCATAAGGTAGGATCGGAAGTCTTCGACGCCGTCGTTTGCGCAGGCCAGCGAGCCGTTTTGCCAACCGAGCACCATGCCGTCGGAATAGCCGGGAAGGTTGCTCGGTCGCGTGGCCGGATGCTCGTCGCGATGGCTGCCCGCGGAATCGTCGAGCGAGAAGTAGCACGTCTTCACCACGTCGCCCCCGCGCGACAGCTTCAACCCCACGCGCGCGGCGCGCAGAAGCTCGGGGTCGGCGCCGTCGGGGACGAGCGAGTCGGACAGGTACAAAGAGACTTGCCCTGTGGCCTTGTCCGCCCCGGCGCCGGTAACGCTCGCGCGCAGGTCCGTCCACCCGTGATAGAAGACTTGCCCGTCTTCCGCCTGCTTGAAGTAGGCGGCGTTGCCGTCGCCGTCGGTGTGCGTGCACTGCGCGAACCCGGAAAGGTCGAACGTGGAAACCGGGTAGAGCACCAGCTCGTCGGGGCTGTTCGACGAAAGAGCGACCTCGTCCGCGCTTGTCCAGCTGTTCGAGGCGGCGTCGCCCATTTCCACGACAAGCCGACTGTCGTCGCTGTGGACCGACACGCTGTTGGTGTTGACGGCCATGTTGCTCGTGAACCAGGCGTAGGTCGCCACGCCGAGCACGAGCACGATGACGGCGATCGTGGCGATGATGGCGGCTTTCGTGCGGCGAATGTGCCGCGTGACGTCGGCCGATGCGGTGTTCGATTCCATGCGGCCCCCTTTACGCCTTCTGCGCCGCGAAGGCGAACGCAAGCGAGAGGTCGCGCGATTGCGCCTCGTCGATGCAGTTCTCATCGCAGCCTTCCATGTACACGAAGTAGTCCACGCGCGCGACCTCTTCCGCCGCGAGCGTGCATACGGGTGCCGCCCCCGCACGCGGCGTGGGTGTGTTGCCCGAGCCGTCCATCGTGTAGCCGCTGATGGGAAGCGCCGGGTCGGGAGCATAGGACCACGAGCCGGAACCCGCGACGACCACGCCGTCTTCCGCCGTGGTGCGCCGCGCGACGGCGCCGGAGGTCGACCCCAAATCGTCGCAGGCGAAGATACGGGTTTGCGTGCCCGAAGAAGTGTGGATGACGAACCCGACGCGCAGCGCCGCGAGCAGCTGCGGGTCGGAGGCGACGCTCATCTGACCTTGGTAGAGGTACACGGCAAGCGGGGTCGATGCGCCCTTCAGGTAGAACGAACCCGAAAGCGCGAAGTCGCCCACGTTCGCCGTGCAGTCGGCGTAGTCGGTGGTGATGCCGTTCGCGTTCTGGAAGCTGGAGCGCCAGAAGGTGGAAAGGTCGGCGGTGGAGATGGGGTACAACGCTTTGTCGACGTTCGCGAGCTCGCACGACGTGTCGAACGGGCCGCTTTCGGTGGGCCCGATGAGCAGCTCGGCCCCGCTGTCGCTCACCGTGTGCGCCACCGGCGTGACGTTGGTGTAGCGCGACGAGCTGAACCACGCGAGCGTGGCGGCCCCGAGGGCGACCACGAGGAGCAGCATCCACAGGACAGCCGCGCCAAGCGCGCGGCGCGGATCGCGCGCGGTGCCGGCCGCCGTCGTCTGCGCGGCAGAGGGGGTTTCGTTGTTGCGGGAAATCTTCATTCTGACACCCCCTAGCCCTGGTCGCCCGCGAAGTGGAGGGCGAGCGATTGCAGGTTCGTGCTCATCAGGTTGTTCGTGCAGTCCTCGTCGCAGCCTTCGAGCCATATGTAGACGTCGACTTGCACGGGCGTGGCATGATCGGCGCCCTTTTCGGCTTCGGGCAGGCGGCAGAGCCTGACGGTTCCGGGAAGCTTGGACACTTCTGCCGTCTCTTCATCGTATTGACAGTAGTTTTGCGAGGTCAGAGGCGCGAAGGCGACAGTCGACCCGTCGGTTCTCGTGCTGTCGAGCACGTCCCCTTCCGAGCCGTTGAGCGTGTTATAGTGCGCCTGCGGGTTGTGCGCCTGCGAGAGCGCGAACACGTACTGCGCGGCGACGGGTTGCCCCTCACCGGGGTCGTGCACCAAAAGCCCGACGCGCAGCGCGGTCGATATCGGGTTCTTCTCGTCGAGGTCCTCGAACGCGATGTCGGAAAGATAGACATTCGTCGCGAGCGAGTTGGTGGTGAGGTAGAGCGACGTCTCGTAGTAGTCCGAGCGCTCGGCGGGCGCGAACACGCTCGCGAGCAGGGAATCCTGCGTGGTTCCGCCCGTAAAGCCCGTGACTTTCTGGAAGCCGTTCTGGATGTTGTCGGTGGACACGGGGTTGAGGTAGCCTTCGAGCGAAAGCCCGACGCTCGTTTTGTAGTCGCCGTCGTAGGAGTCGGAGATGAGCAGCGTGACGCCCGTGCCGGCCGCCATCTTCACGTCGGTGACGTGGCGCGTCGTGTTGTAGATGTACCAGGCGTAGGTGACGGCAGCGCACGCCAGCACTGCGACAAGCAGTGTTATCACGATGCGCTGGAGCCGTTTGCGCAGCTGACGAGCTTCCGTCAACGTGTTCCCACCTTCACCCTCGCGGCCGCAAGGCCGTTTTGACAATCAGGATTATTTTACGCCTTGCGACGCCCAGCGAGACGCGCAGGCTCAAGAAGCGAGGGAACAACAGAAATGCAAAGGCGCGGGGGCGGGCAGGAAGCGATCCCGCCCGCGCATGACGGTCGATACCTTACGAATGCGCGATGCCGCCCGTGTTGATGCGACTGAGGGTGTACGTAACGTAGTCGGAGTTAGCGTAGGCGGCAAGGTTGTTGACGTTGACGGGAGTATCGATCACCTCACCCCCGGACGACAGCTGCGCCGTGAGGACAAGGCGGTAGTTGGCATAGGTTAGCCCCTTCCCCTCGACATCGGTGTTCACCTTGACGCGGAAGACGAGTTTGAAGGCGGCGGGCTTGTCAGCATCACGTGTGGCGAAGATGCCGCTCGTTTTGGCGTCAGTGAACGTGTAACCGTTGTCGTTGGCGCTCACAGCAACTTCCTGGTCGCTGCTGACCCCTGTGATGTAGTTCGAGATGCCTCCGACATCCCTGTAGCTACCGTCGTCCTGACGCTGCTGCAGGCTCAGCGTGTACGTCACCGTGTCTCCCTTGGAGATCTTCGCATCGGCACCCGAAATCCCATCGAAGTCATACGCACTCGTAAGCGCGATCGTGCCGTCAGCCGATTTAAGGTCATCGACGTTGATGCCGAGCTGCTTCCTCTCGGAAGCTTCGAGCTCGATGGTCGATGAGCCGGTGCCCTGACGGTAATAGCCGACATTGCCCGCATCGTAGGCTGAGTTACTACTCGTGGCGAGCGTTTCCGCATGCGGGGAAAGGTACGCGCGGTAGTTCGGCTTGGTGTATTTGTCGCTTCCGTTGTCTTGCGACGCGATGATGCCCGCCTGGCACGCCTGGCTGGACATCGTGAGGTTCGACTTCATGATGACCGTGAACTGACTGTTGCCGCTCTCCTTGGCGATTGCGCGGATGGCGGAAAGGTCGATGGGGGTACCGTCTGAGTCGGCGAGCACAAGCGACATGTCGCCGCCGGTTGACGCCCACTTGAGTGGCGTGCCATCGGCGCCAGCGGCAACGGCGGTTTCGGTCGTTCCAGTTGAAGTCCATCTCCACGCATTCGTGGCGGCATCCTTCATCCAGGTATAGTAGGTATCCTTTACTTTCACGTAGAACGAATAGGTGCCGCTCGTTCCGGTCGGGTAGCCATGAGCGCTCGCGGCGGTACCGCCCTCGTAGTCAACGAGCGAAGAATCCAGCTGATAGTACAGCGTATCGGCGCCAGTATATTCCTGCGCACCGAAGCTGATGGTGTCGCTCACATTCATCTTTTCCAACGAATCCACCGCGTCCGCCTTGTCCAACTCCTTAGTGGCCACACCATTGTTGTCGACCAACTGGTGCGTATAGTTCGATGCAACACTGTAAGTCGACGCCGTGTTTTCGTGGTTATCGATCGTTTCGCCGTTGCGCAGCGTGTAGTTAAGATGCGTGGGCATGCTTGCGGTCACCGATGTTGCAGTGAAGCCGTTAACCTTTGCGGAGTCGCTGGGTGTGCGCACGACCAAGTAGAAGCTCTCGCTTTTGGGGTCTTCATCTCGAACGGTAAGGTTGTAGGACGAACCCACGGCATCCGTGCTCTTCTTCACACGGTAATAGTCACCGCCGATTTTCGCCCCTGCGGCATTGATGAGTTCCGACTCCGTTTTGCCATTCTTCTCGTCATCCGAGAGCTTGACCCATGCGCCATCGCTGGCTTCCGTGGCCGTAACGCCCATAGTCTCGCTGAGCCACTGCTCGACATACGGATTGCCCGAAGCGTCCACGAAGCTGGTCAGCGCGACCGAAGCGCAGCCACCCGTAGGCACTGTGTAGTGGTACGCCTTGTCGTTGTGCGCCGCGTCCACCAACGTGAGCTGTGTGTTCCCGGGCAGCGCACCCTCGCCGCCGCCGAAGACGATCTGCTTAGCGAGCGGTCTCATAGTGCCGCCGCTCGCCAGATGCGTGTTCCAGCCGTACTGCGTCGGCGTCGAGTACATCTGGTTGTACGTCCACGTCAGGTAACCGGTCATCGTTTCGCCGCTGCTGATGAGCACATGTTTGTCGTACTTGCTTGCGTAGTCGGCGCTCTTGAAATTCGAACCCTCGGAATAGGTGGCCGTGAAGTTGATTTCGAGCATACGCTTGACGATGATGGGCACCTGGACCTTGTAGCTCTGACCGGCTTCGGTGAAGGTTACGGTCAGCAGGTTGAAGCGTCCCTTGCCGTTGTCATACTTCAGGCCATTCGCGTCGACTGAAAGAGATGAGCCTTCACCCTTGACCTCGAGCGCCTTGTCGGCGACATCGGTCTGCTTAACGAAGTTGCCCTTGTCGCTGTCAAGTTGGAACACGTCGACCGTCGCTTTAACGTGCGAGCCATCGCCGTTCACGCGCAGCGCGTCCGAGTAACCACCGTTCGTGACGATGTTGAGATAGTCTTTGACGGTATCGGCATCGCCGCCGGAAAGGACGAGAACATTGAAATCGTCAGCAGCCTGCTTCGGGGCGCCTTCACCGCCGCCGCTGGCATTGCTGCTATTATTGTCATTGAACGACCCCACCGAGGCCTCCGAGTAGGTCGCCGTGTTTTTCGTGTTTTGATAGTTGCCGTTACTGTCAGTGCCGCCGATATTGTTATAGGTATAACGACCAGCAACATTGGTGCCCGCCTCGTTTTTGATGGTCGTCGCCGTATCGACGTTCGCGCCGTCCCCAAAGAGAT
This sequence comes from uncultured Ellagibacter sp., assembly GCA_934654815.1. GTDB lineage: Bacteria > Actinomycetota > Coriobacteriia > Coriobacteriales > Eggerthellaceae > Ellagibacter. The sequence continues at coordinate 27,253 of CAKUGU010000004.1, forward strand.
AGCGATCGATGGCAGTACCGGAGCCGGTAGCGTCGGAACCGCCGGTTTGCACCGCGATGCTGCTCACGGGACTCGTGGTCACATAGGGCGAGAGAGCCTCGGTCGCTTTCTGCGTACCGTCAGCATTCGTTTCGTCGCTGTACAGCGTCTTGCCCGCATCGGGCGCTGCAAGCGTGTCGTTATAGTCGCCGAACGCGATGTAGGACGACTTGTTGACTTCCTTAACCGTGCTCTGATCGCTGGTTGCATCGAACATCAAGGGCGGCAAATCGTCGTGCGCCTTGTTGCTGCTCGGTTTGATATCGACGCCCGCAGCACGTACGGAAAGCCCGCTTTTCGCATTACCGACGATAGTGCCTTGGCCGACCCTTCCTTTAAAGTCATTGCCGTCGATCAAAACGTTCGCCATGTTGAGCGTGCCCGCGCCGTCGCTGCAAATGCCCCCCGAATAACTCTTCGCGGCAGGCTGAATCGTTTCCCAAGCATTTTTTGGGTTCTTAAACGTGTTGTCGGAGATTACCGTGTTCGTGATGTTGAAGGTCGGATTTCCTTTTTCGTCCAAAGAACCGTTGATGCCGCCAGCATGCGAGCTTGCGAAGGTGGCACCGCTTACCACGACGTTGCTGCACGTTACCGTCGGCGACCCCGATATGCGGCCGGAGATGCCTCCGGAAACTTCACGTGCTTGAAGGCTGACATTGCTCACCTCACACGTATCGAAGGTGAATTCACTGCCGCCCGTAATGTTGCCCACGATGCCGCCGACGTTCATGAAGGGACACCTAGTCGCATCGTTGATGCTGACGCTTTCGGCATTGCCAAACACTGCCTTTTGGGTTGCACCGCCCGTTACTGTCAGGTTGTGAACATATAGGTTGTTCTCGACCTTGCCGATGAGGCCGCCGACGCCGCCATTTTTGCCAGCAGTCGCCGGAACCGACAACGTCACGCCTGTAATCGTCGCTTTTCCGCTCTCGGCAATCGGTTGTTTGGTAGCTGGGTCAACATTCACGAAGACGGCGTCGCCCGTGACGCCGAACACGCCGCCGACCCGTGAACCGGTAGACTCAATCGTTGAATTGTGAGCAACATCCGCATCGCCAGTCGTCCAAACGCCACCTTGCGAACCGCCGTTCAGCTTGCCGACGAAGCCGCCGACGTTTTGTCCGCCCGATACCGTCATGCCGCTATACGAGCAGTTGTAGAGCTTGACCGGAGAATAGCGGTTGTCGGTCGCCGAGGTATCGCTGCGGTTCACTATCCACGTTTTGTCGTTTTTATTGGTCGTGCGACTGCCGTAGCCTGAAGCGCCTATCAAGCCGCCAACATCGGTCGGGCCCTCCACCGTGCAGTTCGTCATGGCAACGCTGCTGTATTTACCGTAGCCCGTCAGCGAATTATTGTTGGCAGTGGTGCCAGCAAGCAGCCCCACGCCGACTTCCGTGCCATCTGGCGCACTCACCTCTTTACCCGCGACGTCGGTGTACATAAACTTCATATCGCAGCCTTCAAAGTTCAGGTTCTGCACGGTATACCCGTCATTGGCGGCAATGCTCCCCGACACATTGGCGGAGGTATACGTCACCGTTCCGAAAAGCGCGCCCACACCTGCAAGCTTATAGTCGTCGTCAGCGTACTCTTTAATCGCATAGAGCGAGCTTTCGCCTTGCTCGGTCCCCTTGCCCACCTTGATAGTCGCACCGTTGCCGTCGACGGTCGCCACAAGCGGGACGATACGATCGCGGTCGGCACCCTGTCCAGACGAACAGGCGTTGGAGTAATAACGGCCGGAAAGGCCCGTGTAACCCGTGCCGTACGACGTCATATCGAACGTCACGCCATCCGCGAACTGCAAATCCATGCCCGATGCTTTCGTCGCGCAGATATTGCCTGTTTGCCACGTGGCGTATTTCGCCACCAGATAGGGGGAATTCACCTGCGAGCCGTCAGTGCACTCGAGCGCGCTTTTGCCGGCTACCTGGTAACCCGGGCTTAGCCTGTCGTCCTTAGTTGCCACAGCGAAATCGCTCGATGCCTCGCTAGGCTTGCCCACCGCCGTATAGGTCGCATTGCGCACCTTGCCATAGCCCTGGTTGCCGAACTGATATGTTGCGTTAGACGACGTGTTGCCACCCAAGTAGGCGCGAGAGCCGGCGACCGTACCGTGGTTTTCGCCATAAATCGTCGAATTCGCCGAGCCGCCGCCCGCACCGCTGCTGATAATGGCCGAAAGCACGAGTAAGCCCTGGGAATCGTTAACGGTCGTCGTTATGGCGCGGTTGTCGGAATTCCACCCTGCCTCTTCCCTGAAGCGCCCATAGGTGTCGTCCGTTACGATACACTGACTATCGGTGGTGTTCAGGTTGTTGACCTTGTAGTTGCGGTCGGTGTTGTTGAGGCTCTGGTTATCAGACAATTCGCTGAACGCATAACCATCGATAACGCGACCCACATACGGGTTGTCGTAATGAGTTGAACCAGCTTCGTGCCAGGCCCCAAGCGCTCCCGTCACGTTGGAGGAATTGCGGAACAGCACGCCACCGCCTGTGATAGCGCCCACGTAGCCGCCTACGGGGACAAGATGGGCTCCGCCTGCGGTACCGGCCGCCCCCGCGACGCTAAAGCCGTCGCTCGCACTCGCTGAAACACCGTCGATGATGTTGTCGCCACCGAGCACGCAGCCAATCACACCGCCGAAAAACGCAACCGGCACGCCGTCGCCGTCTTTGCCCTTGTACGCAACTGAAGCGGTCGTACCCGTATACTCGATCGTGAGGTTACTTACAACGCTGCCATAGCTGTACGGAATCAAGCCAGCAAGCGTGTTTGCGCTGTCGGTGTTGTCGATTTTGACGATCGCTTGCTCTTCGCCCCGTAGATTGCCAACGATAACGCCCCTGAAAGGATTGCCTTTGTTTCCAAGCCCCTGGAACGAAGCCGCATCGAGAGTAAGCGTCGTGGACGGACTGCCTTCGTCATCCACCGGTTCGATGCTGTAATACGCGCTCTGCAGATAGCTATGCATCGTCGCATCATCGAGCGTGGTGTTGGGATCGGTCTGGCTTTCCCCGGTCTTTTTCTCCCACTTCTTTTCCGTGGCGTTCGCCTGCCTATAGACGTACGTCACCTCATTATCGGTGCTTCCCCCGTTTCGCCGCTGACAGAGTGCGGTCTGGCCTGCGGTAATCGTCACTTCCCAGCCATCGGCCGCGACGCTGGTATTGATGTACTCGGCGACCGCGTTCAACTCGGAAGCCTTGGTTATGGCGTAGGGGTCCCCATACGTTCCGCAGCCAACCGTGAGTTTGGGCACACGCTGGTTGACCTTGATCTCGTGGTATTGGACACCGCTCCCATTCGACTGGCGCTTGTAGACATACGGCAGATAGCCGCCGCCAAACTGCGGGGTCGTTTCATTGGCGGTCACCGTTCCATCGGTGACCAACCCGCTGGTAAACCCATTCAAGTCCTCGTCGTAGTACCAGAGCTGCTTTCCGTGATATTCACCGTTGGAATCGATTTCCGCTCCGTACGTCACCTTCCCGGCCGTCTCGTCTGTCTTGTAGAAGTTGTAGATGGCCGAACCCGTTTTGCCGTCGCCGTAGCCGAAGCTCTCGAGCAGGCTCGCGCGGGTGAAAATCGTGTCAGCCTTCGAACTCGGCACGCCGATCATGCTGAACGACGCTGTTACCTGGTCGGCGCTCGACCCTACGCCAAGCTTACCGAAGAGGGACGACGCCGCCTTTTTGTTTTCAGAGTACCCCGTTGCCGTGACGTTCTTCACGTCCAAGCTCACATAAGTCTGCATCTCGTTGATGAGCAACGGCGCATATTGGTCAGGCTTATCGGCCACGCCATCGACGGTCAACCCTTTTAGCGTGACGCCGTCGATTGCGATCTTCCTAACTTTCTTGCTACTACCATAGACATAGCGGCATACCAACGCACCGGATACGCTTCCTCCCGCGCTGCCTATGTCGCTTTTACTCTTAGCGTCATTAACCACCGGCCCGATGGTGCCGCTCAAAGTAACCGCATTAACCGTGAGATTTCCGTTCCCCACCGTTCGAAGAAGCCCACAGTGCATGTTTTCGTGCTGGGTGGCTGTCGAATTGAGCTTGTTACCGCTCTGCTCAGCCTTGATATCGGAGTAGTGGAAGGTGATGATTGCATTCTTTACGGTAGCGTTTCCACTTGGCTGCGTGGGGTAATAGCTATAGCCACTCAAATCGATCGCGCTCGTGTTTTCGCCGCCGATGATAACATCATCGCAAATGCCGTCTTTGGTTGTTTTCATCTTCGCGGGTACGATCATAGGGCGAATATTTGGCGGAGCGTATCGATAGGCGCACCAAAGAAGCAGTTCCTCTGCCGTGCTCAACTGGACAGCGTTGTTCGTGCCATAAGTCTTACTGTTGCTCTCGACCTCTGCGTAAGCTCTATCGAGGTTGTAGAAGTAGCGCGTGCTGCCGTTCGTGTTGTGGCTTGCGCCGAAATCGGAACGATTTTTATAGCTGTTGTCGTTGCCCGATTTGCCGCTCATATCAAGTTTTTCGCTCGAAGTATGCAGCGAGACGACCGTGTTCCAGTCGCCGTCGATGAGCTTGCTACCCGGTTTCGTGCCATTGCCAACCCATTCGTCGAACGACGTCACCTTGGGGGCAACAATCCCGATGCCCTCAACCTTGTAGGCAGTGTTCCAATAAGCTTTGTCTTCTAAGTACAGACCCGTGTAGGTTTCGGTTCCGTATGTAGTGGAGTTCTCTACTCGGCTGCCACGACCGACGAGCACGCCGAGCATCGTGGCGTTAGCGGCGTTGAAGATTGCGCGCGAAAGGTCGATGGCGTAGTTGTTGACAATCCAGTGGCCACTCGCGACGTATACAAGGCCGCCAAGCTCGGTTACGCTGTCAGCTTTCACCGTTGCATGATTTGCTGTGAGGGCGTAGGTGCTGTCGCTCTTGTTCGTGGCGGCATCGCCGATGGTGACGATGGCATTTCCCCAGCCGTAGCCCAAAAGACCGCCGGCGCCGTTTTTCGCGTCGCCGTTGGTGCCCACGGTCATGGCGAACGAGTCGAACGAAAGCCCCGTGATGCTGACGTTGGTCGTATTCGCAGCAGTGCCCTGCGCGATGCACCCGATAAAGCCGCCGACCTGGGCGATCTTTCCCGAAGCGCAGTCAGCGGCAGTAATCGAACCGCCCACCTCGAGGCTCGTTACATTGAACGTCGAAGCGACGTCTCCCACATAGCCGATTGAACCGCCGATGCGCATGGTGCTTTTGATTTGGCTGCCCGTGCTAATGACTGTTTGAGCCTTGGTGCCGTTACCGAAAGAAACCGTGCCGGCGCCCGTCATGCTACCCGAGATTCCACCGACGTTCACATCGTTACCGAAGGTGTCGTCGCAGATGATTGCCGTCTTGCACGTTACGCCGCTCAGCGTCGCGTCCCCCGATAGCGTTGCCGCAAGCGCACCCGCGTCCACCGCCACGCCGTTGTCGAAGTTCATGGCGCCATCGAGGACGAGGTCGTTTATTTTCGCGCTACCTCCCACAGCATTGAACAGGCCGAGTCTATCATGACGATAGATTTTGCCGTTGCCGTTAGACGCATCACCGGCTGCAATCGCCTTATCGCCACGCATGCCGTACGGCTCGCCGATAGCGAGGGTTATCGTGTAGCCGTTGCCGTTAAAGGCCCCCGAAAAGGGAATGGCCGCACTTGACGCGTCGAAGCTCAAGCCACCAATGCCCGTTCCGGACAGGTTCACGTCAGACGCAAGGTTGATGGTCACATCTGAGCCAAGGAGCTGCGTCCTCTTATCTGGGTTCAAGCCATAGACATCGTTCCACAGTTCAGCAAACTGCACCAAAAGCGCAAGGCATGCGAAATCCTGAGTGCTCGCGATCGTAAGGTTTCTGTTGCCATCAGCCCACTTGCTGCCATAGCCAACCTGCCAGCTCCAATCGGTCGTCGACGGTCCTTCGAGCTTGTGGGTAGTCGAATTGACGGTGATAAGGTTTTTCGACAGCTTCGTTCCATCGAGTCTGATAACCTCGCCGTAGCCCCACTTGACGTCCTGCGCACCGCCCAGGTCGTCAATCTTCGTTGCAGGGCAGCGTTTGTAGGCCCAGCAATCATCGTTGCTGGAATCTGCCGGCACATTGTCGCTCCCCGTTCCTCGCGCGAACACGAGCGTGGGCTCATCGGCACGAACAAGCGCGACCTGGGCGACGTTATCGTTCTCGGCGAAACTCAGGTTCGAGAAGTCTGTCACCCCGCCAAGGCGAATCACCGAGTTCCAACACTCTGCGGCGATGCCGGCACCCTTGTCAACGCTTCCCGCGCCTTCGGCAGTCCCAACCGTCACACCGTTGATATCAGTAACGCTGTAGTGATCGGAGCAGCCCACAACGCCGCCGATGCCGTTTGTCGACGTGGCCACTTTCGTATAGCTGACTTGCGCGCTCTTCAACTCAAGAGCGGCGCTCTCCGTGTGGCCGAGCCACCCGGCCACGCCGCCGGTGAACTTCGTTGCACCCTCGATCGAAAGCTCGGTCGAAGTGCCTTCGACCTTTAAGGTGCTCGGCGCCTGCTTGTTCGCTCGGGAGCCAGCCGCACCCACAATCATGCCGACAAGGCCGCCGTACGAAGCAGTGGAGCCGCCGTTGCCGTAGGCGCTCTTGAACGTGCCGCCCGTAAACGAAACCGCCTTCGACGAATCGGCATACGTCAGGGTTCCGAAAGCCGCTCCCGCGCCCTTATCCGCCGCCGCGGCAAGCGTCACGCCATCGCCTGTGTCGATTTGGTCGCTACCCGTGAATGCAGCCTCGGCCGCGAAGCTCACGTCGCCGATGAAGCCGCCGGAGCTTTGGCTCGCGGCATCGCCCACGGTTGCCGGGCAGGTGAACTTCGCGCCATTGGCTTGTGTAAGCGTGAGCCCGGTTGCCTTACCGATGAAGCCGCCGCTCGCAGCCATACCCTTGACGGCGAACTTGGAAAGATCGATCGCGCTTTTAAGCGTGACGGTCGCGCCATTGTTGCACGTACCGATAAGGCCGCCCGCGCTCGCATCGCTCTTCGTGGTTTGCACCGTCGGGGTGCCGCTATAGTCGCTAGGAAGCGCAAGGCTTTCGATGATGAGCGACGCACCGGCGTCGACGGTGTTTACAAGCAGGCCGATACTGCCCGTCGAGGACGTGATGTTGACGGACGGTTTCACATCGCCCTTCGCCTTATAGGTCGCGCCGAGCGCGAGCATGCTCGACGCCGTGCCCGTCACCGTGCCCAGCAGCGGCGAGGTAAGCGTGACGTCGCTTGAGCTGTCAGCAGCAGGCGCAGCCGTGACGTTCGCGGTAAGCGTATGGCCGCCGCCGGCGATCGTCGTAGCGACGATGGGATCGCTCGTCGTGCCCTTCCACGTGATGTCGAGCGTCGTATCCGCAGAGAGCTCGATGTTGTTGAACAGGGGCTTGTTCAAAGCAATGGCCTTACCGTCCATGGTGAAGGTGCCCTTGAATGGCGCGCTCGCACCGCCGAGCCCCAAGAACGAGAGGCCGTCACTCGTCCTACAAAGATTGAACTCGCTTTCGCCCGTGCCGCTGCCCTTCACGATAGAGGCGCTCTGATAAAGCGAAGGTTCCGCATTCGAAAGTTTGATCAGGTCGTCGCTTGTCTCGATGGTGACCGAGGTTACCTTGCCTTTCTCGATTGAAACCTTGGAACTCCCGATAGCATTCTGCAGCGCCGTTAGCGTGGTGTAGGTATATGTCGCCGCCCGCACATCGGTTCCCTCGTCAGCAGTTGCATCGTCTTGCGTGGCGGCGTCATCGGCTGACGCCACGCCGTCGGTTGAGCTCGCGGCGCCGCCGACCGCGACTCCGTCATCCGCGCCGCTTTCGGCGTTGCCCGTGTCGGCTTCTTCCCCGGTGGAGCTTCCGCCTGTCGCGTTGCCTTCACCTGAGGATTCGCCCGTCGCGCCTTGATCACCCGCCGCCTGGTCGGCATACGCCGCCATGCCAACACCGAAATCGTGATACAGCGAGAAGGGACTCAGCTGCAACACCAGAAGCGCCGATAGGCATACCGCGAAGAGATTTCTGAATATGCGCTTAACTTTGTTCATGATCGTATTCGTTCGTTCCATGTTCTATGCACCGCCGCCCTGCGAGGCGCTCGGAATCGAAACGCCGATGCTGGCCCAACTGACGGGCTGCGTGGTGCCCTTGCGGTAGAAGGTGATGATCTGCGAGCCAGGGTCCATGGTGAAGGTAGCGGAATTGTCTTGGATGCTCGCCCCAGGATGATTCGCCTTGAAGAATGGGTCGAGCTCGACCCCCGATCCCCACGTGAGCGTAACCTGGGCTTGTATACCTGTGACGGTCACACGGTAGTTGTAGGCATCGAAATCGCGGATGTCTGATTTCTCGTCAACCCATTCGCCCGAGACGCCGGATGCCGTGACCTCGGCGCGCTCGGCAGGCGTGATCTTCGCCGCAAGCCATTTAAGATTGGTGCCGGGACTATTCGCGCCCACCTTCGCTTTGATGGTGAACGAAGCCTGATTGAGCCTCGCTTTGGGCAACGTGACCGTATAGGTGTACAGCGTCGCCTGGCGAGCGCCGAAGGTGAGGACTTCGCCGTCTTTCGAGATAGACGGGCTTACATTCCATTCGTCCGCATCCACGCCGCTCGCATCAATCGTCAGCGTCGCGTTGACTTCCTTGTCGTTGACCTTGTTCGCGTCGCCGAGCAGGTAGTTGTAGATGCGGAACGTGAAGGAGCACGTCTCGCCGTCGCCGCTCGTGTCGACGACCACGCTGCGCTCGGCGATATCGCCATCGGTGAGGTTTTCGCTCGTGTAGCCCGTAAGCAGGTCCGATGCGAAGAGCGCCTGCGATGTGCCGGAAACTGCCACCGATTTGAGGAAGTCGCCCGCCAGGTAGGCGGTATAGGTAAGGTAGGTGCCCGCCGCCAACGCCACGATGCAGAGCAGAGCCGCCACAGCCCACAAGCCCTTACGCACTTGGGGCTTCGAGCCGAGAGCGCGCTTGCAAGAGGAGGGGGCCGCGGTCGATGCCCCTTCGGCGTTCACTTCCGAAATCGGCTGTTGGCAGGCGATTTCCTGAGCGCTATCCAGTTGCTTGTTTCCGTCTGTCGGCATGCGGCGTTCCCCTCCTTTCCTCTAGTTAGCGGTATTCGCACTCGCGGCACGAGCGATCAGATAGACCATGTCAGTCTCTTTGGCGTTCGAGACGGTCGATTTGGCCCCGGTTGAATCGCTCACCGTCACATCCCCAGGATTCCACGTGCATTCAATGATGAAGTTGGTGGCGTCGGCAGCCGGGTCGGTATCAGCGATATAGCCGTCGAGCTCGGACTTCGCGAAGCTATGGTAGCGATAGAGCGGACGGGCGTTTTGCTGAACGTTCTTATATTGTTGGAAGGTAGGGTCGTTTTCCTCGAGCTCTTTCGCGAGAGAGTCGTCGCCGGCCTTCACCGGGTTGATCAGCGTGAAGCCGATGGGGTCGCCTTTCTTGGTCCACGCATAGGGGTTCGATCCGTTGAGGACGACCACGTCGCCCGTGCGCTGCTCCGTGGTGTCGGTCACGCGGTACACGTTGATCTTCAGCCCCTTGATGTTCGTGGTGTTCGCCAGCTGAAGCTCGAAGGCCTGGCCGCCAAGGTTTTTCCCGTCCTGGTCGGCGGTATTGCTCTTCACGCAGAACGCGCGGCGAATGGTCACCGTGCCGTCGTCGTTCTTCACATCGCGGTTCTCGTCGTACGAGATTTCAATAGGCTCGATCGCCGTCTGGTTCGGGCCCATGATCTTGAGGTCAGCGGGCTTTTGGACCTTACCCACCGTCGAGAGGCTCTTGCTGCCCACGAACCACGTGAGCGAAAGCCCGATGGCCAAGACAATGGCGGCCACGACGGCGAGAACCGCAAGAACCCGGCGCGAGCGCTTCTCGCGCGCTTCGTCGATATTGAGGCAAGGCCGAGCGCTCATTGCTGGCCCCCGCCCTGTTGGCCCTCATCCTCTTGGGAGGCGATCTTTTCTTCGGAAGTGATGCGAAGCTGGATATACTGGACGGTCTTGCCGATGTACTCGTCAGCGTTGTTGTAAAGCGTTGTGCAGGTGTCCATGGCGGCAGAAGACATGCTAGCGGAAACTTCGGGGGCGTTTGCGGCGGACACCTCGCCCGCCATGCCGTAGAAGTACTTCGTCTTGGTTTCGGGGGCATTCATGCTCTCGTGAAGGGAAAGATAGTCAGCGTCTGTGGGCGACACGAAGAGATTCTCGTAGTAGTTCGTGTGGTCAGTGAGAACGCAGTTTTGGAAGTACTCGGGCCAGACCCAGTAGATGGCGACGGGCACCGACTCGGTCGTGGCGGTCGAGCCGTCCTTGCAGAACTGGGCCCTCGGAATCGTTATCGTCCCGTCCACCACACGACCGGAGTAGAAGCCGCCAGCGTCCTTACCGGTGAAAAAGAGCACGTGGCCTTCGACCAGGCCGGCGTCGGTGGAGTCAGTTGCGGTGTTCGACGTGGAGCCGTCTTTCATCTTGAGCACGCGCGAAAGGGTGAGCGTGACATCGTTCAAGTCGGAGGCGATCGGCGTGACCGTGAGCGCGATCTGCCCGCGCGCGCCAGGGTAGATGGAGCCCGCAGTGTCGTTGTTGAGGTTGGAACCCAGCGTGACGATCATGGAGTCAGAGGTGTCCAGGCCGGCGAGCTCTTTCTTTTCCTCGTCCGTCCGCTCAGCGCGTTCGTAATAGCCGACCTGGTCGTTCGCAGCGGCGCCCGTCACGGTCACAGCATAGCGATCGGCTTGCGCGCTGAGGCCTGCTGAAGTTGCCAGCACGCGGTTATTGCTGGCGAACCACGCCAAACATGCAAGAAGGACGGCGACAACAGCAAGCACGAACAGGCCGGACATCGCGAAGCGCTTCCAGAACGACTTCAGCGTCTGTGTGTGCTCGTCGGCGACTGCGCGATAGTCCTCCCCCGTTTTCGCCTGATCGTCGGTATGTGTCCAGCCGTTCGCCATATGCAAGTCCCACCTGGGAAAACGCCCTTTCTATTCCGCTTCGCGCTGGCGCGCGAAATGATAGAGTTTAACTAGATTATTCTATCATCAAAGGCCCCTCGCCTAGCTGGCAAACAATATCTTCGGAATAGAAAAACCGCAGTTGAAACGGCAGATTGTCCCAGGAACGCCATCACCGCCCGAGGACGTGCGAGAGTCAGCGGGTTATTCGCGCATTCTGCGACGAGCTATCGCGAACGCGATCGCCACCGCGACAAGCGCGCCCGAGGTGTCGACGGCGACGTCGAAGGGCTGACCGCAGCGGCCGGCGACGAAGAGCTGGTGGAATTCGTCCAAGCACGCGTAGAGAAACGCGAACGCGACGGCGACTGCCGCTTGAGGAAGCAGAGCGTGGGACGTGCGTGAAGCAGGCCGCATCGCGTGGGCACGAGGTGCGCGTGAGGCGGACGCGGTTGCGCCCTGCGAGCCCGCACCCCCATCGACGGTGGTCGCGACACGCCGGCCCGCAGGCACGGCCGGATTCGCAAACGCACCCGAGCGCGCATGCCCTCGGCGCACTTGAAGCGCCTTCCCCACCTGGTGGAACGTCGCGAACGCGAGCAACCCCAGCACGGCGTACTCGCTAAAGTGAGCGGCCTTGCGCACCGGGAAGCTCAGGCTTTCCACGAACGCGAGCTGGTCGGCGGGCGAAAGGTCGGAGAACCCCGGCCAAAACGTGTTCGCGAACCACGCGGTCACGCCGTCGGAAAGCCCCATCGACGCCGTACCGTCGTTAGCTGACATGCAGAAGATGAACACCGCCCACCCCGCGAGCGCAACGCAGCAAATGACGAGCCTCGTCACCTGTTTGCACACGTCAACGGCTGAATCGCGCTCGGAAGCGCGCGCCGGCTCCGCACTTGCGCACCTGTGCCCGCGGCGATCCGTTCCCAAGTTAGAGCGCACGCTCGATCGCCTCGAGAAGCTCGTCGTATTCCTCGAGCGCCTCGATGTCGGGGTTCTCGGCGCGAATGGCATCCGAGCTCTTGAAGAGCCAGCCCGCCTTGCTCGCGCGGATCATGCCGAGGTCGTTGTACGAGTCGCCCGAGGCAATGGTGTCGCACCCGCACGCGTGCAGGGCGTTCACGGTGGTGAGCTTGGTCTGCTCGCAGCGCATCGTGTAGCCGATGATCGTGCCGTCTTCGGCGACTTCGAGCGAGTTGCAGAGGATCGTCGGCCAGCCGAGCTTTTTCATAAGCGGACGCGCGAACTGCTCAAACGTGTCGGAAATGATGATGACCTGCGTCTTCTCGCGCAGCGCGTCGAGGAACTCGCGCGCACCCGGCATAGGGTCGATCGTCTCGATGACCTTCTGGATTTCCGCAAGGCCCAGGCCGTGCTCGCGCAGGATGGCAAGGCGGTACTCCATGAGCTTGTCGTAGTCCGGCTCGTCGCGCGTGGTGCGCTCGAGCTCGGGGATGTCGCTCGCCTTCGCGAACGCGATCCAAATCTCGGGGACGAGCACGCCTTCCAAATCCAAGCAAACCACGTTCATGGGAAACCCTTTCTCGCATCGTCGACGGCGCGCCGCGGGAAAGCCGAGGCGCTGCCCCGGCGCGCTTTTCCTGAGCATCCTACCCTAGTCGAACACCTCGGGGTTCAGGCAATCGGTTGGACGGCGCCCGCACACCACGTCGATGGCACTTCTCATGGTGCGCTCGCGCAGCTCGCGGCCCGATTCCTCCGACCAGTACGCCGCGTGCGAGGTGAGCACCGTGTGCGGGGCGTGCAGAAGCAGATGTGTGGGATTCACGGGCTCGTCCTCGAACACATCGATGCCCGCGCCCCACAGGCGTCCCTCTTCGAGCGCTTGCGCGAGCGCGAGCGTGTCAATGACCGCGCCGCGCGCCGTGTTCACCACCACCGCACCCGGCTTCATGGTCGCGATGCGCTCGGCCGAAAGCAGATGGTGCGTCTCGGGCGTGAGCGCGGTGTGGAAGCTCACGACGTCCGAGGCGCGCAGAAGCTCCTCGTATTCCAGGATGTCGTAGCCTTCGGGCGTGCGGCGCCCCGGCACGAGCGAGCGCGACGAGCACACCACGCGAAACCCGAGGCCGGCCGCCTTGCGCGCCGTCGCGCGGCCGATCTCCCCCATTCCAACCACGCCGAAGGTGCGCCCGCGCACCTGGCCGAGCGGACGGCGACGAGCGTAATCCCAGGTCCCGCGGCGCATGTCGGCATCGATCTCGTTGATGCGGCGCAGTACGCAGAGCGCGAGCGCGATGGCATGGTCGCTCACCACCTCGGTGCCGTAGCCGGGAGCTGTGCACACGGCGACCTTGTGGTCGGTCGCGGCGGCAAGGTCGATCGAGTCGTAGCCCACACCCGTGCGGCTCACCACCTTGAGCCGGGGCGCGAGCGCCTCGAACACGCACCGCGGGAAGTTCGCGTACGAGGTGACGATGCCGTCGGCGTCCGCGGCGTTGCGGATGACCGCGTCGGCGTCGCGCTCATGGAACACCGCGATGTCCACGCCCGCCTCGCGCGCGAGGCGCTCCTCGAAGTCGGAATTCTCGAAATCGTTGTCGACCACCACGATCTTGGGCATCTCATGCCGCCTTTCTCGTCGTCTTTCCGTGTATCTCGTTCGTCTATCTTTCACGTACGTCGAAACCGCGCACCAGCAGCCTCCCCCGTCGGTTCCGGATCGTTTCGTGCAGGCAGGGATGCGCGGCGAAACACCAGGTAGGCGTTCAGGCTTCCCGTGCGCCCGTCCGCCTCGAAGCGCGCGACGGGCTCCGCTTTCCCCTCGACGCTCGCCACGAGAGCATCCGCTTCCTGCCGGGTGTAGCTATGGCAGTACCGGTACGCTCCCGGCTTGTTCTGCCACCCGAGCAGGTAGTCGCCCGCGTCGAGCTGCGGAAGCCCGAGCTCGGCTCGGGCACGCGCGTCGGTTTCGCGCGCCCGTCGCGCCAGATCAGGGCTGTTCGCGAACTGCCAGAGCGAAACGACGATGGCACCGCCGGGACGAACACCACTGACGAGCGCACGCAAAAGTTCCTCGCGAGCGGGCATCGTCGGCACATGGTGGAAAAACCCGAAGCAGACGGCGAGGTCGGCAAGCGGATCGTCTTGGAACGCCGCGGCAAGTGCGTGCCGTCGGCCTTCTTCCAAGAGCGCGCCCGCAATGTCGATCCCCGTGAAGCGCACCGTCGACACGCGTTTCGACACGGCGACGGAATCGTCCGCGCCCGGCGCTTCCCCATGTTCGGCGCCCTCTGCAAGCGCAGGGCAGTTGTCCACGGCGCGATAGTCGAAGGAGCGCCCCGGGTAGCGAGTCTCGAGGAAATCGAGGAAACGCATGTTGCCGCAAGCAACATCGAGCACGTGGGCAGGCGGCTTATTCATCGTGAATCCCGCCTGGTCAAGCGCGCGTTCCCACCCTGCCCACGCGCTGTGGCGCGTCGAGGAGAATGAGGTCGCGTTGTCGCGGTAGAAGGCGGAGGTTATGTCGCAAAGCGCGCGCGCTGTTTCGGTGTTCATAGGCATCGCGAGCATTGTAGCGCAAGAGCGCTGCCAGAGATGCAGCCGGGAGACGCCGATGGGGAAGCGCAACGCACTCTGGCCCGCAGTTCATCGGCTCGGCGGCCCCGCAAAGTCGCCGGCATCTCGCCCTTGAGCGAATCGCATGCCGAGAGCACCGACCCCCTTTCCCGATGGCAAGGAATAACAGGTTTGCAGGCGAAACTTGCGTTTTTGGTGCCCGAAATGGCAAGTTGCGACGCTTTTGCAAACCCGTCACAGCCCGCCATTTCGGGCACCAAAAACGCACTCTCGTTTGCAAAAGCGTCGCAGGATGCCAAATGGGGCACAAGACTCTCTTGTCCCGCCCGCCAGTGCCCAGCCGCGCAACCGCTTCAGCAACATCCCTCCCCGCCTGTGCCCGCCCGTTCTCGCGCGCGGCTCCCCGTTCCCAAGCCCGCAAAGCGTCCCGCGAAAACCCAGCGAGCGCGCTCATGCAAGGTCGCAAGGCCTCCCCTTGCACCCGAAGCCACCGCCCTCGGTGCGCGCACCTCGCTCTCACTCCCCCCTCGCGCCCAGACCTCGCACCCGGAGTCGCGAACCCCTCGTGCGCCGCTCCTACAACCCCAGCTCGGAGGCGCGGGCCAGCAGGTCGGCGAAGCGCGTGACGCCGAACTTCCCGTACAGGTGCGACAGGTGCGTCTTCACCGTCGTCTCGCTGATGCAGAGCTCGGAAGCGATGTCTCGCCGCGTGAGGCCGGAGGTGGCAAGCTTCAAGATCTCGCGTTCGCGCGCGGTGAGCCGAGCCTCCTCCATGAGCGTCGCCGCGAAGTTCTCGTCGCCGGTGAACTCGTTGCGCGAAAGCAGGCTCCTCATGAACACCATGCGCATGCGGTCGGGCCGCGCGGTGGTGAGGTAGCACGAAAGCAGCGCGCGCAGTTCGCCGGCACGCTCGAGGAAAGGTTCGACCACACCTTCCTCGGCGGCGTAAAGCAGCTGGTCATGGACGAGCCGCACCGCCTGCGTCTTCCGCCCAAGGTTGAACAGCTCGGATGCCTCCTTGAGCGCGCAGCGCAGTTCGAGCGCCTTGAAACCGCACCCGGCCGCGGCCTCCCGCACGCGGGAAAGCGCGTCCGCATCAGCTTCTTCGAGGCAGCTTGCTTCCACGTACTCGCGAACAAGCTGGGAATACGTCGACAGCGGCGCGCCGAGGACGTCGAAGTCGCGCCACACCCGAAGCGCCGCGTCGGCCTCGCCCGCGGCCGCCTTCATGACCGATCGCGCCTGAAACGGCTGCACGGCGGCGTTGCGCGGAAGGCTCGCGGGGCCGTACTTCACGAAGTCGATCGCCTCGAGCAGAACGGCGTCCGCCTCGCTTTTCCGCCCGAGGGCGAAATGGGCCCACGCGCGCGCCGTGCACCAGTCGAGGTACATGTCGGGGTTGCTGTTCTTGGAAACGAGCCGGCGCGCACGGCGCAGGGCGTCGTCTATGCCATCAAGCTCACCAAGCGCGATACCCGCATACGCCGAAAGGGAGTCGGCCGCGCCCATGACGGGATGGTCGGCGGAAAAGGAGCGCCTGATGGTGCGGCACATTTGCAGCGCCGCATGGAAGCGCCCTTCCTCCACGAGGGAAAACGCCATCTCGTACTGGTTGATCGCGCCCATGAAGTCGAACGAGCAGCTCTGCGCGAGCACCGCGGCGTTCTCGTGCAGCTCCGCCGCCTGCGCCCGCTCGCCGCGCTGGTCGCAGGCCTCCGCGTAGCAGTGCACGAGCATGATGCGCAGAGGGACGGTCTGCGGGCCCTCGAGTTTCGGCTCGATGCGCCGGGCGATCCGCTCCCCCTCCTCGAAGTCGCCCGAAAGGTAGCAGCACTTCGCCTTGATGGTCTCGGCGGAAAGGCGCATCGCAGGCGTGCGCATCTCGTCTCCGTGCTCCTCGAGCCTGCCAAGCCACGCCTTGGCGTTGCCCAGATCCGCGCAGTAGATGTAGGCCCACGCCGCAAGCAGGCAGAAGCACGCCGACAGGCCGTCCGGCGAAACCTCGTCGCGAAACGACGTCTGCTGGTCGAAGAACTCGGCTTGCGCTTGGGGAAACGCCGCATGTGCCAGGTTGAACAGGCTCGACCGGTCGATTGACAGGATCCTATGCTTCGCGGCAAGCGTCGGGCACGCGTGGGTCTCGCACCACCGCGACGCCCGCGCGTTGATGGTGCGCACCTCCTCGGCGGGCAGGTCGCGGGCGCGCTGCCGAAGCCAGCTCGCGAACAGCGGATGGAGCACGTAGCGTTCGTCGGCTGCGCGGTCGGGCTCGAGGAACACGTTGCGGCGGGAAAGGTCGCGCAGAAGCCCCTCGGCGTCCCCCTCGTCGAGCGCGTAGCCGCAGCAGCGCGGCGAAAGAACGCCCATCTGCGAGCACTTGACGAGAAACTCCTGTTCATGGGCCGAAAGGTTGTCGAAAACCTCGTACTGGAAGAAGTCGTTCACCGTGGATTCCCCGACGAACGAGCGTTCAAGCCGGGCGACGTCGAAGCTCTTGCCGTCGACGAGCTCCGCAAGCGCCTCGACGCCGTAGGGCCACCCGAGCGTCTTCTCCTCGACCGCGTCGAGCACCTCGCAGGAAAGCTCCACGCCCGTTCGCTCGGCGAAAAACGACGCCGCCTCGTCGCGCGTGAAAGCGAGCGCGTGGGCGTCGATGCGCAGCGGGACCTCCGCGTTGCGCGCGTGGGGCAGGCCGTCCTTGGCGATGCGGGTGCGGCTTGAGAAGTAAAGGTGGACGTTCGCGGAAAGGGCGCGGCAGAACCGCGAGAACTCCTCGAGCGCGTCGCTCGAGGAGAGGCAGTCGAACCCATCGATGATGATGACCGCCCCGCCCGCCGACTCCGCCAGAAGCGAGAGGTCGTTCGCGAGCTTCCACGCCTGCGCGGTGCCGCTGGGAACGCCGGGGCAGCTTAGGCGCGCGCCGCCGTAGCGCTCGATGCCCGCGTCGAGCGCATAACGGAAGTTCAGCCAGAAGCGCGCAGGCTCGCGATCGTCCTCGTCGGCCGAGAACCACGCGCACAGGGACCCCTCGTCGCGCAGGGCGCGGCAGAAGTCGGCGAGGGCGGTCGTCTTGCCGTAGCCTTCCGCAGCGCTCACCAGCGTGAAGCGCTTCGCGCGCCCCCGGGCGAGCAGGCGCATGATGCGCTCCCGCGGGGCGGCGGAAGGAGAAGGCGGGATCGACTTCGCGACAAGGGGAACGAGCGGCATGCCGTCGCGCGGCGCCGTATCCGCGCCCGCGTCCACGTTCGCGCCCCTGCCCGAATCTTCCCCCGCCATGGCGCTCCCCTTCCCTTGTCGCATGTTCAGGATCACCGAACTCTGGACCCGCTCGCCTCTCGGCGCGTCGTCAACCGAGTCTCAACCGAAGCCTCGACCGAAGACGCCGCGCTCCCCGAAAGTCTCAACGCTATCATGCCATAGAAATGCGGATCGCGTTAGTGGGGCAGGCGAACATGCACCTCCCGCACCCGGCGCACAGAAGCGGGTCTACGACCTCGGCCTTCCCCGCGACCTTGCGGCTCGCGCGCAGCACCGTCTTCAGCGGGCAGATGAACACGCAGGTCATGCAGCCGGTGCAGAACTCCTCGTCGATGAACACGGCGGCCTTGTTGCGGGCAAAGCCGTTCGGCGGCCCGTATGCCATGGCCCTCACCTCCTCGAATGCGCGAGGGAGGAACCGCCGCGCGGTCCCTCCCTTCGCTTTCAGACTATGGCGTCGTTATGTCGTCGCGGCTGTGCCTTACTTGCCGTTGAGCTCCCAGCAACCGAGTTCGTTGTACGCGCGATCCCACGTGGTTTCCACGTCGGGGTTGTCGTAGGCGGAAATCGGCACGTTCTCGTCGGACTGGTCCTCGGGGTTGATGCACGGGTACACCTTGCACAGAAGCCCGCGCGCGTTCCAGGTCGCCGTCATCTTGTCGGCGAGATCCGGGTCGTCGTCGATGAGCACGTTGGCGGCGCAATCGAACACGCCCTGGCTCCACGGCTCCTCGGCGGGAAGCTCGGGGTACCACCACGAAGGCGGAACCTGGACCATGCCCTCGGGAACGTCCCAGCCCACATGGGCCTTCTGACGGATGCGGCCCATGCGCGTCTCGATCCAGATCCAGTCTCCCTCGCGGATGTGCAGCTTGCGGGCGTCGTTGATGTGCATCCAGGTCATCGGCCAGGGAACGACCGAGCGGGTGCCATGGCCGGGCGTGCGCATCTCGGAGTGGTACAGCGGGCTGATGCGGCCGGAGGTGGTCAGGCGCAGCGGGTACTCCTTGGCGAGCTCGGGGTTGCCAAGCGGCGTCTCGGGCTCAGTGTAGGTCGGGATCGGGTCGTAGCCCAAGTCTTCAAGCACGCTCGAGAACAGCTCCGCCTTGCGCGAGTTCGTGGCGAAGCCGCGCAGCTCGCCGTTGGCAAGGGGTTTCGCGTACTTGTAGAACTCGGTGCCGTAGGGGAAGTAGTTGCCCAGGTTGGTGGCCTTCTCGCGATCCATGTCGGGAACGCGCTCGAGACGGTAGTCGATGAGATCCTCGTAGGTTTCCCACGGCCAGTAGTCCTTCTGACCGCACGCGATACCGAGGGCGCGGAAGAAGTCGAAGTCCATGTGGCGGTCGTAGAGGGGCTCGACGCCGCGATCGCCAGTGGTGATGAAGTCGTTGGAGTCCTCGGCGGTGGTCATGCAGGGGCGCTCCATCCAGTCGCACGCCGGGATGATGTAGTCGGCGATGGCGGCCGTCGGGGTCTTCCAGTAGTCGACGACGACGAGCAGCTCGAGCGCCTTCAACGCCTTGTAGACGCGCTTGGTGTTCGGCGCCCACGCGAGCGGGTTCGAGGACCAGCAGATCATCGCGGTGATGGGGTACGGGTCCTTGTCGAGGATCGCCTTCCACACGAGCGACGGCGAGCAGAGCATCTGGTGCAGCATCGGGCGCGGCAGGTGGAACATCTTGCGATAGTTCTTGTCGATTGCCTGGAAGCCCGGCCACGCCATGACACGGAAGCGGTCGTTGCCGATGTAGTCCTTGCGGATGTCGTCGGTGAGCAGCTCGGAGAGCTCGAGCTCGGCGTCGCGCACGGGGTAGAGCTTCTGCGTGTCGTCCGGGTCAGCCGGCTGGCCGACGTACTCGCCGCCGGGGTTGTCGATGTTGCCGGTCAGGATGCGCAGCATCGTCTTCGCGATGCCGAACTGCGACGCGTTGATGCCGTGCTGGTCGCCGCCGCCCAAGCCCCAGCCGATGAACGCCGGGCCGTTGGTGGCGTAGAGGCGCGCGGACTCGCGGATCTTGCGGGCGGGCACGTTGGAGATCTTGGCGACGCGCTCGGGCGTCCACTCCTTGAAGCGATCCTCGATGGCGTCGAACGCGGTCCAGCACTCAACGGCCGATCCGTCGGCGAGCTTCACGGAATAGGTGCCGCGGATCGCCGGCTTCACCTCGTCGTCGGTGTAGTAGCGGTTATGGTCGGAGCACCACTCGACCACGTTGCCGGTAAGCTCGTTGATCGCCACGAAGTCCTCGTGGGCGCCGCCGGAAACCTCGTCGCAGCGCAAGAGCTTCCCCGTATCCTTGCGAACGAGGAACGGGGCGTTCGACCAGTAGCGAACGAATTGGTCGTCCCAGAGCTCTTCCTCGAACACGACGTTCAACCATGCGAAGCTGATGGCGCAGTCGGTGCCGGGATAGGGCTGCATCCAGATGTCTGCCGTTGCCGAGCCGTCGATGCAGGTGGTGTCCACGTTGATGTACTGCGCGGGGTTGTCCTGATGCACGTCGATGCGTCCCTTGCAGGTGCGCCACAGCGGGCCCTCGGGAGCGTACGCTTCGCTCCAGCGCTTGCCCCAGTTCACGATGGTGCCGGAAGCCTGCGGGGAAACGGGCATGATGGCCTCGACCGGCCAGCCGACCATCGCCATGTTGAGCGAGTAGTTCCAGCACCAGCAGATGGTGCCGGGGTCGACCACGTTGCCGGGGTTGCCGAACAGGTTGAAGAAGCGGGTGCGCGACCACAGATGGTCGGAGCGGTAGGTGCCTTCAGAGGAGACGAGAGTCTTCGCGCCGTACTTCTCCTTGAGGGCGAGCAGCTTGGTCGCGATCTCGTCGATGGCCTGATCCCAGGAAATCTCCTCCCAGCGATCCTCGCCTTTCTCGCCGACGCGCTTCATGGGGTGGTTGATGCGCTTGGGATGGTAGTGGAACTTGATGGCCTTCTCGCCGTGCGCGCCGAGGCGGTTGCACAGCACCGTCCCTTCCTCCTCGATCGGGCGCATCTCGACGAGCCTGCCGTTCTTGGTGTCGACGCCGCACCAGACGCCGCAGTTCATATGGCACATGAAGCAGCGTGTACGACGCCAGCGAATACCGTTCTCGTCGACCGTGTTGTTCGCGACGCCTTTCATCGATACTTCGCTCATGGAAACCTTCCTCTCGGTTTTCTCTCGAGGACTCCCCTCGGCCCTCTCTTCGCCTCGCATTGTGGCGTGCGAGAAGGTTGAGGAAAACATCCGCCTGGTTGAGATATGAGTTGATATAGGTTGATAGAGTGAGGTGATTTGGTTGATGTTTGAGATGCTACGGAAGGGCAGCGGACCGAAGCGCCGAGAGCGGGAACGCGTTTTGCGTCGCAGGATGCCTGGGGAGAAAGAGGCGGGGCGCGGTTGCAGACGCACAGCAGGGGCTGATGTCCTACAATAGGGCACCATGCGGAAAACCCTCGAGAACATACTTTCGGCTTTGCGGGAAACAGACGGGCCGCTTGACGCGAACGCGTTCGATCGCATCATCCGCGCACGGAACCGCGAGCTGCGCGGGCCGGTGCGTGCCGTGGCGAAGAAGAAGCTCCTGCCGTTCTACCAGCAGGTGAAGGAAACCGACCCCGCCCTGTGGCGCAGCTGGGACATCGACGACGCGCTTGAGGAGAAACTCGTCCGAACACTTCGCATGAAGCCGATGCGCACCGCGTCGGGCGTGGCGACCGTGACTGTGCTCACGAAGCCCTGGCCCTGCTCGAGCGCATGTTTGTACTGCCCGAACGACGTGCGCATGCCGAAAAGCTACCTCGCCGACGAACCCGCCTGCCAGCGCGCCGAGCGCAACTGGTTCGACCCGTATCTGCAGGTGGCGCTGCGTCTTCGCACGTTAGCCGACATGGGTCACACCACCGACAAGGTCGAGCTCATCGTGCTCGGCGGCACCTGGACCGACTACCCGCGCGCGTACCGTTTCTGGTTCACGCGCGAGCTCTTCCGCGCACTCAACGAGTCCGCGAGCCGAGACGTGCAGGACGAAAGCATCGCGCGACGCCGCGCGTTCTACGAGAAATGCGGGCTGAAAAGCGAGCGCGACGACGTGGCCGCCTTCGCCCGCAAGGCGCAAAAGCTCGTCATGCGGAAAGAGGCGACTTACAATCAGGCCGTACGCGCACTCTACGGCGAAGACGCCGGTTGGAAGCATATCGCCGCGATGCAAACGGCGACGCTCGAGACAGTCGTGCGCGAGCACGAGCGCAACGCGCACGCGGCGGCGCGCTCGGTCGGGCTCGTCATCGAAACGCGCCCCGACTGCATCGCGCCAAGCTCGCTCGCCGAGATGCGTGCCCTCGGGGCGACGAAGGTGCAGATCGGCATTCAAAGCCTTGACCAGCGCATTCTCGAGGAAAACGACCGCCATATCTCAATCGAGCGCATCGGGCGCGCCTTCGAGCTTGCGCGCCTGTTCGGCTTCAAGATCCACGCGCACTTCATGGCGAACCTCCTCGGCGCCACGCCGGAAAGCGACATCGCGGGCTATGCCGCTCTCACGCACGACGCGCGCTTTCTGCCCGACGAGGTGAAGATGTACCCGTGCGCGCTCGTGGACGGCACGGGCCTCGTCGCGCATTTCCGCGACGGCAGCTGGCGGCCCTATACCGAAGAGGAACTGCTGCGCGTGCTGACCGAGAACATGAAGGCGACGCCGCCCTACGTGCGCGTGTCGCGCATGATCCGCGACATCTCGTCGCACGACATCATGGCCGGCAACAAGAAGGTGAACCTGCGCCAGATGGTCGACGCTGAGCTTGCGGGCAAAAACGCGCGCATCGACGAGATCAGGACGCGGGAAATCGGCACGCGCGGCGCCGACGTGAGAGAGCTCGCCATCGATGAGGTTCCTTACGAGACGACCGTGTCGAGCGAGCGCTTCCTCGAATGGGTGACACCCGACGGAAAGAGCGCCGGGTTCCTGCGGCTGTCGCTTCCGAAGGCGGGGGCTATCGAAGCTGCGGCAGCCGAGGCACAAGGGGAAGCGGGGCGCGTGCCCGTGCCTGCGAGCACGGGCAGAAACGCGGGCGTGGTCTCAGGCGCTGACGAGCTGAACGGGCCCGCGAATACGCCGGGAACGCTTAGCGACCAGGGAGAACAGATCGCGGCGCTCACCTTCCCCCTACGTGCAGGCGAAGCCATGATCCGCGAGGTGCACGTGTACGGGGCCGTGGCGGCGCTCCATCACGCAAGCACCGGCGCGCAGCACGCGGGGCTCGGCCGTAAGCTCGTCGCGCGGGCGTGCGACATCGCGCGGGACGCCGGCTATAAACGCATCAACGTCATCAGCGCCGTGGGGACGCGCGAGTACTACGAGCATCTCGACTTCGAGCAGCGCGGCCTCTACCAGCAGAAACAGCTGTAGTCCAGGCGCAAGGGCTGCGGCCTTCGCGATTGCGCGGACAATGGAGCCATGCATTGTCCGCAGCGCCGCGGTGCGATCCCATTGCCGCCTAGACGGTAATGGGATATCTGACAGCACAGCACGCGCGATTCCACGATCTCGACGTTCGCTGCGGCATCCGCATGACGGCAAGACGCCCGAACGCCACAATGCGCGCAGCTTCGCAGTCATTCGGCGCTCGCCGTGGCGCATTATTTCCCCGAGGCCCCTGTTTCTGGGTCTCCCCTACCCCAGCCTCATGTGCAAAAGGGGATACGGGCCGCCTTCTTCGTCCACATCGGTCCGCTTGTAGGTTGCAAAGCCCAGGTGCTCGTAGAAGCCGACGGCTTGCGGGTTCTGCTCGTTGACCGTCGTCTCGCGAACCCCGTACCCATCGATGCCGAGCCGAAGCAGGCTCGCACCTACGCCCCGCCCCCGTTCCTCCGGCGCGACGAATAGCATCTCAAGCCGCGCGCCTTGGATTCCCATGAACGCGATCGGCCTCTCGGCCTCGGCGACGACCAGGTGCTCCACACCTTCCAGCGCAGACGGCACGTACCCCTTGATGCGCCTTACCTCCGCGTCGGAAAGAAACGCGTGCGTCGCCCGGACGGACGCCTCCCACACGCGCAAAAGCTCCTCCACAAGACACGGGCCGCGCTCCCTAACCTCGTGCAGCCTCATTCCGCCCCCTTGCGCGCAGTTCCCAGAAGGCGACGGCGCTCGCCGCGGCGACGTTCAGGGAATCGACGTTGTGCGCCATGGGGATCTTCACCGTGTAGTCGCTGGCCTCGATGGTGGCGTCGGCGAGCCCCTCGCCTTCCGTCCCGAGCACGATGGCGAGCTTCCCGCACGCGCGCAAACCCGCATCGTCGATAGGGACCGAATCATCGGAAAGCGCCATGGCCGCAACTTTGAACCCCAGGTCATGAAGGAGCGGCACGCCCTCCTGCGCCCAAGCCTGCGCGCTTCCGATGCGCGTCCAGGGCACCTGGAACACCGTGCCCATCGACACGCGCGCGGCGCGGCGGAACAGCGGGTCGTGGCACGAGGGCGTCACGAGCACCGCGTCGATGCCGAGTGCGGCGGCCGAGCGGAAGATGGCGCCGATGTTGGTGGAGTTGCCGATGTCCTCGAGCACGGCAATGCGCCGCGCGCCCGTCGCGGCCACGAGCTCGGGCACGCTCGGCAGCGCGGGGCGCTCGAAGACGGCGAGCGCGCTTCGCACCACCTCGTAGCCCGTGATCCGCTTGAAGAGCGCTTTCGGCGCGACGTACACAGGCGCCTCGCCGCCCGCAGCGCCCACGGGCGAGGCAAGGGCGCGCTCGATCGCGGGCATGGTGGCGTCGAGCAGCTTCTCGGGCAGAAGCATCGAGCGCACGCGCGCGCCCGTCGCCTGCGCGCGCTCGATCACCTTGAGCGATTCGGCGATGAAGAGCCCCCGGGCGCGCAGGTCGGCATCGGCCGTGCGCGTGAACAGCGCGAGTTCGCTTGCGAGCGCTCCGTTTTCGCACATCGCCTCGTCAAGATGGATTATCGGCACGTTTCTCCCTTTCGATCGCGCGTTTTCTCGCGCCGTCGATTATATCGCGAGAAAGCAGCGGCGCCGGGCAAGCGGAATTTCCCACGACCTTGCACCGCGCAAACGGCCCGCCGCCGAAAATGAGAGGCCCAAGGCGACCACTCGCGCGCGGCGAAAGGGAACGATTGCGGCTTGCCACCAAGGGCGGGAAGAGATCCCCCTACCCTTTCAGCCACTTCTCCCATGCGCCGACCTCGCGGCGCGCCTGGCTGTAGCCCATCTCATAGGAGGCGCAAAGCTTTTCCCAGTTCGTTTCCTTGTTGTCGACCGGCATGGCATGCGGGTAGAAGGCGTACGCCTCGCCCGTGCGCTCGAGGCGCTCGATCTCGTCGCAGAGTGCGTTGTAGGGGCCGGGGCGTTCGATCGTGCGCTCGGCCACGAGCGGGTGCTTGCGAAACGCCGTGCGGAACACCGCGGACGCAGCCGCGCCGATGGGGCGCTTGCGGTAGCCCTTCGGCTGCGTGCGCACGATGAAGAAGCGCGAGAAGCCGTCGCGGCGGGCGGCGTCAAGGCAGATTCCCCAGCTTGTACCCATGCCGCCGTCCATGAAAGTGCGCCCGTCGATGGTGGTGGGCGGCATGAAGATCGGCATCGTGGAGCTCGCGCGCACGCGCAGCATCATGTCCCGCAGCGTCGGCATGTCGGCCTTCGTCCAGACGACGGTCTCTCCCGTTTCCCAGTCGAAACCCTCGATGTGGACGTCGGACGCGCTTTCGCGGAAGGTGTCGAAGTCGAACGCCATCACGTCGCCCGTGCCCGCCAAGTCCTCGGCGATGCCCTCGTAGAGGTGGTGCGCGTTGAAGAACCCGCGCCCGGAAAGCAGGCTTCCCACGCCGCCGAACTCGGGATCGCGCACAAGGTCGGTGAACGAGGCGCGCGCCCTTGCCACGTCGCGCGACACGTAGTTCACCGTGTGGCTCGCACCTGCGGAAATGCCGTACACACGCCCGAAATGCATGTCGTTTTCGAGCAGCGCGACCACGACCCCCGCCGTGTAGCTCGCACGCATGCCGCCGCCCTCGAAGATGAGCGCGACGTCGTTTATGTTGGAATCGAGGTTTGCCATGGGACCAGTATACCCCGCCCCGGGCGCACGGGGCCCGGGGAACGGGAAGGCGGCCCGGGCTGAGAGGGCGCCATGGAGCGGGCGTCGCGGGTCTTGACCGGCGGGTGGCCAGGCACGCGAGCCACGGGTGGCCGGGCACGCGGGTCGCGCTAGTCGCGCATGGCCGGGCACACGAACCGCGGCCGAAGGCGAGCCGCCCGAACACGCGGACCGGAGCGCTCGCGCGAGCCGCCCGCGAGACACTTGCTACTTGCCGCTCTCCGAAGACGAGGACGAGCCGGTCGAGCTGGACCCGCTCGCTGCCGAAGAGGAGCCCTCGCTCGTCCCCGAGTTCGAGCCCGACGCCGTGCTCTCGCCCGAAGACGAGTCGTGACCCGACGAAGCGCTGGAGCTCGAGCCCGACGTCGAGGACGATCCCGAAGACGCCGAGGATCCGCTCTGCCCCGCGCTCGTCTCCGTCTGCCCCTTGCCCGACTGCGACCCGCTTGCAGACGACCCCTGCGAGGAGGAGCCCGACTGCGAGGCCGACTGGCCGCTCTTCTGCGCGTCGGTCCCGCTCGCGTTCGCGGAGCCGTCAGTCGTGGCGGCGTTCTGCTGTTTGCCGGCCTCGGCGCCCTGCTCGCTGCTCGCGTTCGCATCCTGCGAGTTCGAAACAACCTGCTCGATCGTCGCGGGCTTCGCGCCTAAACCCTGTCCCTGCGTGGTGAGCTCGACGAACCCCGCCGTCACCGCCACCGCGACGAGCGCCGAGACCACCGACACGACGATCACGCTGCGCTGGACGCGCTTGTCGTGCGCACGCTTCTCGCGCACATGCTGGGCTGTGACGTCCTGGGCGAGCGACGCGTCGCCCAGATGCGGCGTCGACGTCGCGCGATGGGCGGAGTGCTCGGCACGCACCCGCGCCGCCGCAGGCCGCGAGGGGAAGCCCTCGTAATCGCCCCGTGCGCTCGCGCTCGCGCCCGACGACGCGCCCCGCGCACCGGGGCGCTCCTGCACTTGCAGCTGCCCGGCGCCTTCTTCGGCGACAGGCTCGCCCTCCTCGCCGTCGCCCTCGCGCAAGTCGCGCAGCTTGCTCGCCGACTGCTCGAGGAAGCGCTTGTACACCTGCGACGCCACCGTCGACACGATCGAGCCGACCGCAACGCCGATGACCGACCCCGCGATGCCGATGCGCGCCGACAAGAGCATCGACGTCACCGCGGCGAGCGCGCCCGCCGTAAGTTGCGCCGCCGACAGCCCCTCGAACAGCCCCTTCACCGACATCGTGCTTTTCTTTGCCTCTTCCGTCATGCTGAACCTCGCGCTTGCTTCCCACTGTGTCTCTTCTTCGTGCAAAGGCAGACCTTAACCTGGCGATGTGACGGGAATTTGAACGAAAAGCCCCCTGCGCCGAATCGCTACCCAACCACCACATACGCGGTGCATCGGGCGCATGCGCGGGGCGAAGGGGTATACTCGCCTCAGTGTTTCCGACCGCAACGAATCGAAAGGAACCTCGATGGATACGCCGATTCTCTATTACTGGGCGCCCTGCGCCACCTGCTCCGTCGCCGTGAACCGCGCCGACGAGCTCGGCATCGAGCTCGACAAGCGCGACGTCGAGCAGGAAGCGCCCTACAACGAGCTCGTCGCGCTCGGCGGCGACGCGAACAAGATTCCCTACCTGTACGTGAACGGCGAGCTCATCGAAGGGCAAGAAGCCGTGCTCGCAAAGCTCGACACGATGAAGTAGCGCGGAAAACCTGCCCGTCGCAGCGCAACCCGCTGGCATGCCTTCGCATATCGCTCGTTTTTGTCCAAGCTCGTGACCTGGTAAAACACATCGTTTCCCCAGTTCAAACGCCCGCGCACCCGTGGACAAAAAGCCGCGATATGCGCACTCCGTTCCCCGTTGTGCTAACCTCCGAACATGAAACGTTCCGCTCTCGTTTGGAGGTAGCCCATGCCGCAAACCGAACAACCCATCGCCTACACTGCCATCGCGCCCGAAACCACCGAGGCCGCGCATGCCGCCTTCGCGGCCGACGCCGCCGCGCGCATCGCCAAGAACGCCGTGTCGGCAAGCCCCATCCGCAAGGTCGCACGCGTCCCCGAGGCGCTCTCGCTCGACGCGAGCACCTTCGACGTGCAGCTTTCCCAGGGCAAGATCACCGACCAGAAGCGCTCGGGCCGCTGCTGGATGTTCGCGAGCCTGAACACGATGCGCTTCCGCATCATGAAGAAGCTCAACCTCGAAACGTTCGAGCTTTCGCAGGCCTACCCTTTGTTCTGGGATAAGTACGAGCGCGCCAACTGGTTCTTCCAGAACATCCTCGCCACGGCGAACGAGCCCGCGACCTCGCGCGAGGTCGCGTTCCTGTTGCTCGACCCCCTGTGCGACGGCGGGCAGTGGGACATGTTCCGATCCATCGTGAAGAAGTACGGCGTGGTGCCCAAAGACGCCATGCCTGAGTCGTACGCGTCGTCGCACACGACCGACATGGACGCCTTCCTCACCCGTTTCCTGCGGGCCGGGGCGAAAACGCTGCGCGACATGGTGGAAGCGGGCGCGGATGCGGGCGATCTTACGGCCAAACAGACCGAGCTGCTCAAGCAGTTCTACCGCATCCTCGCCATCTGCCTGGGCGAGCCGCCGAAATCCTTCGAAGCGCGCATCCGCGACAAGGACGACAAACTCGTGGTGTCGGGCACGTTCACGCCGCGCGAGTTCTTCGACAAGTACGTGGGCATGAACCTCGACGACTACGTGTCGGTCATCAACGCGCCGACCACCGACAAGCCCTACGGGCGCGCCTACTCGGTGAAGTTTTTGGGCAACGTGGCCGAAGACGGCGGCGTGCGCTACGTGAACCTGCCGGTGGAAAGCCTGAAGCGTGCGGCGATCGCCCAGCTCAAAGACGGGTTGCCCGTGTGGTTCGGCTGCGACGTGGACCAGAACTACCTGCAAGACGACGGCATGATGGGCATGAACACGCTCGACGTCGACGGGCTGTTCGGCGTGCCCGTGATGGCGAGCCTCGACAAAGCGGCGCGCCTCGACTACGGCGAGTCGCTCATGACCCACGCGATGGTGTTCCAGGGCGTGAACTTCGATGTCGACGGCAAGCCAGCGCTTTGGCGCGTGGAGAACAGCTGGGGCAAGGACCACGGCCACGACGGCTACGACCTCATGACCGACGACTGGTTCAGCGAGTACGTCTACCAGGTGGTCGTCGACAAGAAGTACCTCACCGACGAGGAGCGCGCGGCGTACGAGAGCGAGCCTATCGAGCTCGCGCCGTGGGACCCGATGGGCGCGCTCGCCTAAGGTTGCGTTCAAGGAAGCGCATGCGACCTGGCCGCTCCGGTCGCATGCGCTTCCGACACTGCCTGCGACCAGGCGTTTCACAAGGTTGTCACAATTGTTATGTTACCAGTGACAAACTGGCGGCCGCGCCCCTACAATATGGTCACTCTTTGCACTGCACCGTCTTCCCATGCCCGCGACAAGGCGCGGGAAGACGAGCTCAACAGCGCAAACTGATCAGGCCGTGGCGCGGCGACGCGTCATGGGGCCGGGCCATCACGGCAGCAGGCAAAGCATGCGCGCCTGCGGGACAGTAGCAAGCTGACCCGCAGGCGCGCTTTTTCGTCACGCACGGCACGCAAACGCCGCACGCGATCGCGAAGGCACTCCCACGGGGCAAGAGTACTGTTTCCCCGACCAGGAGGTTTCGTTATGACCGCGTACAACATCCCCGCCTTCGCAACTGAAGGCCCCAATCCCTTCTTGCAGGAAGAACCCTCGACGCCCGCCCCGGTGCACATGATGATCTCCGAGAGCGCTGCAACCGAGGCGAGCCCGACGGCGAGCGCGCCGAGCGGCGACGCAAGCAGCACCGCGGGCAGCGGCGGCGGCAAGCCGGGGAAGGCCCCCGTCGATCCCGCACGCGAGAAGGCTATCTCGGCGAAGCTCGCGTCCATCGGCGTCGCAGGTAACGTCGCGCTGTCGGCGTTCAAGCTTATAGCCGGCATCTTCGGCAACTCGTCCGCCATGATCTCGGACGCGGTCCACTCGCTTTCCGACGTGTTCGCCACGGCCATCGCGTACGTGGGCGTACGCCTGTCGAAGCGCGAAGCGGACGAGACGCATCCCTACGGGCACGAGCGCTTCGAGTGCGTGGCCTCGCTCGCGCTCGGTATCATCCTCGCGTTCACCGGGCTTGCCATCGGACTTTCGAGCGTCGAGAGCATCGCGAGCGGTGCCTACCTCGATGCCGCGACGCCGGGCATGCTCGCGCTCGTCGCCGCCGTGGTGTCGATCGTGGTGAAGGAGGCCATGTTCTGGTACACCCGCCACTGGGCGCGCGTGCTCGACTCGAGCGCGTTCATGGCCGACGCCTGGCACCACCGCTCCGACGCGCTGTCGTCGATCGGCGCGCTTCTGGGCATCGGGGCGGCGATGCTCGGTTTTCCCATCGGCGACCCGTTGGCGTCGATCGTCATCTGCGTCATCGTGCTGAAAGTGGCGCTTGACGTGCTGAAAGACGCTGTCGACAAGATGCTCGACACACCGTGCGGCGACGAGTTCGAGACCGCGGTCGCCGACGTGATAACCGCAACCGCGGGCGTCGTGCACATCGACGCGCTTCGCACGCGCCAGTTCGGCAACAAGGTGTACGTCGACGCGGAGATCGCGGTCGAGGGCAGCCTGCCGCTCACCCAAGCGCACGCCATCGCCGAAGCCGCCCACGATGCGGTCGAGGCGAAGTTCCCCGAGGTGAAGCACATCATGATCCACGAGAACCCGGCGTAAGGATAGCGGGAGCCCCGCGCCCGACGCGCTTGGCCGCAGGGGCTCAAAAGGCTCCCCCCCCCACGGAGGCGCGAAGGACAGAGCCGCAGCAGAGCGCGACGTTTCGCGAAAGCGCGGGGTCCAAAGGATCGCACGGGCATGCGGCACTATACTTGGGAATGCGAGCACGAACGCGACAAGATCGCGCGAAGCGAAGCGCAACGCATGCCGGATTTCGCGCGCCGTGCTCATCGAACCAGCAGTGCGCGAAGAGCAAGGAGGGTCCATGGATTTCCCGCTTAGCATCATCGAAGCATGCCTCGTACCGACGGAGACGCAGGTGACGTTCCCCGTCGACGAGAACGGCGCCGTCTTCTCCTTCGCCGATACGGACGAGAGCGCCCTCGCGACGCCCGCAGCATCGCCCAAGGCGCCCACAGCCACCACCGCCGACAACAGCAACGACGCCGCGCGCGCACCCGAGCCGCCCGCCCTGCTTGTCACGTCGATCGAGCGCGCACAGGAAATCACCGAGAACGGCACCTGTGCGCGACCCGTCCTCGCAATCGCGCCTCCTGTCGCCGGTGCCGAGCCGAGAAGCGGCACCGGGCAACACGGCAACCCCGAGGACGCCGTCGGCGCCGAGGCCCGAAGCGCCTCGCAAGATCACGCCCTCCCCTTCCCCGTCGCCACGACACGCCTTTCGTGCGCCGCCGTATGCAGCCTGATCAACCGGCATCTCGTCGAATTGCGCGAATGGGACGCCTCACTTGCGGACCTCGTCCTCGCAGGCGCCTCCGCCCAGCAGCTCATCGATGCGAGCGAGCCCGTCATCGGGCATTACCTGGCGCTCACCGACGCGCTCTTCGCGCTCGTCGCCGCGACCAAGAACCATCCCCCGATCGACGACATGAGCCGCGCGCTCATCGAGACGGGCAGCTACCCCTCCTCGATGATTCCGCGCATCGAGCGACTCGCCGAGAAGCAGCGCAGCAATTCGCAGAACCGCAACCGGCTCGATCAGAAGGGAAACGAGGTGAACCAGCTTCCCAACATCTCGAGGATCTACCGGCTCAGCCAAAACTACGCCGCGCATCTCGTCATGGTGTCATCGCAGGCGATAGCCCCGTGGGAGTCGTTTCTTTTCGACGTGCTCGCCAATCGCATCGGCGCGTGCCTCGAGCGGTCTTGGGAAACCACCGCCTATCGCGACAAAGATGCAGCTTTCCTGGTCGCTTTGCTGAACGGGGCCTTCGGCGATGCGCCGGATTTGGAAGAAAGAGCCCATCGATTCGATTTGCCGTCCAAAGGCGTCTTCGAGGTCGGCGTCGTATCGAAGGCGGAAGAGCACGGCGGCGTCGCGCATTTCGCGCATCAGATACGGTCGGCCCTCAAAGCATGCCGCGTTGCCGTGATCGAACAGCGCATCTACGTTTTGCTTACCTCGATGGGGAAAAGCAGCGGCAAGATCGCAGCCATGGAAGAGCGGCTTTTCGAGATGGTTTCCCGCCTTCACGCCGAGATAGGCATCTCCTCGCGCTTCGAGCAGCTTTCAAGCTGCCGCATGGCGCGCATGGAAGCCGACGTCGCGCTGGCCTACGGGTCGAAGAAGCATTCGAACTACCGGCTCATTTCGAGTAAGGAACCTTATTACGATTGCGCGTTTCGATTCAACCGATACTTTCCCTATTACCTGGTCGATCCTTATGCCGACACCGCCCAGTTCCTTACCGAGTACGCGAAGGCACCCAATCTGGTGAACCGCCTGCATCAGGCAGACGTCGCGAACGGGACCGACGACTACACGCTCCTGGCAACGTATCTGTACTTCGATTGCAGCATCAAGAAAACCGCCGAGATCATGGAAATGCATCGCAACACCGTGGTGTACCGCCTGAACAAGATCCGCAACAACTTCTTCATCGACCTCGACGACTGCGACACGCGAGTGTTTTTGCATTACCTTTTCGGCGTGCTCGATTAAAGAGCGCGGGCGCAACCGCCGCATCGCGCCGCCACGGCTTTGCGACGCGGCGGGGGGCGGCTAGCCCTTCGAAAGATGGTTCCCGTCGGGCCATCTGCACGGATGCGATTCTCCCGTGGCGTTCTCCCGCATGTTGTACATGCAGGGGATGTCGCACAGAAGGCCCGTCCAATTGCAGCGCAGTCGCTCGCGCGGCGGCAGATCCGCGCCGCACCGGGGGCAGCGCCACGCGTCGTAGCGCCCCACCATGACGAGCCGCCCGCACGAGGGGCACGTGACCGGCCTGGGATGGGGCGGCCGGCACTTCCCGCAGAAGGGGTTGCAACTCATGCAGCTCATGCGTCGCTTCCTTTCATCGTCCTTTCGAACGGCCGAGGCCCCGACCACGCGAATCGATCACGCAATCGGGGCCTCGGAAGTTCGCCTTCGCTATCCCTTACAGGGAATAAACCATCGATTTGGGGTATTTCTCGGCGAGTTTCGCCATCTCCTCAAGCGGGCCGAAGTCCATGACGCCCGCCTGGCAGTGATGCACGCAGGTTGGGAGCCTGCCTTCCGACACACGCTCGGCGCACAGGTCGCACTGGTGAGACGGGTAGGGGATGTAAGTGAATTCCCATTTGCCGTCCAGCATCTGGCGCGGGCCGTCTTGCAGCACGTGCATGCCGAACTGACCTTCGGGAAGCTTATGCTCCTTCTTGCACGCCACCTCGCAGCTGTGGCAGCCGGTGCAGTACTCGTAGTTGATGAAAAGTCCGTTTGCGCTCATTGTCAAAGCCCTCCTACTCAGCGTCCGCGACCATCTGGGCGACAACCTGCGTCGGAGTCACCTTGCTGTTTTCCTCTGTGACCGGGTAGATCTTGCACAGCAGGCAGCGATACGGGGCGCCGTATCCGCTCTCGCCCACCACGCACTGGGTCGTCAGGTTGTTGATGTTGACCTCCCAGATGCCCTGCAGGTTCGGCGCAGCCTCCTCGGTCTCGGGGAACGACCAGCCGTGATCGGCGCAGATGACGCCTTCCTTCATCGTCGGCACCACGTGCGCGACCTGACGGCAGCGCCCACGCTGGTTCTCGATCCACACCCACTGACCGTCCTCGATGCCGTACTTCTCGGCGTCGGCCGGGTTGATGTCGAACGTCGGATTGGGACGGAACTCGCGCATCGTCGGCATGTTGCGATGCTCGGAGTGGAAGAACTCGAAATGGCGCTTGCCAGTGGTGAGAACGAGCGGATACTCCGCGTAGAGCTCGGGCGTTGTGACAGGGCTCTCGGGCGGCTCCTCGAAGTAGGGCAGATCGTGGTAGCCGAACGCGCCGAGCATGCAGCTCTTGAACTCGAACTTGCCGGTCATCGTGTTGAAGCCCGGCTGCCCGTCGGGACGCAGCTTGCCCGATTCATAGCGACGATAGCCCTGGAAGTTGTACTCGTACATGAGGTCTTTGAGCTCGGTCCAGTTACGCGGCGCATTGTCCTTCTCGAGCACCCAGTTGAGCATGGATTCCACGTCATGCCACGGCACGTTGTCCCCGTTCAGGCGCAGCGACAGGTCGACCAGGATCTCTTCGTCGGACTTCGCTTCCTCGTACTGGGTGATCTTGGTGAGGGCGCGGACCGGAGCCCACCACTCGCGGAACGAATCGCGCTCGCAGCTCATGGCGACGGGCAGGACGATGTCGGCGCACGCCGTGGCGGTCGGCGTCATCCACAAGTCGGCGACGACGATGAAGGGGCACTTGAGCATCGCTTTGTACACGCGCGGCGCCTCGGCGGCCATGTTGACGATGGGGTTCGTTCCGGCGAGATAGATCATCTGAATCGGGTACGGCTGCCCCGACTCGAGGATCTTCAGCATCTCGTCGCCGACGGCACATGCGGCGAAGCCCAATTTGTGCATCGGGTACTCCTCGACGCCGATGCGCTTCTTCTGAAGCTCGGGGTCGATGAAATAGTCGAGACCGCAGCCGTATCCCGAATCGATACCGTACGGGGCGGCGGCAAGGTAATTGCCGCCAGGAACATCGACGTTGCCGGTGATGCCCTCAAGGCACATGAAGGCATGCGCCTGGCCAACGCCGTTGGGGGTCATATCGGTCGAGAGGCCCCAATGGAATGCAGCGGGCTTGGCGGTGGCGTACAAGCGAGCTGCGGCGCGGATGTCATCGGCATTGGTCTGGGAAATCTCAGCCGCGCGTTCAGGCGTCCATTCCGCGACGGCTTCCTTCAAGTCGTCGAAGCCGTAGGTCCAATTCTCAACGAAGTCGTGGTCGTAGAGATCTTCGGCGATGATCACGTTGAGCATGGCCAGGGCGACGGTGGCGTCGGTGCCGGGACGCGGCTGGATGTTGTACTCGGCGCGCGATCCCATCCAGGTGACGCGCGTGTCGACGTTGATGAGCTTGGTGCCGCCGTCCCTCATGCAGTCGACGATCCAGTGGCCCAAGAATCCATCGGCGTTGGTCATAACGGCGTTGCAGCCCCACTGAAGGATAACCTCGGGGTATTCGTACTCGGGATTGTCGTAGCGACGAGGTTCGTACTGCCCGCAGTCGACGACGGCCGGCCCACCCATAACGCTTACGGAAGCGGCGCAGCGCGGCAGGTAGCACGAATCGCCCGAGAGGAACCCGCAGCCGAAGTTCGGGCTCTTGAAAGCGGAGTACTCGAGCAGCGGCACCTGCCACAAAACGTTGCGGCCCGTGCCTTCCAAAGCGACGATGGATTCAGGTCCGACCTCTTCCCATGCGGCGCGAACGTGCTCCTCGATGATGTCGTAGGCCTCGTCCCACGAGATCTGCTCCCACTTGTTCTCACCGCGCTTGCCCACGCGCTTCAAAGGATGTCCCAGGCGCTTCGGATTGTTGAGGGCCTCGTCGACCATGTCAAGGCAGCGCATGCACAAACGCCCGCGATTGAACTCGTCGTTGGGGTCGCCCTCGATGTGGTCGACCTTGCCGTCCTTCACGTAGAACAGCACGCCGCAGCCCTCGTGGCAGCCCGGTCCCGTCCACTGCATGTTGCGGTAGACGTCGAACTCCCCTTCCTTCCAGTGCTTCTCTTTACGATAGAGATCCTCGTTGTATTTCATGTGCCCTCTCCTCTCTTCATGAGGCGAGGTTCCTTATCGGAACCCCTTCTGCCCCGCAGTATAGGAAGGGAGGACGGAGGAATATATGTGCTGGATAGCTAAAAAGACGCACGTATATTGGTTACCAAAACCATGTACATCGCGGAAAAGACATCTGAGCTGCGGTGAACGGCAAGAGATCGCCGCCGGCTGGCCGGCGCGAACGTGTCGCCCAGCCGGCGCAGAGCAAGCGGAAAGCGTCCGAGGCGCCTGATACGAAGCCGCGCAAGGCGCGCGCAGGGAGGGTTAGCGCGGGATGCGGCGAAGCGCGACCCTACTGCATCGTGTGCGTGGCGTATTGGGGGTCGTCCTGCCAGAGGCGCACCTCGCCCGCCGCGCGCGTGGCGGCAAGGTCGATCACGCGCTGGTTCGCCGATCCGCGGAAACGTAGCGAGATGTCGTGTTCGGCCTGCAGAAACGGGCCGTCGACGAGCACATCGATGAGCGCGAGCAACTCATCGGTCACCTCGCACCGGTAAGGCGACGTGTCGTCGAGCAGGTTCTCGTACACCTCGCCCGTGAAGCACCAGATGCTCTTTTCGGGGAAGCGCTCGCGCGCACGGCGCACGAAAGGCAGAAGCGCGCGCTGGTTCTCGGGCTCCATCGGCTCGCCGCCTAAAAGCGTGAGCCCATCGATGAAGCTCGGCTCCAGACTTTCGAGCACCTTGTCCTCGACCTCGCGCGTGAACGCCTCGCCCGCCGCGAAATCCCAGGCCGACGCGTTGAAGCAGCCGGGGCACGCGTGCCGGCACCCCGACACGAACAGGGTGGTCCTCACCCCTTCGCCATCGGCGATGTCGAAGTACTTGATGTTCGAGTAGTTCATGCGAGCGTCCCTTGAGATCCGTTTCCATTGTCGACCCTCTATTATGGACCCGCGCGCCCCTCGGCGAGCCATCGTATCGGCGGGCGAGGGCATGCGAAGAAGGTCGCAGGCGCTTCGAGGCTTTGCATGGCGGGCCCGCGGCCCGTGTGTTCTCTTATTGCACACCGCTTGAAACAGGAAAATCGGCCCCGCGTGTTCGAAAATGACGATTTTTCCGCTCGGGCGAGGGCTTCCCACCGTTAGAACCATCCGACTCCAGCCAAAGAGCACCGATAATGATGGTCGACATCGCCCACAGGCAGCATGTTAATGGACAAGCCAGATCGTTTCGTGGCATAACTGCCTTATAAAACTATTCATAGGTTTCTACTTATTGCGAAAAATCGTCATTTTCGAACACGTCACCACGTTTTTCTTGTCGCCCACACCCTAATCGGGCACCGTGCCGTACGATCCGGGCGCATCGCGGTGCCGCTGCGCTACAGTGGGAGCCGAAAGACGAGACAACCTGAAAGAAGCATCATGAACAAAGGCATGACCATCCTCTACCGCGTACACCACGGCCTGTACGTTAACCTGACCAACCGCTGCTCGTGCGCGTGCACGTTCTGCGTGCGCGGGATCTCCGACAGCGTGGGCGAGGCCGACAGCCTCTGGCTTTCCCACGAGCCGACCTACGAGGAGGTCGTCGAAGCGTTCAACACCTTCGACATGAGCGAATTCGAGGAGGTCGTGTTCTGTGGGTTCGGCGAGCCGACCGAGACGTGGAACATCTTGAAGCGTGTCGCGCGTTACGTGAAGGACACGTTCGGGCTGCCCACGCGCGTGAACACGAACGGCCTGGGGTCGCTCATCTGCGGCCGCGACATCGCGCCCGAGTTCGAGGGAATCATCGACACCGTCTCCATCAGCCTGAACGCGCCTGACGCGCAAACGTACCAGAAGATCGTGCGCAGCGAATTCGGGGAGCGTTCCTTCGAGGCCATGCTCGATTTCGCGCGCGAGATCAAACGCTACGTGCCCCACGTCGTCATGACCACGGTCGACACCACCATATCCCACGACGACGAGGCGCGCTGCCGCGAAATCTGCGAGAAGCTCGGCGTGCGCTACCGCATCCGCGCGTGGGCCGGGTAAGAGCCCGAAGGACCCGCCGAAGACCCGCGTGGTAGAATTGCAGGGCGCCCGCTCAGCGGCGCAGCCGCATGATTACGTACACGAGAGGAATCCCTCA
Source organism: uncultured Ellagibacter sp. (assembly GCA_934654815.1). Classification (GTDB taxonomy): domain Bacteria; phylum Actinomycetota; class Coriobacteriia; order Coriobacteriales; family Eggerthellaceae; genus Ellagibacter. Next base: position 65,114 of record CAKUGU010000004.1, read on the forward strand.
TGATCAAAGACCTGGTGAAAGACGAAGCCGTCCTTTCCACTCCCTGCGAAGCCGTGACCGAGGAGGAAGCGGCCGCGCTCGCCGCCGACCTCGCCGACACGCTCGCCTCGCTCGAGAACGTCGCCTGCCTGCACGCCAACCAGATCGGCGCGACCAAGGCGGCCTTCGTTTACCTCGACCAGAACGACGACGCGCACGTCATGTTCAACGCGAAGATGTCGCGCGCGCTCGGGGCGTTCAAAACCACCGAGGACTGCCTGACCCGCGAAGGCGAATCGAAGGTGACGCGCTACGCGAAGGCGAAGATAACCTATCAGGAACTCGCCGACGGCAAGCTCGTCTCGAAGAGCCGCGACTTCACCGACTGGACGGCCGAGATCATCCAACACATGATCGACCACACGAAGGGCAAGCTGGTGTAGAAGCCGGATCTACGCCTCCGGGGCGCGCTCCTTCGCGTGCCCCTCGACCCGCCGGCAAATTTCCCGTTCCACCTTTTCCATATCCAGAGGTTTCGCCAGGTGCGCGTCCATTCCCGCGTCGAGACACTTCCGCGCATCCTCCGCGAAGGCGTTGGCCGTCATCGCGATGATGGGGACGCGCCGGGCGTCGGACCTGTTGAGCGCGCGAATGGCACGGGTCGCAGCGAGTCCATCCATCTCGGGCATCATCACGTCCATGAGGATCGCATCGAACGAGCCCGCAGGAGAGCTCGCGAAGGCGTCGAGCGCCCGGCGCCCATCGCTCGCGACGACGACGCTCGCACCCTTCTCCTCGAGAAGCGTCTGGGCGATGTCGGCGTTCAGCGCGTTGTCTTCCGCCACAAGCAGGCGAAGCCCTGCCAGGCTGGCGCGCGACGCGCGCTCCCGCACGGCCGCTTCCGCCGCTGGGGCCTCCTCCATGGGAATCTCGATCGCAAACGCCGTGCCTGCGTCCTTCGCGCTTTGGACGGCGATCGTGCCACCCATCATCTCGACGTATCGTTTGGAAATGGGGAGGCCGAGCCCCGTGCCCTCGTAGTTCGTCCGTGCGTCGATGCGCTCCTGCGCGAACGGCTCGAACATGTGCTTCTGGAATTCCTCGCTCATGCCGATTCCGGTGTCCGCGACCGTAAACGTGACCGCAACCGCGGAGGAGCCCGCCTTCCGCGCGCAATCCGCCGAGAACGCGATGGTTCCCCCGTCTTCGGTGAACTTGACGGCATTGCCGAGAATGTTCACGAGCACCTCGCGGAGACGAACCTCGTCGACGAGGACGAAGCAGCCGTCCGGAATCGCCCGCTTCACCTCGAAGCGCAGCTCACGGCCGTTGGAGAGACCGCGCGCAAGGTCGGCCACCTCGTCGAAGAGCGCCGCCAGATCCGTCCGCGCCGGGCTGATCGTCGCCTTGCCGCTTTCGATCCGGCTGATTTCCAGAACGTCGTTGATGAGCAGCAGCAGATGCTTCGAGCTCTCATCGATCTTCTCGAGGCATTCCCGCGCTTTCCCCTTTGGCTTCTGGTTCAGCGCGATCGCGGTATAGCCCATGATCGCGTTCATGGGCGTGCGCATGTCGTGCGACATGCTGCTGATGAACTGCGACTTCGCTCGCGAAGCCACGTTCGCCTGCTCAAGCGCGCCCTGCAGCTCCCCATTGAGCTTCGATGCCTGTCGCTCAGCCGTCCTCGTTTTGCGAAGGAGCCCCGACACCGCAAGCAGGCCGGAAACGAGCAGGACGATCAGGATGCCGCACCCCAGGATGATGTAGAGCGATTGGTTGCTGCCCCAGCCGTTCTTCGGCCGGACTTCCAGCTTCCAGTGGCTGTCGCCCAGATCGAAGCTGTAGGTCGCCGCGTCCCGCATGTCCGTGCTGGAGCCGTAGACTTCTTGGAACGAGTCGTCCCAAGGGGCGGTGTTCTTGGACAGCTCGTAGTCGTAGCCGAATTCCGACAGCGCGTTGATGGATTCCGAGAAGATCTCCGGCACGCGGATGATCGCGATCGCGAAGCCCCAGAACTCCTTTTGGCCGTCAGCGTCTTCGAGGTACACGGGGTTCCTGATGGCGATACCGGAACCGCCCTGCTTCAAATCGAACGGCCCCTGCATGGTGATGACGTCGTTGTCCCGCGCGTAGCGGGAGATCTCGCCGCGCGACGCGTCGTTGATCAGATCGATCTTCCCGGCTTCGTTTCCCGCCTCGGGGTAGATTTCCGTGACGACGCCGCCAGGCGCGACCTGGATGCTTTGGATGTAGTCCGTCATCATGCTTTCCGCGATTTCCGGGAACTTGCGCACCTCGCCGTCGTTGCTGACGATGACCTGCTCCAGGGTGTTCGTTATGTTGATCCCCTGCATGATGTCGAGCTGCATGTGCTGCGCGTAGGTCATGGCGTTGAGCTCGACTTTCGAGTGGCTGAGCTCGTCCTGGCTGCTCTTCGCGCTGTAGCCGAGCACGCCGAGGACGACCATGCCGACGATGAAGAAGAGCACCGGCAAAAGCCCGATTTTCGACCTGCCGAGCCGGCTTTTCGCACGCTTTGCGTTACCCATATCCGCATCGACTCCGCTTACCAGTCGAAAGAAGAAACGCGTACGTACATGAAAACCTCCCGTCGAACCGTGAAGGCTATTGTATCGCAGCGAACCGCGCTTGCGGCGGAGGCGCCAACCTTACGCCTCGGACGGGCACTTTTGGTCGGAGCGTTCAGGCGTGAGGGTTATATGTCCCGAAACCGGGACAAGCCAACGCAGTGGCTTCAAGAGCCTGTCCCACACGCGGATAAGCGGACCCACCGCGAACGCTGCCAGGATCGTGCCCTCGCGCACGCCGAACAGCCCGCCCATGGTGACGAGCGACACCACCGCGCCGATCGCCGTGAGCGTCAAATCGAGCGCCATCTTGCAGGTGGAATATCGCGCACGGAACGCCACGCTCATGGCGAGCACGACCCCGTCCCCTGGAACCATGATGAGTGCGCATTTCGCCTGGATCCACCCGCCGAGCGCCATGACGAGGCACGACAGCACCGAGACGACCAGGCTCGCCGCGTAGTTCGGCATGGGGATGAGCTCGCAGAGCGGCACGAAGAAGTCGATCATGGCCGAGAACACCGCGACAAGCGGAATCGAGAGCAGCTGCGCCGGCTTGAAATAACGTCTAAGAAGGATGATCTGGACCACCACGAAAATGAGGTTCATCCCGAGCGTCCAGGTACCGATGGTCACGGGCGTGAGGTAGCTTAAAACCGCCGGGATGCACGAGATGGTCGACGTGCCGAGCCCCGTCGCACGCGAAAGGCCGATGGCGAGCGCGATAAGCGCCTGCGCGAAAAGCATGGTAAAAAGCCTGAGGAAGAAGTTGGGTACCGTCTTGTCGAATGCCTTCCGCCAACTTTCCCTGAACGCCATACTGCCCGCTGCTCCTTTCTTTCTCTTCGATGGTACGCCTTGCCGCGCAGGCAGGCGCCCCCGAATGCGGCAGCGGCGCCGAATCGACGGCGGAATCGGGCAAGAGCGCAGTTGCCGAAAGCGCGAATGGGAGAAAAACGAGAAGCGACCTGTTTGCGCCAACAATCGCGAATTTAGGGTCAGCGCACGGCTCTTGCGAGAGTCAAAAGGCGCTATTCGAACGTACGACGAAAGCTTACCATTTGTCGACCTGGGGTTTTGCAAACGATAGGGAACTACCATTCCCCTAAATTCCGATTTCTTGGCAGAAAACAGCACGTTCCAGGTACGCAAGCGCGTGAAACGCGTGCATAGCGCCTATCGAGCTGCATCGTGCCGAATAAGCCCCCTACATCCCCAGCCACTTCGCCACGATGGGGGCGTAGCCCATCACGAACACGATGATCATGCCGATAGGCAGCACGTAGCGCATGTACGCGAACGACCACGCCGGGAACTTGAGGCCGCGCCCCGTGTTGGCCTCGGCGAGGAAGTTCTTCCATCCCCAGCCGCGCCTGCTCGTGACGAACAGAACCAGGAACAGCCCGCCGAGCGGCAGGATGTTGTTCGACACGAGGAAGTCCTCGATCGACTGAATGTCACCGATACCCGGCACGACGACACCCGAAAGCACGTTGAAGCCGAGCACGCAGGGAATGCTCAAAAGCGCGATGAGCAGGCCGTTCACGCGGCATGCCTTCTTGCGCGGCGTCCCCCACTGATCGATCGTGAAGCTCATGATGTTCTCGAACACGGCGATCACCGTCGAGAGCGCCGCGAACGTCATGAACAGGAAGAACAGCGTTCCCCAGATCTGGCCGCCCGGCATGGCGTTGAACACCACCGGCAGCGTGATGAACACGAGGCTCGGGCCCGACGCGGGTTCCACCCCGAACGCGAAGCACGACGGGAAGATGACGAGCCCCGCCATGAGCGCGACGATGGTGTCGAGCGCGCCGACGCGCACCGCCTCGCCCATGAGGCGGTGCTCCTTGCCGATGTAGCTTCCGAAGATCGACATCGACCCCATGCCGACCGACACGGTGAAGAACGCCTGGCCCATAGCAGCGTACACCGCGTCGCCGAAGGTCGCCCACTGCTCGGCAGGCGTCGACCCCGCGAAGAGCTTGCCGAAGTCGGGCATGAGGTAGAACTCGAGCCCTGCCTCGGCGCCCGGCAAGGTGACCGCGCGCACGCACAGCACGATGAGCACCGCGAACAGCGCCACCATCATCACCTTGGTCACGCGCTCGACGCCGTTCTGCACGCCCGCGCGCGTGGTGAGCACGCCGATGGCGACGATGACGAGCATGTACACACACATCTGCACCGGGTCGGCCAGAAGAGCGCCGAACGCATTTTGCACCTCATCGGGCGACGCGCCGTTGAACTCGCCCGACGCGCTCTTCACCATGAAGGCGAGCATCCAGCCCGCCACCACCGTATAGAACATCATGAGCAGGTAGTTACCGGCAAGCCCCACGCCCTTGAAGAGGTGCCACTTCGTCCCTTCGGGCTCGAGCGTATCGTAGCTCCGAGCGATGGATTTCTGGCTCGCGCGGCCGGCGGCGAACTCCATCACGAGCACCGGCAGCGCGAAGACGACGAGAAACGCCAGGTAGATGATGACGAACGCCGCACCGCCGTACTCGCCGGTGATGTAGGGAAACCGCCAAACGTTGCCGAGCCCGATCGCGCAGCCGGCGCTCACGAGGATGAACCCCAGACGCGATGCGAATTTCTCGCGTGCCATGCAAAACCCTTCCTAAACAAAACACGGGGCCCCGAGCGCCCTTGGCAGGCGCCGCGCCCCGTGCCCGAATCAATCGCTATTGCTTCGCACCCGCACGTAACCGACGTGGCTGCGCGCGGCGCGCTTGCGCGCTACTTTTGCGCGTTGCGCGCACGATTATAGTTGATAAGGCAGCCCGCGCGCACGATTTCGCGTTCCTCGGCCGTCATATCCGCCACGAAGAGCGTCATCTCGCGCACCTCGCCCGATGCCGTGACGACCCACGCGGGGATGTCGGAAAGGTCGCGCCCAAGCGCTTCGCGGATGCCTGGCACGTACACGTAGTCGCCCACCTCGAAGGGCGGCTCGCCCTCCAGTTGGAAGGGCACCATGCCCCAGTTCATCACGTTCGAGCGGTAGCGCTTCGTGGCGTACTCGCGCACGATGTTCGCGAGCCCGCCGATCACGCGCTGGCAGCTCGCCGCCTGCTCGCGCGCGCTGCCGTCTCCAGGCTTGTTGGCGTAGATCATGCTGCCGTACTCCACCGCGTCCGCGCTCGCGGGAACGCCTGCGCGGGAAAGCGCCTCGAAGACACCCGCGAGCGCCGGATCGACCGCGTCGAGCGCCTCGCCCGCGACGCGGCGCCGCTCGACGGCGGCGACTTCCTTGCTGCGCCCCACGTATTCGGGGTCGCGGCGGGAAAGCGTGAACTCGGCCAGGCCGAGCGGATTGGAGCGGTACGAGCTCGTCTCGCCCGACGGGATAAGCTCGTCGGTGGTGGTCACCGGGTCCATGATCTTCGAGCACACCTTCAGAAGGATGTTCTCGCCGAGCGGCTCCATTTCAGGCCACGGCTTGATGTTGGGGCCCTCGATAAGTTCGGCGTCGGCCTTCGCCTTGCCGAAACCCCAGTACACGCGCTTGTCGTAGGGTGCGCTGTCGAAGGTGTAGTCGCAGGCTTCGTCCCACGTCTCGGGCGGAAGATCGGTCGCGGGGGTAAGGATGCCGCCCGCGGCCGCCGTAGCCGCGATCGAGCGCGCGTCCATGAGCGCCACGGCCGACAGCTGCCCCGCGCCCGGCTTCGAGCCCTCGCGATTGGGGAAGTTGCGCGTCGTGTGGCGGATCGACAACCCGTTGTTCGCGGGCGTGTCGCCGGCGCCGAAGCACGGGCCGCAGAACGCCGTGCGCACCACCGCGCCCGCCTCCATGAGGTCGTAGATGTAGCCGCGGCGCGTGAGCTCGAGCGCCACCGGCTGGCTTGTGGGGTAGACTGACAGCGAGAACTCGCCGTTGCCGGTGTTCTTGCCCTTGAGCGCCCGCGCGGCCGCCACGACGTTGTCATAGTTGCCGCCCGAGCAGCCGGCGATCACGCCCTGCTGCACGCGAAGGCGCCCGTCCTCGATCTTGTCGAGCAGCGAAAGCCCCACGTTGCCGTCGCCGATGCGCGAGGCCTCCACTTCCACCTCGTGCAGGATGTCTTCCAGATTCTCGTTGAGCTCGGCGATGGTGAAGCCGTTCGAGGGATGGAACGGCAGCGCGATCATCGGAAGGATCTCCGACAGGTTCACGCGCACGCACCCGTCGTAGTAGGCCACGTCGTTCGGGGCGAGCTTCTTGTAGTCGTCGCCGCGCCCGTGGGTAGTAAGGAACGCGCGGGTGTCCTCGTCGGTTTCCCAGATCGAGGAGAGGCACGTGGTCTCGGTGGTCATGACGTCGACGCCGTTTCTGAAGTCGGTCGTCATGGACGCGATGCCGGGGCCGACGAATTCCATCACCTTGTTCTTCACATAGCCCTTCGAGAACACCTCGCGGATGATGGCGAGCGCCACGTCGTGCGGGCCGACGCCCGGCCGCGGCGCGCCTTCCAGGTAGATGGCGACCACGCCCGGGTACGCCACGTCGTAGGTGTCGCGCAGGAGCTGCTTGGCGAGCTCGCCGCCGCCCTCGCCGATGGCCATGGTGCCGAGCGCGCCGTAGCGGGTGTGCGAGTCGGAGCCCAAGATCATCTTGCCGCAGCCGGCGAAGTTCTCGCGCATGAACGAATGGATCACGGCGATGTGCGGGGGCACGAAGATGCCGCCGTACTTCTTAGCGGCGGAAAGGCCGAAGACGTGGTCGTCCTCGTTGATGGTGCCGCCCACCGCGCACAGCGAGTTGTGGCAGTTGGTGAGCACGTAGGGCAGCGGGAACTCGGTCATGCCGGAGGCGCGCGCCGTCTGGATGATGCCGACGAAGGTGATGTCGTGGCTGGCCATGGCGTCGAAGCGAATCTTGAGCGCATCCGGGTCGCCGCTCGTGTTGTGCGCCTGGAGGATGGAGTACGCGATCGTGCCCCGACGCGCCTCGTTAGGGGCCTGCGCGATGCCCCGGGCCGCCGCCTCCTTCTCGGGAACGATTTCCGACCCGTTGCGCAAAAACACGCCGCCGTCGTACAACTTGACCATGGAAACCCCTCATCTCATCCGGCCCCGCGGCCGGCCTCGCGAACAGTATGAGGGCCATTATCCTACACTTCACGCGCGCGTATGTTTCCAACGTGTTTGCGCGCGCTCATTTCCGCGCAAGTGGCGCCTTTCGGCAATGCGCAGGCGCGGGGCCCCTAGGCGCGAAAAAGGCCCGCGGGCATGCCGCGGGCCTTGGGTGGTAACGGGAAACAGGAAAAGCGTTCCAGCGTTGGGAGAAGAGGCGCACTTGAGGGGCGCCGCCCAGGGGGCGCGGGCGCTCTCATGCCCGGGCACGCGCCCCGGCCCTTACGCCTTCGGCACGATAACCGTCGGCAGCGCGAGGTTCAGAAGCACGCTGTGCGTGGTCGAGCCGAAAAGCGCCCGCCCGAGGGCCGCGCGGGAATGCGTGCCCAAAACGAGCATCGACGCGCCCTGCGCCTCGGCGAGGAGCACCGAGGTGGGAGACGGCCCTTCGACGGACTTGCCCTCGACCTGAAGCTTGGGGTTCGCCGCCTTGATGCGCGCCGTGGCCTCGTCGACCTCGGCCTGGCGCTGCTTACCCACGCGCTCGAGCCCGTCGCCGATCTGCTCGGAGGGGCGCGCCATCCACACAGGGATTCCCCATGCCGATACCAGCTTGAGAGGCTCGCCGCCGTCGAGCGCCTCGGCGACGCCGAACGCGATCGCGTCGTCGCTCACGTTGTCAGGGCCGACGCCCACGACGACGCCCGAGCGGTCGGCGGAGGCATCCCAATCGCACGGCACGACGACGGTCGGCACCTTCACCTGCACCGACACGCGCAAGCCCTTCGCGCCGCCGAACGTTTCCGTGATCGACGCGCCGTGGTGCGAGCCCAGAACCACCATGTCGTGGTTCGCCGCCTCTTCGACGATCGCCTCGATCGTCTTGCCGTCGACGAGCTTCGCCGCGACGGTGACGGCCGGGTGCTCCGCGGACGTGCGTTCCACCGCCTCATCGAGCGCCGCCTTCACCGACGTGTGCACGAGCTCAGCCTCGGCGCCAAGCTTCTTCGCCTCGGCGGAGTTCACCACCGCAAGCATGGTCACGTCCGCGCCCGTGCGCTCCGCGCGGGCGACCGCCCATTCGAGAGCGCGCCTTCCGCGCTCGCTTCCATCAACGCCGACGAGAATGCTTGCCATGGTGGCCTCCGTTTCATCCTAATTATGGAATAGCGGGATCATCAGCCACAGCGCGAACAGCACGATGGCGATGCATGCTGCGAAGCAGACCGCCGAGCCGAGGCGGGTGATGATGCGCCAGTCGCGCTCAGCATCGCCGTCGGCGCGCGCCCACAAGCGCAGCCCCGATGCATACAGTACGCTAATCGAGCTCGCGACACAAACGGCGACAACGAGAACGGTTACGAAACTTACGATTTCCTGGGAGATCATGGCATCCGCCCTTTCCTATGCCGCCGCCGGCGTCGCGGTCTTCGCCGCGGCCGCGCCGATCTTCACTTGAGCATGGTCGTTCACGTTCGTCGAGGTGACGGGGTTGCGCTTGGAGAGGCGCCAGATGGTAAGCGCGCCCGCCGCCGCGATGACCGCGACGAGGATGGTTCCCCACAGGCCGCATTTCGCGAGCGCGCAGGCGAGTGCGCCGATGACGCCCGCCGCCGGGAAGGTGACGAGCCACGCGACGAGCATGCGCGCGGCGACGTGCCAGTTCACGACGCTGCCCTTCTTCCCCAGGCCCGACCCGATGATGGAGCCCGAGCACACCTGCGTGGTGGAAAGCGCGAAGCCCATGTGGGAGGAGACGAGGATCGTGGTGGCCGACACGGCCTCGGCGGCGAAGCCCTGCGGCGTCGAGATCTCGGTGAGTCCGCGGCCGAGCGTGCGGATGACGCGCCAGCCGCCCATGTAGGTGCCGAGCGCGATGGAAAGCCCGCACAGCGCGACGACCCACAGCTCCGGGCCCGTGCCCGAAGGCTGCGCGCCGACCGCGATGAGGGTGAGCGTGATGATGCCCATCGTCTTCTGCGCGTCATTGGTGCCGTGGGATAAGGCCACGAGGCACGCGGTCACTGTCTGCCCGTGGCGGAACCCGCTTACGACCTGGGATTCGTCCATTTTTCGCACCACGAGGAAGATGAGCCGCACCGCGCAGAACGCCGCAAGCCCCGCGACCACCGGCGAGATGAGCGCCGGGATGAGCACCTTGGTGAGCACCGCGGCGAAGTTCACGCCCTCGACGCCCGCGCCGACGATGACGGCACCGACGAGGCCGCCGAACAGCGCGTGGGAGGAGCTCGACGGCAGGCCGACGAGCCAGGTGATGAGGTTCCAAAGTATCGCGCCGACAAGGCCGGCGAAGATGAACTCGGCGCCGATGGTCACCTGCGCCTCGTTGATGATGCCGCCCGAGATGGTCTTCGCCACCTCGGTAGACAGGAACGCGCCCACCAGGTTGAGCGTTCCCGCGGCGATGACCGCGGTCTTCGGTTTGAGCGCGCCCGTGGCGATCGACGTCGCCATGGCGTTCGCCGTGTCGTGAAAACCGTTCGTGAAGTCGAACGTGAGCGCCGTCGCGATGACGAGTACGACCACGACCAGTGTTGCCGGATCCATAGATTGACCTGCCCCTCTCGAGTTGTCTGTTCGGGCTCGAAAGGCGCCGCGCCTGCTGCTTGCCGCGCCGGGCGGGCGCGGGCGCACGGCCCCATCGAGCGCTGATAAGAGTAGAGAGGCCATGTATGGGGACTATCTGGTCATCGTAAAGTCCCTGTAAAGTCGGGTTCAGCGGGCGGACCCGTCGGCGGGGAGGAGGCGGGCGGAGTGACAGGGGCGCGCGGCAGCCTGTGACGAGGCGCGCGGCGACCTGTGACGGGTTTGCGCGCCCGAAAGTGGGCTCCGGGCTTGCAAACCCGTCACAGGCCGCCATGGAGGGCCCGCAAACTGCGTTCCTCTTTGCAAAACCGTCGTTGCCCGTCATTCTGGGAGGCAAAACCGCAGGCCGCCTTGCAAAAGCGGCCTTCACCGCCGCGCATGCCCGTTTTCCCTCTGAGCACGGGAAGCCCAGGGCCACGCCCGGGCGCGCGGGCTCATGTCCCGGCGCAGCAGAACGCTGTGCGCCCAAAGGCCGTCCGCCCGCCGGGCACCCCAGCCACAGCTGCCGCTACAACTCCGCCGCGTCGACGCTTTCCCATTTGTAGCCTTCGCCATGCACCAGGTCGATGCGCAGAGCCCCTTCGGGCGCCGTCGCCTTCCCCGCCTCGAAGGCCGCGCGAGCCTGCGCCTCGTCGTCGCCGTCGAGTTCGGTCTCCTCGAACACGTAGGGCACGCCCGAAAGCTCGGAGTTCTTGATGTAACGCACTTTGTACTTCATAAGATGCACCTTCCTTGTCTCAGGCGACATTATAAAGCCACGCCCGCGAAGACCGCGAAGACGCAGCGAGGCGGCATTCAAAGCGCACGGCCCATCAAAAATGCACGTGCGGAATGGTACAATGACCAGCAAGCTTCGCAATTATCTTGATTAATGCCTGTTCAGCGAGCAGCGGAGAGCTAATCATGGTCGGACGCGCGTATACGGATTTCGAGATACCCAAGAAAGATTGCGGCCACAAGCCGAAGTACGTTGCTCACATTTCCGACGACGGAACGCGCTTCGAATCCGTCGAGGAGCACCTTCGAGCAGTCTCCTCGTTGGCCGCGAAATTCGCAAAGCCCTTCGGCGCCTCGTCGTGGGCATCGACGGCCGGCATGGCCCACGACATAGGCAAATACTCCGTCGCCTTCCAAAGGCGCATCCTCGCCGACGGGCCGAAGGTCGACCACTCCACAGCGGGGGCAGAAGAGCTCCGCTGCATCGCTGCCGGGCTCTTGTCTTATTGCGTCGCCGGGCACCATGCAGGCTTGCCGAACGGGGGCACGCCGCTCGACGACGGCGGAACGCTGCTCGGGCGGCTCAACGCGGCGGAGCGAGGCGGCATCCCCGACTACCAGGCGTATCGAGAAGAGATCGCCATCCCAGCCCCGACCGCACCATCTCTCAAGTCGATCCCGAGCAATGAGGCGGATGCTTCATTTACGTTGTCGTTTCTGGCTCGCATGATCTACAGCTGCCTCGTGGATGCCGACTTCCTCTGCACCGAATCGTTCATGAAGGGCAAACGGCGAGAAGGCTTGCCGTATGCGCCGATGACCGCCCTGCGAGATCGCCTCGAAGAGTCGCTCGAAGCATTCTATCCGCCGAAGGGAAAGGTGAACGAAGCGCGATGCGGCCTGCTCGACGACTGCCTCGAAGCGTCCGCGAGAAAACCGGGCGTTTTCACCCTAACCGCCCCGACGGGCAGCGGGAAAACGCTCGCCATGCTGCGGTTCGCCCTGAACCATGCCTGCTCGGCGACCGACATCCGCCGCGTGATCTGCGCGATTCCCTACACGTCCATCATCGAGCAGAACGCTCGGGTGTACCGCGACATCCTCGACGAAGACAACGTCCTCGAGCATCACAGCTCGTTCGATTTCGGCGACTCCGACGACTCCGACGACGCAGGCTTCCGCATGAGGCTCGCCTCCGAGAACTGGGACGCACCCGTCATCGTCACGACGAACGTCAGGCTCTTCGAGTCCCTGTTCGCCGCGAAATCATCGGCATGCCGAAAGCTGCACAACATCGCAGGCAGCGTCATCCTTCTCGACGAAGCCCAGATGATTCCCCTGAAGTATTTGAAGCCGTGCGTCAAAGCTCTTTCCGAGCTCGTGAAGAACTACGGGTGCACGGTCGTGCTGTGCACGGCGACCCAGCCGTGCCTGAACGGGTACTTCGCCGCAGAGGGCCTCGAGGTTTCCGAAATCGCATCAGACCCCGGCTCCTTGCGCGAATCGCTGGCGAGGGTCCGCTACCGAAGCGACGGCAAGCTCACGGACGAGGAGCTCGTCGAGTCCCTTGAAGAGAACGCGCAGGCACTCTGCATCGTCAACAGCAGGAAGCAGGCGCGGGCGCTTTACGACGGGCTTTCCGCCGGCAGCGAAGACGGCGTGTACCACCTCACGACGATGATGCACGTCCAAGGGCGCAGGAAAGCGCTCGCGGAAATCACCGCAAGAGTCGCCTCCGGAAAGCGCTGCCTCGTCGTGGCGACGTGCCTCGTGGAAGCCGGCGTCGACCTCGACTTCCCTGTCGTCTACCGCGCGATAGCAGGAATCGACTCACTCGTCCAGGCAGCGGGGCGGTGCAATCGCGAAGGGCGCCGCAACCGGGACGAAAGCATCGTCCACCTGTTCGTTCCCGCCGATCGCTACGCCCTGCCTTCCGAGGTCGCGCAGCGCGCCGCCGTCGCCGAGAGCGTCCTGCCCGAGCTGCTGGAGCGGTCCGCCACGAACCTCGATGTGGAAAAGGCCGTACCCGGCTTCTTCTCGAAGCTCTATCTTGCGAAGGGCGATGCCGAGCTCGACGCCAAGGAAATCGTCCGGCGCATGTCGGCAGACAACCGGCAGAAAGGGGTCGCCGTCTACCCGTTCGCCGACGTGGCGCGTGACTTCAAGCTCATCGAAGAAGGCTCGTCCACCCTGATCATCCCTTGTGCGGAAAACGAGGGCCCCATCGAGCGGGTCCGCCTCGGTATCGCATCTCGCCGCGACTGGAGGACACTGTCCCTCTACGCGGTCTCGATATACGCCTCCGACGTGCGCGCCCTCGACGAAGCGAGCGTCCTCGAGGCACTGTCCCCCGACGCCTACCTCCTCCTCGACGAGAGCTATTATCGAGAGGACGTGGGATTGGATCTGCAGAAAGAAGGAGGTGGCGCCTTCTTCTGGTAAACCCCGCCAAAAAACAGCACCGAGAGCGAGCTCTCGGCTAGACGAAACGAGAGGAAGGAGGCCGGCATGTCGTTTGGTTTCAGCATCGAAGCCTGGGGGCGAAGAGCGCTGTTCACGCGCCCTGAGCTGAGCGTCGAGCGCGTGAGCTACGACGTCATCACGCCAAGCGCCGCCCGCGGGCTGATAGAAAGCGTCTACTGGCACCCCGGGTTGCGCTACGTCATCGACCGGATCCACGTGATAAACCCGATCGAGTTCAGCAGCGTGCGTCGAAACGAGGTGTCGGCGAAGGCCTCGGCGAAAGCGATGCGCTCGGCAGCGGAAAACGGGAAGAATCCGCCGTTCATAAGCACACAGGAGACCATCGCCCAGAGGGCTTCTCTCATCCTGACCGACGTCCGATACGTCATCGACGCCCATTTCGTGATGACCGACCAGGCAAAGCCCGAGGACAACCCGGGGAAGTTCTGCGACATCCTCAAGCGCAGGCTTCGGAAAGGCCAATGCTACAGCCAGCCGTACTTCGGATGCAGGGAATTCGCCGCGAACGTGAAACTCCTCGAAGGAGAGCCGCCGAAGAGCGCGTACGCCGACGTCGACGAGCGCGACTTCGGAATCATGCTCTACGACATGGACTATTCCAACCCCGAGGACATCGTCCCTATGTTCTATCGCGCCGTGATGCGCAAAGGGGTCATCGACGTTGCGGGATGCGAGGTGTACCGATGATCGTCACGGCGCTCGCACGCTACTACGACCAGCTTCTGAGCGACCCGGAAAGCGGCGTCGCCGCCCCGGGCTGGTGCTCGCGACCGATACGGTACCTCCTCGAGCTGTCGCCAGACGGAACCCTGTTGGCGGTCGTTCCCTTGGGAGACGGCAAGCATGGCGTTGTCAGAATCGTTCCCGAGCAGGTCAAACGATCGTCGGGAATCGCCCCGAACTTCCTTTGCGACACCTCTTCGTACCTGCTGGGCATCGACAAGAAGGGCAAGCCCGAGCGCAGCGCGAAATGTTTCGAGGCGGCGAAGGCCCTGCACGAGAAGGTGCTCGCCGGGGCGGAGGGAGAAACCGCCGCAGCCATCATCGGATTCTTCAGCCGCTGGGACCCGACGAGCATCGACTTCGAATCCGTTCCCGGATTGGCCGACGAAGGCGTCATCGAAGGCGGGAACCTCGCGTTCTGCGTGTCGAACGGCACTTCCTGGCGCGAAGCCGACGACGACGAAGCGGTCAGGGCAGCCTGGGAGAAACGGGCCGCCAACGCCAACGGACAACCGGAAATGGTCTCGCTCGCTACAGGGAAGAAGGCCCCCGTGGCGCGGCTCCACCCGGCGATCAAGGGGGTGAAGGGAGCCCAATCGATGGGCGCGTCGCTCGTCGGCTTCAACGCGGAGGCCTTCGAGTCGTACGGCCACGCCGGAGAGCAGGGCCGCAACGCCCCGGTGGACGAGAAGAGCGCGCAGGCGTACGCCACGGCGCTGAACCACCTGCTCGCCCAACCAGAGCACAAGGGGCACCTCGGCGACACCACCGTGGTCTTCTGGTCGGCCGTCCGCAGCTCGGACGAGGGGAATTGCTCGATTTTGTCCTTCGCACTCGGCCTTGCCCCCTTCAAAGACGACGCCTCGGAGAAAAGCGCGACCGCGAACCTGAAAGCGGCTTTCGAAAGGCTTTCGGCAGGAAAGCACGTCGATATCGACGGGGTCTCGTTCGGGGACGAGTTCTACCTCCTCGGCCTCGCCCCGAATGCGGCACGCCTGGCGGTGCGGTTCTTCCTCCACGACACGTTCGGCAAGATGATGCGCCATGTGGCGGAGCACTACCGGATTTCCGACATATGCCACGCCGATTTCGAACCGGCGTTCGCAACGCCGTATCATCTGTTGAAAAGCATCGAGAACCCCAACTCGAAAAGCCCCGTCGCCAGCTCTCAGCTCAGCGCCTCGCTCATGAGGTCGATCCTTCAAGGCGCGCGCTACCCCGAAGCGCTGTTCGAGAACGTGTTGCTCAGAATTCGCGCAACGAAGACGGTGAGACGAGAGCACGCGGCGATCATCAGGGCGTACCTCATCAGGAATGCGAAAATGGACGAAAGGGATGTTACCGTGGACGTCAACACTTCAAGGGAAAGCGAAGCATACGCGCTCGGCCGCGCGTTCGCCGTTCTCGAGCAGATTCAGGAAGCCGCCAACGGGAAGGCGACCATAGCGGAACGCTACCTCAACGCCGCCTGCGCGACTCCCGCGACGACGTTCCCCATGCTGCTGAAGCTGAGCGTGGCCCATCTGTCGAAGATCTCCCGCGACAAGCCGGGACTCGGTGTTCATCTGGAGAAAATGCTCGGCGAATTGCTCGATCAGCAGAAGAACCCGTTCCCGAAACGGCTTTCCATCGTCGACCAAGGAAGTTTCCTTTTAGGCTATTACCAGCAGAAACAGGCGCGGTACAAGAAGAACGACCAGCAGGAATCCTAAAGATCCATCGCTTCGTACGCAAAGGAGAAACCATGAGCAGCCCTATCGCGAATAGATACGATTTCGTCGTTTATTTCGACGTGGAGAACGGAAATCCCAACGGGGACCCCGACGCGGGCAACATGCCGCGAATCGATCCCGAAACCGGGTTCGGCCTCGTGACCGACGTGTGCCTGAAGCGCAAGATCAGGAACTACGTCGAAACGGTCAAAGAAGGGGAACCCGGCTTCGAGATCTACATCAAAGAAGGGGTTCCGCTGAACTCGAGCGACAAGCGGGCATTCGACAAGATGGGGTTCGACCCCAAGGACACGAAGAAGATGAAAAAGGACGACCCCGACCTCGACGTGAAGATGCGCGACTACATGTGCAAGACATTCTACGACGTGCGCACATTCGGCGCCGTCATGACGACGTTCGTGAAGAACAACCTGAACTGCGGCCAGGTCAGAGGTCCCGTTCAGCTCACGTTCGCCCGCAGCGTCGACCCCATCATCCCGCAGGAGGTCACCATCACGCGCGTGGCGATAACCACCGAAGCGGACGCGGAGAAGAAGGGCACCGAAATGGGGCGGAAATACATCGTTCCCTACGGTTTGTATCGCTGCGAGGGCTTCGTGTCCGCCAATCTCGCGCGCAAGACGACCGGCTTCTCGGAAGACGATCTCGATCTTTTATGGAATGCCATCATCAACATGTTCGAATGCGACCACTCGGCGGCGCGCGGGAAGATGGCGGTGCGCTCCCTCATCGTGTTCAAGCACGACTCCGAGTTGGGCAACGCCCCCTCCTATCAGCTGTTCGACGCCGTGTCCGTCGAGAAGAACCCGGGCGTGGAAGCGCCTCGGTCGTTCAAGGATTACGGGGCCGTCAGCATCGACCTCGGGGCGATTCCCGAAGGGGTCGAGGTCATTCGCAAGCTATAGGGGGCATTGTGTACCCAGATGAAGAGCTTCTCGCGCTGTCTGGTATCCAGCACTTCTCGTTTTGCCGCAGACAGTGGGCGCTGATCCACATCGGGCAACGCTGGCAGGAAAACTACTTGACGGCATCGGGACAGGTCGCGCACCAACGCGCCCATGACGACGAGGTGCGCGAGAGACGGGGCTCGCTACTGACAGTGCGAGGGCTTTTCGTTAAATCGTCCGAGCTTGGGCTTGCGGGCATTTGCGACGTCGTTGAGTTTCGTCAGGATGAAAAGGGAATCCCCTTGCACGGCGAGAGCGGCACGTGGGCGCCGATTCCCATCGAGTACAAGCGAGGGGCGGCGAAAGGGAGCCCATGCGACAGGCTCCAAGTATGCGCGCAGGCGATGTGCCTCGAAGAAATGTTAGGGTGCGATATAGCTTCCGGGTTCCTCTTCTACAAGCAGACCCAGTCGCGCGAACTTGTCGATCTTGACGACGAGCTGCGCTGCGAGGTCCGCGAATCGGCAGCCGAGATGCACCAGCTGTTCAAGCGCGGCAGCATCCCGAAAGCCAGAAAAGGGAAAGCCTGTCGAGCATGCTCGCTCATCGACGAATGCCTCCCCGCCCTGCAGCCCCGATCGGCCCTTTCGTACATTAACAGCACATTGGGCGAATGCGACGCCTCTTCGTCGAAGAAAAACACTAGCGGAAGCGATGCATCATGAAAAGAGTGAAGAACACGCTTTATATCCTCACCGAAGATGCATACCTGACGCTCGATGGGGAGAACGTCGTCGCGAAGCGAGGCGATGAGATCATCGGCCGCGTACCTTTGCATACGCTCGAGGGAATCAGCCTGTTTTCCTACGCGGGAGCAAGCCCCGCGCTTATGGGTGCATGCTGCGAGCGGGGAATCCAGTTGTCCTTCTTCTCGCCAAGCGGGAGGTTCCTCGCACAGGCGCGAGGAAATTGCTCTGGAAACGTTCTTTTGAAGAAGACCCAGTTCAGAGTTGCTGAAAATGAAACGAAGTCGCTCGAAACGGCACGCTATTTCATCGTTGGGAAGATCTTCAACTCGCGCTGGGTATTGGAGCGAGCGGTAAGGGACCACAGCATCCGTATCGACGCCGACGCGGTCCGCTCGGCGTCGGCGCATCTGGCGGATTCCCTCAAGACGGCACGTGAGTGCGGCACGCTCGACTCCTTGCGCGGGGTGGAAGGTGATGCCGCCGCTGTCTACTATTCCGCGTTCGACCATATGATTCTTCGGGATAAAGAGGCTTTTCGCTTTACGGGCAGGTCGCGCAGGCCACCGAAAGACCGAACGAATGCGATGCTGTCCTTGTTTTACTCCACGCTGGCGCGCGATTGCTCCTCGGCGCTGCTCGGGGTCGGGCTGGACCCGGCAATCGGCTTCATGCACGCGGATCGCCCAGGCCGCGATTCGCTGGCGCTTGACTTCATGGAAGAGCTCAGACCCGTCTTCGTCGACCGGTTCGTTTTGACGGCGATCAACAATCGCCTCGTCAGCCCCTCCGATTTCGCGGAAAGGGAAACGGGCGAAATCAGATTGACCGACGACGCAAGAAAAACCCTTTTCCAAGCCTGGCAGGAAAGGAAGCGCGAGCAGATTGTCCATCCGTTCACGAAAGAGAGAATCCCGAGAGGCCTCGTTCCCCACGTGCAGGCGCAACTGCTCGCAAAGAGCTTACGAGGAGATTTGGACGCCTATCCTCCATTTTTTTGGAAATAGGAAGCGAGGGCGCGATGATACTGATTGCGTATGATGTCGACACGACCGACGCCGCAGGGCGCAAGCGCCTGCGTAGAATAGCGAAAGCGTGCGTGAATTACGGGCAGCGCGTGCAGGCGTCGGTGTTCGAATGCGACGTCGATGCAGCGACGCTCGTCAAGCTGAAGGCAACACTGCTCGAGATAATGAATCAGGAGAAAGACAGCATCCGGTTTTACCATCTGGGGAACAACTGGCATGGGAAGGTCGAGCACTACGGGGCAAATCCAGGGTACGACCCCGAAGGGTTCCTGTGCCTGTAGGTGCGAGCTGGAGGCGCTCATAGCCCATGCGGGATGTTCGCACCCAATAAGCTGACTTTTTCTCCGAGCTCTCCGCATATTTTTCGCAAATCGCTCTTTGAAAACGCAATAAGAAGACGATACTGTTTACAAGTTACAAAATGTAGCGGTCGCTCCCCGCACGGGGAGCGCGGGTTGAAATCTCAGCTCGTCCAGCCCCGGCTTGGCGAGCATGAGTCGCTCCCCGCACGGGGAGCGCGGGTTGAAATTCCACATAATCGCGCGAGACCATGTTCGCGTCATCGTCGCTCCCCGCACGGGGAGCGCGGGTTGAAATGCTCCTGTCTCATGCCGGCATGGTACAGCGCGCGGTCGCTCCCCGCACGGGGAGCGCGGGTTGAAATATCCGCCACATCCAGCCCGAGCGCACGGGCAAGAGTCGCTC
>CAKUGU010000005.1 GCA_934654815.1 uncultured Ellagibacter sp.
GTCGATGACCATGACGGCGGCGTCGGCGGCCATGAGCGTGCGGTACGTGTCTTCGGAAAAGTCCTGGTGACCGGGGGTGTCGAGGATGTTCACGCAACAGCCGCCGTAGTTGAACTGCAGCACCGACGAGGTGACGGAGATGCCGCGTTCCTTCTCGATGTCCATCCAGTCGGACACCGCGTGCTTCGACGACGCCTTGCCCTTCACCGAGCCGGCGGTTTGGATGCTGCCCGAATAGAGGAGGAGCTTTTCGGTGAGGGTGGTTTTGCCCGCGTCAGGATGGGAGATGATGGCGAACGTTCGCCGTGAGGCGATTTCGTCTGTCAGGTTCGACATGGGTTCTCTTTCTGTGATGCGCTTGATTGCTCGGCGGCAGGGCGTGCGCTCGCTTGCCAGCCGTATCGATAACCCATGTATTGTAGCTGTTCAGACGAGGGTCAACAAGTTGCGGGCCGTTTCGCGGTTATCCGAACATAGAATAATCGAAGTGCGAGGGCATGAGGGGATAGTCTGAGTAGCTGGCTTTTTTCAACCTATAAAAGCCCAGGTCAGAAATTTCCAGCGCACCACTCTACCACGGCTTGCGGCTCATGCCCTCGCACTTCGATTATTCCGTGAATGGATAAAGGCTTATCCGATGGGGGCATTGTCGTTCGTTTTGCCGCGGACAAGCTCGATCGCCTGCTTGCCCGAGAGGCGCTCGATGTCGATGGCGACGATCGCGACCGAGCCCGCGTGCTCGCACTGCCCGATCTCCTCGCGCTGGTGATCAGGGCCTTCGCTCGGTGCGAGCGTCTGCGTGAGCGCGGTCAGGGCGTCGAGGCTTTCGGCCTTGTCGTCGACGATGCGGGCGCGCCCGAAGGCGATGACGCTCTTGAAGTAGGTGGTGAAGCGCTCGGGAACGAGGTCGCTCTTGTCGACGACGCAGAAGCTTACCTTGCTGTGGCGGGCGATCGCGTCGATCTTATGGCCGGTCTTCGCGCTGTGGAAGTAGATGGCGTTGCCGCGCACGACGTAGTTCACCGGCACGGCGTACGGGTAGCCGTCGTCTCCCGCGACGGCGAGCACGCCGTAGGCGCCCCGCGACAGGATGTCGCGGCACTCGGTCTCGGTGAGTGCCTGCTTTTTGCGTCTTAAGTCTCTGAACATGGTTGCCTTTCGGTCGGGCTCGGGACGTTTGCCGCGTTCGGGAGCGGGCTCGCTGGCTCGAAGCGGGCGGTTACTGGGTGTTCACGAGCTCTTGGTAGCCGGTTCCCCAGGTGGCCATGCTCTCGATGATGGGGCGCATGCTGTTGCCGAGGCTGCTGAGCTCGTACTCGGTGTGCGGCGGTACCTCGGGAAACACGGTGCGCGTGATGAGGCCGTCCTTCTCCATGGCGCGCAGGTTGTCGGTGAGCACCTTCTCGCTGATGCCGGGGATGGCCCGCCTCAGCTCGCCGAAACGGAACGGCTTTTCCATGAGCTGCTGGATGATGAAGATCTTCCACTTGTTGCCGATGAGCATGAGCGTGGTGGCGACGGGGCAGG
Organism: uncultured Ellagibacter sp.; assembly: GCA_934654815.1. GTDB lineage: Bacteria > Actinomycetota > Coriobacteriia > Coriobacteriales > Eggerthellaceae > Ellagibacter. The sequence goes on from CAKUGU010000005.1 coordinate 1,528, forward strand.
GCGGCAATTCGTCTTTTGTCAACATAGGAGGGCTCCCATACTTACGAAAAGGTGAGTACCTAATAGATTAGTGGCTTCTTCCGAAGCGCTCGGTTATTTCCGACAATGCGATTATAGGCGCCCGCCAAGGAGGCGCCACGGTCGAAAAGGAGACTCTCATGAGCAATCTTGACAACGTTATGGGTACCGCCTGCGGCACCGCCGATCCCGCTCCCGCGTGCGGCTCGGCTTGCGGATCGGCCGACCCGGCGCCGGCCTGCGGTACCGCCGACCCCGCGCCGGCCTGCGGCACGAAGGATCCCGAATAGCACGCATTCACACGTTCGCTGCGCGGGTCCGCGGCTCCAAGGAGATGCAACCTTGAGTGCCGCGGTCCTGCGCGGCGCCGGTCCCCGAGCGGCCAGGCGCGCTTGGGAGGGCCGCCTTACGCCAGGCAGTCGTCCCAAGCGCGAGGGCCTCTCGCGCGGGGCCATCGTGGCCCCCGAATGCTCCCGACCCCCAACCCTCAACCCCCACCCTGCCAACTTCCTAAGACGAGAAAGCCTACCTTCCATGAACCTGCAAACCTGCCTCCAGAAACTGAAGCTTATCGGCACGCTCGACGTCGCCAACGTGGCGGCCGACGGGTCTCCCCAGGTGCGCTGCATCAGCGCGTTCCACTACGAGCCGGACGCGGTGTACTTCCTCACCTCGCGCGGCAAGCCGTTCGCCTGCGACCTTCAGCGCGACGGGCGCATCCAGGCGGTCGGGCGCACGCGGTTCAACGAGATGATTCGCCTTTCGGGCACCGCGGTGGCGCTCGAGGGGGAAAAGGGCGTGCGCATCCGCGACCTCATCTACGAGGAGCAGCCCTACCTCGCGAACGTCTATCCAGGCGACACGCGTGGCATCAACATCATCTTCGCGGTGCGTGACGCCCAGATCGAGTACTTCAACCTGGGCGTGCACCCCATCTTCCGCGAGACGTACCGCATGGACGGCGCCGCGCCTGTCGCGCACGGCTACCGCATCACCGACGAGTGCATCGGCTGCGGGACGTGTTTGGGCATGTGCCCCCAGGGCGCGATCGAGGAGGGCTCGCCGTTTCGTATCGAGAGCGAGTACTGCCTGCACTGCGGGGCGTGCTTCGAGGCCTGTCCGGTAAGCGCGATCGAGCGTTTGCGCGGCGCGGCGGGTGTGGACGTCGGAGTTGGCGCGGGAGAAAGCGAGGGAAAGTAAGATGACCGGGAAGCCGACGTTCGCCTTCCAGTGGCACATCACCGACGAGTGCGATCAGCGCTGCAAGCACTGCTATTTGTTCAGCGAGGACGCGCGCATGGCGTGCAAGTCGATGAGCTGGGACGACATGCAGCTCGTGCTCGACAGCTGCTACGACATGTGCGAGCGCATGGGACGCGAGCCGTATTTCTACATCACCGGCGGCGACCCCATCCTGCATCCCGACTTCTGGCGTTTGGCCAAGGAGCTTCACGCGCGCGGGGCGAAGTGGTGCATCATGGGCAACCCGTTCCACCTGACCGACGAGGTGTGCGCGCGCATGAAAAGCCTCGGGTGCCGGAAGTACCAGCTGAGCCTCGACGGCGCCGTGCCCGAGACGCACGACCTGTTCCGCAAGTCGGGCAGCTTCGCCGAGACGATACGCGCGGCGACATGCATCAAGAAAAGCGGCATGTGGCTCGCCCTCATGACCACGGTGAGCAGCATGAACGCGGCCGAGCTTCCCGACATGATCGGCCTTGCGGCCCGCATCGGCGCCGACGTGTTCGCGTTCGGGCGCTACTGCCCCACGAAGGGGCAGCGTTTGGAGGAGTTCCATATGGAGCCGCTTGAGTACCGCGCGCTGCTCGTGGCGTGCCAGGAGCGCATCGACGAGCTCGCGGCCGCCGGCTGCACAACGACGTTCCAGAAGAAGGACCACCTCTGGACGCTGCTCGACTGGGAAGAAGGGCGCTTCTCGCTTCCCGCGGACGTGCAGCCTGGCAAGATCTACGGCGGCTGCCACTGCGGCATCGCCCACATGACGGTGCTGCCGACGGGCGACGTGTACGCCTGCCGCCGCATGGAGAGCAAAGTGGGCAACGTGCACGACGCGAGCATGTACGACCTGTTCATGGGGCAGAAAATGGAATCGCGCCGCGAGTTCTCCAAGTTCGAGAAGTGCTCGCGCTGCGAGCTTGCGGGCTTCTGCCGCGGGTGCCCGGCGGTGGCGGCGGGCTACACGGGCAACATGTACGCCCCCGACCCGCAATGCTGGAAGCAGGTTGGTTAGCGTGCTCATGGATTTGCTCGAGGAGCGGTTTGCCATCCGCAAGTACACGTCGCGCCCCGTCGAGCGTGCCGATTTGGAACGCATCATGCAAGCGGGGGAATACGCCCCGACGGCGGGCGGCGGCATGCGCAGTATGATGGTGGGCGTGCTCGACGCCGAGCTGGTGCGCGAACTCGGGCGCCTGAACATGGCGGGCTTCGACAGGGGACGCCTTGCGGGGTCGTACGTGTCGCGCGACCAGCCGAGCGTCATCGACGACCCGACGATCCGCGACGGGTTCTACGGTGCGCCGTGCGTGGTGTGCCTGTTCGGGCAGGGCAACTTCGCGTTTCGGGAAGCCGATGCGTACTGCGCGGCGGAAAACATGCTGCTTCAGGCGACTGAGCTGGGAATAGCCTCGTGCATCGTATCACGGGGCACCGAGACGTTCTCGGGTCCGCGCGGGCGCGAGCTCATGGACGCATGGGGCGTGCCCGAGGGCTACCGATGTGTGTGCTTCGTTATCTTGGGGTATCGCGCGGGCGAGAAGCCGCGGCGCAAGCCGCGCCGACCCGGCCGCGTTCGGATCGTTGAATAGGAAGGGCTGACATGGCCGAACATGATGAAGTAGAGCGGCTGCGCGCCGCGCTGAGCAGCTGCGACGCGGTGCTTATCGGCGCGGGGGCGGGGCTTTCGACCGCGGCAGGGTTCACGTACTCCGGCGCGCGCTTCGAGGAGCACTTCGCCGACTTCCGCGAGCGCTATGGCTTCACCGACATGTACGCGGGCGGGTTCTATCCCTACAAGACGAGCGAAGAATTCTGGGCGTACTGGAGCCGCAACATCATGGTGAACCGCTACGCGTCGGGGGCGAACCCGCTGTACGTGCAGCTGCTCGAGCTCGTTCGCGACAAGGACTACTTCGTGCTGACCACCAACGTCGACCACCAGTTCCAGCTGGCGGGATTCGACAAGAAACGCCTGTTCTACACGCAGGGCGACTACGGGCTGTTCCAGTGCTCCGGGCCGTGCTGCGACGAGACATTCGACAATGAGGACGCGGTGCGCGCCATGTGCGCCCGCCAGCGCGACCTGCGCATCCCGAGCGAGCTCGTGCCGCGCTGTCCCCATTGCGGGCGCGAGCTCACCACCAACCTGCGCATCGACGACAGGTTCGTCCAGGACGAGGGCTGGTACGCGGCCTCGGTGCGCTACGACGACTTCGTGCGCCGTCACGGGGGGCTTTCCGTGCTGTACCTCGAGCTGGGCGTGGGGTACAACACCCCGGGTATCATCAAACTGCCGTTCTGGCGCATGACGGCGAAAAACGAGCGTGCCGTCTACGCGAACGTGAACTATGGCCAGGCGGAGCCCTGTCCGTGGGCCCCCAAGCGCTCCATCTGCATAAACGCCGACATTGCCGAGGCGCTCTCGCAACTGCGGTAACGGGTGCGGGCGTGCGGGTGGGGCAGGGTGCCGTCGCCGCGTGCCGCACGTGCGTCTCGTGCCACGCGTTGGCGCTCTGCTCGGCGTCAACCGCCTCGCGCCGTGTGCCTCGCGGGCGCCTGGCGGTTTCCCGGTCACGGTCGCGCGATGCGACCCTTGACTTTGAGCACGCTCAAAGTATTACGGTCGTCCCATCAAGCGAGAGACTGTAAAGATAGGAGCCAAGAAAATGACCGTCAAGCAAACCGCGGGCCACGACGCGCTCGGCACGTTCGCGCCCGAATTCGCACACCTGAACGACGACGTCCTGTTCGGCGAGGTGTGGAACCGCACCGACAAGCTGGGGCTTCGCGAGCGCTCCATCGTCACGATAAGCGCGCTCATCGGCAAGGGCATCACCGACAGCTCGCTCAAGTACCACCTGGCCACGGCTAAGAAAAACGGCGTCACGCAAGCGGAGATGGCGGAAATCCTCACGCATATCGCCTTCTACGCCGGCTGGCCGAACGCGTGGGCGGCGTTCAACATGGCGAAGGAAGTCTACGCGGAAGACGGCGCGGGCTCTTCGGAGGCCGAGCAGCACGGCGGCTTCTTCGGCCTGGGCGCGCCCAACGACGCCTTCGCGCAGTATTTCGTCGGACAGTCGTATCTGAACCCGGTCACGGGGCCGGACGCGTATCTGCCCATCCACAACGTGACGTTCGAGCCGGGCTGCCGCAACAACTGGCACATCCACCACGCCGACAAGGGCGGCGGGCAGGTGCTCATCTGCGTGGAAGGCCGCGGCTGGTACCAGGAGGAAGGCAAGCCGGCGCGCGCGCTCGCCCCGGGCGACATCGTCGAGATTCCGGCCAACGTGAAGCACTGGCACGGCGCGCAGGCCGACAGCTGGTTCAGCCACCTCGCGTTCGAGTTCCCCGGCGAGAACACCTCCAACGAGTGGTGCGAGCCGGTGTCTGACGAGGAGTACGCCGCGCTGTAAGGGCGGCAGCGGCAACGCGGGGCCGCGGGTGCGTGTTGCGAGGTTGCGCGAGCCCTTTCGGCGCGGGCAACCGGTGCTCGGAGGGCGGACGAGCGCTCGGGCGGGCCGTGGCTGCGCGGGCCGGCACGAGCGACTGGGCCTGCCGTGGGAGCCTGCAGCAGGCCAGCGCCTGCGACCTCGCATTATTCTCGGAATAGTCGACTTTCCGCCTAGGTTTTTGCTCTGTCGGCCCTGCGAGAAGGCGCTCGACGTGTATCATGAAAGGGACTTACTCGTTTCGGGGAAGGAATTCCTATGTCCGAGTCCCACCAGTCCCACTATCTCACGAGTTCCGACGCGCCCTCGTCCGGCACCCAGCCCGACGCCGCCTCCGCGGGCGCTCTTGCCAGGCCCTTTTCCCGCCGTGCATTCTTCTGCGCGAGCGGGGTGGTCGGCTCGCTCGCCTTCCTTGGAAGCGCCCTCGGCGGGCGCATCATGGCCTTCGCCGACGAGGCCGGCAACACGAGCTTCGTGGTCAACATCCTGTCCCGCAAGGACATCGTCGTGCTCGCGACCGACGTGGCGAACGACATGCGCGTCGTCCCGGGCATGAAGATCGTCCTGCGCTCGCTCGACAACGACAAGACCGTCGAAGGCGAAACCGACGACCACGGCGTTCTAACCCTGCGCATCGCCGACTTGGCCGACGGCGAGTCCGCTTCCTCCAACGGCTACACGTTCTGGGGCCGGCTTTCGGCCTACAAGGACGGCTACCGCGAGTACGAGAACTACCGCGTGCTCGTGAAGGGCGGCCCGCTTCCCGCCGACGCCTCCGGCAAACGCCAGGCGAACATCCAGATCCCCACGCGCCCCGTGGGCGGTGACCCCTACGTGCGCGTCGCCTCCTTCGACGACGACGACATCCAGTACGGTACGGCGACGTTCCCCGTGTGCGACGCGAACACGGCGACGCACGTGGTGACGATGCAGGTCATGGCCGACCAGGGCACCCCCGTCACCGGGTGGCTCACCGCGAACGGGGAGGTCATCGCCGGCCCGCAGACCCTGACGGCGCACGCGGCGGGCGGGCGCGACGGCCTTTCCGCGGCCGACGCCGCCACGGCGGCGAAGGGTACGGGTGCGACCTTCGAATTCCAAGGGACCTATCTTCGCGACCTGCCTGCCGGCGCTGCCCTGAAAGGACACTTCACCGTCGACGGCACCACGCGCGGCCTGCCGTTCACCGTCGCGTTCAGCGAGTCGGCCGGCGGGCTGCCGTCGTTCCTCTCGGCCGCAGGCCAGGAAACGCGCATCTTCGCGAGCACGAGCCAATCGTCGGAAAGCAAGACGCCCGCCATTCTCGATAGCGACTGGTCGCTCAACCTGATCTCCGGCACGCTTACGCTTCCGAAGTCATGGCCCGTCGTCGGCGGCGCGCAGCTCTCGCTCGACCTGCCGCTGTTCCCGCTCGACATCGTCCTCGACCCGCAGGGCGGCTTCGGTTTCGCGCTCGGCACCGACACCATCTTCCTCCGCTATCGGCACAAGAACTTCGATCCCAACGACTGGTGCTTCATGTCGCGCGAGACGCTCGAGGAGTACCGCGGGCGCACGACGGCGATCTTCATGGATGCGTTCAAGCGCTACGACCGCGCGCTCGACGCCTGGAAGGACAAAACGGGCAAGACCCATTCGCCCACGTTCGGCGGCGTGGACTCGCGCGTCGACTTCGGCATCCAGATCACCGGCAACTACGACTACGATGAGGAACTCTATCTCGGCGACGCGGTGGTCGCAGCCGAGCTCCTCTTCAAGTTCGTGAAGGGCAAGCAGTTCGTGTTCGGGCCGGTGCCCGTGTTCATATCGTTCGATTTCTCGTCCATGACCACGGTTTCGGTTCTGCTCCCCCTGTCGATGCGGCCGTGGAACTCGCTTCCCGATCCTAGCTTCGGGAAGATGCTCTCGACGATTTCCCTGCGCGAGCCCAACGAGAAGGAAGGCGGCTTCGGCGCCACGATCGAGGAGAAGCTCACCATGGGCATCTCGCTCGGCCTCGGCGTGTCGGGGCTCATCTCGGTGGCCGCGCGCGGCTACGGGTTCATCTCGGTGATATTCGAATTCGTGGATACCTTGCCCGACCCCAGCTACGGGTTCCCCCACATCAACGTCTCGGCCGGCGTGGGCGTCCAGGTCGTGGTGCAGGTGCTTCTGTTCAAAGGCACCTTCAACGTGGCGAAGAAGGTCTGGAAGCGCGTGTACGACAACTGGCCCGCTCCTCCCAAGGACGACGAGGCGAAGGCGACTTCGCTGCTTTCAGCCTCGGACGATGGGGTCGAGCTTCTCGGCGCCGACGTGGTCTACAGCGACGCGACCGAGGAAATGGAGATGGTCACCGACGGCGAGATGTGCGGCGTGGCCGAGTTCACCGCAGCCGTCAGCAAAAGCGGGCTCGCGAGGGCCAGCTACACCAACGAAAGCGCGACGGGCAAGGCGATCCTCGAGTCCGACCTGGGATTCGACGAGGTGTACGAGCGCCGCATGGGCGACGTCTCCCTGCAGGACGACGAGGGTAAAGACGGGGACGATGACGACGGCTGGATCCTTCTCTACGATCCCACCGATGGCGTGCGCCCGAACATCGAGAAGGTCATCTTCTCCGACGTCATCAGCGACCCGCGCGTGAAGCTCGTCGTGGTCGACGGCGTGCGCTATCTGTGCCGCATCGTCGCCGTCGACGTGAACGGGTCGGCCGTGTCGCTCCAGTCGACCGATGGGGAAGGCGGCGCTACGGCGTCGGGCTACACCCTCATGAAGGACAAGGACGGCGTGGCGTTCTTCGTCGCCGACGACACGAACGATGTCGCCACGCTCGCCGCGGACGGTGCCGACGGCGCGGCGGACGAGGGCGCCAAGCTTGTCTGGAACCCCGACACGTGCGCCTACGAGGTCCCCGACGAGGTGCAGGCGGAAAGCGACGTGTTCCTTGCCGACCTGGGCGTTTTCCCGGGCTCCGACGACGAGCCGGAAGACGGCGTCACGCTGCAGTCCGCCGACCTATTCGCTGACGCGTCGAGCGGCATCGACCTGCTTTCCCCTGTGGCCGAAAGCTCGTCTGTGGACGTTGGGCGTTGCCGCGTGGCGATTTCGCGCTTCTCGGAAGCGTCGGGCACGTGGAGCGCGCCTGCGATCCTGGAGTTCGGCATCGAAGAAGGGGGCTATCCGCAGTACTCGCGCGTGAACACGCACGATGTCGACTTCGACGTCATGGCCGCTGCCGGCTACTCCGACTCCGACGACAATGCGACGCTGCTCCATTTCGCGATCACGTCGTGCGCCCGCCCGCTCGGCGAGGACAAGACGCTCGAGAACCAGGGCAAGCTGCAGTATGTCACCTACATCGCCGTCGATCCCAAGCGAATCTCGTTCAACGGGACAATCGCCAAGCCGGTGCGCGCGATCTCGTATCTGCCCGCGCTCGTCAAGTACGACACGCCGATGTGGAACGCGCGCATCGAGGAAGTCGTCGAAGGCGGCGAGAAGTACATGCTCTTCGCGGCGCTCGCTTTGAACAACGGCAACATGCCGCGGATCCAGACCGTGTGGACAAGGGGCAATTCTTCATGGGAGATTCATCGTTCGACGGTTTCGCCGGAGCGTATCGACTCGTTCTCGTTCGGCAGCAAGGGCGTGATGAACCTTTCCACCAACGAGGCGGGCGCGGCTCTTGTGTGCCTGACCAACGACGAAAGGTCGGGAAGCATCGTGATCGGGCTGCACAAGGGCATGAAGTCAGCCGACGCCGTCTTCGCGCGCATCGGCTCGCAGGGCATCCCGTCTTCCGCGCCTGAAAGCGGGTTCATCTACACGCAGACCACCGGCCAGACCGACAGCTCCGGCACGCCCGAGAAGCGCGTCATGCTGGCGGGCGTCGATCCGTCCACGGGTCGCGGCTTCGCCGACGACGAGATCGGCCGCACCACGGCGAGCACCATCTTCGCCTCGCCGAAGGGCGGCTACCTCTTCGCGGTGCGCAACCTCGACACGCGCGTGCTTCCCGACGAGGCCGACGCGGGCGAGCAGGTGCGCCTGTATCAGGTGCTCGCCGCGAACGTGCACGACAAGACGCTTTCGGGTTACGGCGACTTCTACCCGTTCGCCCAGCTCGACATGCCGATCGACGACATCGCCTGCATCGACGCCAACTGGGGCGCCGCGTCGTTCTGCTACACCACGATCAAGGACATCAGCACGCTTCGCGCCGACATCCACCACGTGGTGGTGCCGTTCGTGGAGGGCCTGTCGCTCGCGAACGTGAGCTGCACTGACTCGTTCTGTGGCCCGGGTGATACGTGTAACATCGCCATCACCGTCACCAACACGGGAAACCTGCCTATCTTGGGCTACACCGCGCATATCTGGGACGCGCCCAACTGCACGGGCAACGAGATCGCGACGGTGAAGGTGTCGGTGGCGGACAATATCGTGTCGCGTCTGGAGGGATACAAGGAGAAGCTCGACTCGCAGGGTGCGCCGACCGGCGAGTTCGGCGACGACAGCGCGCACGACGACTCGTACCTCTACCCGGGCGCGTCGCGCACGAACGCCGTGTCGTTCACGCTGCCCGAGAAGCTGTCCGGCCAGGTGACGCTGCATGTGACGATCGACGGCGTGAAGTCGGGCAACCGGCATCTTGACACGTTCTCGGCCGAGGACTCGCCGTCGCTTCTCGCAAACGGCGACATCAGTTGGCCCGACGACGACGAGATCTTCTCGCTCCTCGATCCTCAGAGCGAGCAGTTCTTGGTCGATGCGTCGTGCGAGGTTTCCGCGTCCGAGCAGCTCCATCGCGGCGACTACGACGTGGAGCAGGGCGGCGTGCCGGGTGGCGGCTCGGGCGGGGGATCGGGTTCCGGCTCGGGTTCCGGTTCGGGCGGCGGTGCCGCGGCCGACGTGCTTTCCCCGACGGGCGACAACATGAGTCTCGCCGGGCTCGCGGCGGGCGCGCTTGCGAGCGCGGCGGTTGCGGGCGTGTCCTGGTACGAGCGCCGTCGAGCCGAAAACGAGCGCGGGGAAAACCTGTAACGGGCATGCGCATGCGGCCCGGCCTGCTTCCGAGGGGGCTGGGCCGGGCCGTGGCGTTTCCGCCATGACGAACTCGCCAGGCAGCGTCTCGTTCGCTGGATTGCGCTTGCTGGCTGGAGCTTCACCTGCCCGGTTACACCCACTGGGCCGCGCTGCATCTGCGAGCCGCGCGCTTCCGCCGCGTGCCCATGCGCCCTTACGTTCAGGTCGCTTGTGAAGTATCATGGAAATGGTGCGCTCATTGCTGCACCGACCAATTGCAACTCGTTCGATCGGAGCAGCGCGAAGTGACGGCAGAAGAAACAGGCATGAACGGAATCGGCGCGGAACCTGTGCACGATGACGAGAAAACGACGCTCGCCGACACGCTCGGCAAGGTGAAGACGCAGCTGCGCATCGTGAACGCCCTGTCCCGCAACTTCCTGAACGTGTTCCTCGTCGGGCTCAAGAACGAGACGGTCCAGATCATCAAGCTCAATGGCTACGTTCCCGACGGCCTGCGCGGCGCGGCGGAAAACGAGCAGCGATGCTACCAAAGCGTCATCGCGCGCTACGCCGACGAGCGCGTGCATCCCGACGACATCGACGCGTTCCTGAAGGCGCTCGACGTGGCGACCGTCCGCCGTGCTCTGCGGACGCAAGACGAGTACACCGGCCACTACCGCATCCTCGACGACGACGGCGAGACCCACTACTTCGAGTACCGCTACATCCTCATGGACGCGGCCGACGGCGAGGCGCCGGACGAGGTGGTCGCGGGCTTCCGCAACATCGATGCCATCATCGAGGAAGAGGCGAAGAACCGCGAGCTTCTGGCTTCCGCGCTCGCGGCGGCCGAGCATTCCAATCGCGCGAAGACCAATTTCCTCAACAACATGAGCCACGACATCCGCACGCCCATGAACGCGATCATCGGGTTCACATCGCTCGCGGCGGCGCACATCGACAACAAGGAACAGGTCACCAACTACCTCGCTAAGATCCAAACGTCCTCGCAGCATCTGCTTTCGCTCATCAACGACGTGCTCGACATGAGCCGCATCGAAAGCGGCAAGATGTTCATCGAGGAGGCCGACGCGAACCTCGCGAGCATCATGCACGACCTGAAGACGATCGTGCAATCCGACGTCGCGGCCAAGCGCCTCGACTTCTTCATCGACACGGTCGACATCACCGACGAGGAGATCGTGTGCGACAAGCTGAGGCTGAACCAGGTCCTTCTGAACCTGCTGTCCAATGCCGTGAAGTTCACCGAGCCGGGCGGGTTCGTGAGCGTGCGCATCGCGCAGAAGGCCGGCGCGCCGGCGGGCTTCGCCGACTACGAGTTCCGCGTGAAGGACTCGGGCATCGGCATGTCGCCCGACTTCGTCGAGCACGTGTTCGAGGCGTTCGAGCGCGAGCGTTCCTCCACGGTGAGCGGCATCCAGGGCACGGGTCTCGGCATGGCCATCACTAAGAACATCGTCGACATGATGGGCGGCACCATCAAGGTGGAAAGCGAGCTGGGCAAAGGCACCGAGTTCATCGTGTCGCTTAGGTTCCGCACGGCCAAAAACCCGGTGAAGCACCTTCCCGTGCCCGAGCTTTCGGGCCTGCGCGCGCTCGTGGCCGACGACGATCTGCACACCTGCACGAGCGTCGCCAAGATGCTCACGCAGATCGGCATGCGCGCCGACTGGACGATGTACGGCGCCGAGGCGGTGCATCGCGCGCAGTTCGCGATCGAGCAGGGCGACGAGTACTACGCGTATATCATCGATTGGCTCATGCCCGACATGAACGGCGTCGAATGCGTGAGGCGTATCCGTTCGGTGGTGGGCGATTCGAAACCGATCATCATCCTGACGGCGTACGATTGGTCGAGCATCGAGGAAGAGGCGCGCGAGGCGGGCGTGACCGCATTCTGCTCGAAGCCCTTGTTCCTCAGCGAGCTGCAAACGCTCCTGGAAAAGCCGTTCGTCCATGACGAGAAGAAGGAACCGGAAAGCGAGCCCGTGACCGACCGCTTCAAGGGACATCGTATCCTTCTGGCCGAGGACAACCAGCTCAACCAGGAAATCGCCGTCGAGATCCTCTCGCCGACCGGGCTTACTGTCGACGTCGCTCAGAACGGCCGCGAGGCGGTGCACATGGTGGAAGACGCGCCTGCGGGGACGTACGACCTCGTGCTCATGGATGTGCAGATGCCCATCATGGACGGCTACGAAGCCACGCGTTGTATCCGCCTTATCCCCGACAAACGCAAAAGTGCGCTGCCTATTTACGCAGTGACGGCGAACACGTTCGAGGAAGATAAGAACCGTGCGGCCCAAGCGGGCATGAACGGGCACATCTCCAAGCCGATCGACGTCGCCCAGCTGGTGAAAACGCTCGAGTCCGTGCTCTCGCAGGAGGCGTAGGGGCGCGGCTTCGCTTCTCTCGAAGAAGATATCTGCGTAACAGGCTGTTTTCCCGGATAGGCGGGCTGCTTCGCGGGTGAGGGCGATTCGTTGGTTGTTCACGATTTCCGTTAAACCCTCGCCGCCCTGCAGTCGCGGCAGACTGAGAAGCATCGACGCCTGCGCCTCGAAGGGGCAGGGTGGGCCGCGACCGTTGACGGCCCGCTCCTTTATATCGATTCAACCGATGAAGGTACTTCTTTTTCCTAGCGGGCGAGCGACTCGATCGTCTCGTAGAGCTCGTGCATGTCGAGGGGCTTCGTCAGGTGCGCGTCCATGCCGGCGGCACGCGTTTTCTCGCGGTCCTCGTCGAAGGCGTTCGCAGTCATGGCGACGATCGGCATTGTCTTCGCGTCGGGCCTGTTCATCTGGCGAATCACGCGCGTCGCCTCGAGCCCGTCCATCTCGGGCATCATGAGGTCCATGAGCACGGCGGAGTAGAAACCCGGGTCTGACGCCGCGAACATGTCCACCGCCTCGCGACCGTTCCACGCCTTGTCGACCGCGGCCCCCGCCGATGCGAGGTAGAACTCGGCGATCTCCATGTTGATCTCGTTGTCCTCCACAAGGAGCACGTGCGTGCCCGCGAGCGAGGCTCCCTCAGACGCGGCGGGGGTGCGTTCGCCTTTTTCTGCGGGCGCTTCGGCGCTTTCGTCGATTTCGAGCGGCAGGCGGAACGTGAAGGTAGTGCCCTCGCCAAGGGTGCTTTCCACCTCGATGGAACCGCCCATCTGGTCGAGCAGCGCCTTCACGATGGACATGCCGAGCCCCGTGCCGTTGTAGTTCGTTCGGGGGCTTGCCATCTCCTGCGAGAACGGCGTGAAGAGCTTCCCTTTCACAAAGTCCTCGCTCATGCCGATCCCCGTGTCCGAAATCGAGAACTCGAGGAGCGCCACGCGGCCGTCGCACGAGATCTCCCGCACCGTCGTCTCGATCGAGCCGTGGGGTTTGTTGTACTTGATCGCGTTGCTGAACAGGTTCAATGTGATTTGCCGCACACGCAGCGAGCTGCCGATGAACCGCGTGTGGGGCAGGTTGCCGCGGTGCGCCGTGTGGGTGATGCCCGTTTCCCGCAGCTGCGCATCGACGAGAAGGCGGACGTCGTTCAGCACGTCGAGCAAGTCGAACGGCTCGTGCTCGAGCGCCATCTTCCCGCTTTCGAGCTTGTTCATGTCGAGCACGTCGTTCACCAGATCGAGCAGATGACGTGCGGAAACCTGTATCTTGTCGAGGCATTCGCCGATTTTTTCGGGGTCGTCCTCGCCGCTTCGGCGCGCGATCTCGAGCATCCCCATGATGCCGTTGATCGGCGTGCGGAAATCGTGGCTCATGCGGTTCATGAACTCGGTTTTCGCCTTGTTGCGCGAGTCGGCGCTCTGCAGGGCCTCCTCGAGACGTTCCTTCTCGCGGCGCTCGTGTTCGTGGAACTCGGAACTGTTCTTGATGAGGATCACGCCGCGCACGATGGGGGTCTCGGTTCCCGTTTCGGCGTCGAACACGGTGTCGCGCGACATGAGGATGTTCTTCTGCAGCCAGATCGGCGAGCCGGTGGTGTCCTCTTCTTGGTACTCGACGGTGATTTCCCGCGTACCGGCCTCGAAGCGGCGCAGAAGCTTCTCGGGCGAGTCGACGATCCGATAGCTCTCGAGCGTTTCGGGAAGCACGTAGGTGCTGCGGTGCGCGCAGTAGTCGCTATAGGGGTAGGGCGCGTCGATGCCGAGGTCGCGGAAGGTGCCGTCGGGGTGCATGAACACGCGTTCGATCATGCCGTGGGTTATGTCGAGCGAGTAGGCGGCCTCGGTCGATTCGAGAAGGGCGTCGATGTAGTCGCCGTTCTCGAGGATGGACTGCCGCATCTGGTCGTAGTAACGCGAAAGCTGATGGCGCTCGTTGGACGATGTCGTGGCGAAGGGCTCGAACCCGAGGACGAAATGGTGGAGCGTGCCGTCAGCGGCGTCGAGGAAGAGGGCGGTCATGCGCCCGCGGTGGTCGCCTCGGCGATAGAGGATCTCGATGGATGGTTTCTGGCTGGTCAGAGCGCTCTTCAGGCTGTCGATCGAGAGCGCCTCGGCGATATCGCCGCGGTCTGCGGGCGCAAGCTCGTGGGCTATCTGCTCGACGGCGCCGGAGAAGCTGCCCTCGTCGGCGAGGAACATGTCGGAGGAGGTACGCAGCATGCGGTACTGGTCGAGCTTGGCGTCGCAGAGCAGGCAATCGGAGAACCGGTACCCGAGCTGCTCGACCTGCTTGATGACGCGCCTGTTCGCGCGCTGCTTCTCGGCGGCTTCCTCCATCTTCGCGCGGTTCTTGTCGATGTACATGTTCCGGTCGGCGCAGCGGAACAGATCGCGCATGGTGCAGGACTCGAAATCGCTCGACAGCGCCCAACCGACCGCGTAGCTTATCGGCATGTCGGGGCGCTTCGCCGAGTAGTCGCGGCATGCCTGCCTGACGACGTCGAGCCACTTGCGAACCGCGTCCTCGTTCGCGTCGCGGATGATCGCGATGAACTCGTCGCCGCCGTCGCGCCCGGCGAAGCAGGTGCCGCTCGCGGCCTTCCCGAGCTGCTTGGCGAACGAGCGGATGTACTCGTCGCCTTTCTCGTGCCCGAGGTTGTTGTTGATGGTCCGCAGGTTGTTCAGGTCGAACACGCAGAGCGCGACGGGCGACTCGGGCGAAATGGGGTCGGGATCGTCGAGAAGCTCCTCGCACTTGTTCTTGTTGGGAAGGCCGGTCGCCTCGTCGATGTACACCTTCTTCTGGAGCACGCGGTTCTGCGCGGCGAAGCGCACGGCGCGGAACAGTTCGATGCCGATGATGACGATGAGCCCCACGATGTCGACGATGACGATGTTCTCGAGCTGCTTGAGCGCGGTCGCCTTTTGCTGGGAGTAGGTTTCGGCGAGACCGGTCGCGTCGTCGCAGACGGTGAAGAACGCCTCGCTTTTCGCGATGATGTCCGTGCTCTCGAAGCCTGCGCGCCGCACGACGGCGATTTCCTGCACGAGCTCGTCGAAGTCGCCGTCGAGCTCGGCCATCTTGTCTTGGAAGGCGTCGTCGTCAAGGCGCACGAGGTCGAGCTTGTCGCTGCCGAAGCGCAGGCCGTCGATGTAGGAATCGACGGCAGAGATGAGCTTGTCCTGGGGGATCTGGGCGTCTTCGAGCTTGACGATGCGCTGCGTGGTGCCGCGCACGAGCCCGGCGTAGTTGACGACGCGTGCCGTGCCCTGGATGTCGACGACGAGCGACATGATGTCGAGGAACAGGACGATGAGGATGACCGTCAGCACCGACATGAGGATGCGGATGAGGTAGTTCGATTTCCTGCTCGCGAGTTTGCCCATGTGACGACTCCGTGCGAATGTTTTGCAGTTGCGCCACAACTCTACCACACGGGGCTGGCTCACGGGGCGGGTGGTTCGGCGCGGGCGGCCGAATGCGCCCGGGGCGCTTGCGAAAAGCACCCCGGAAACGGGAAGCGCCCGGGGCTTCATGCCTCCGGGCGCTTCGGGGTTATCCGGTTGCGTGGGTTGGGGCGAGTGCGCCCTCTAAAGCCTTACAGCTCGACGCGGCCGAACTTCGCGAGGATCTCGCTTGCCGCGGCGCAGGACGGGCAGTTGCACCACTTCGCGCCCTGCTCCTTGCGGGCCTTCTGTTCCTCAGCCATCTTGGCGGCCGCTTCCTCGCCGAACATGCCCTTCGCGGGGCCTTCGGCGAAGGCGATGACCTCATCGATGGTGGTGGGGCGGCCTTCGAGGAAGTCGAGCAGCTCGGTCGTGGCTTTCTCGACGGCTGCGTCGGAGCTGTCGGCGGCGACGGCGGCCTTCCAGGCGCTTGCCGCGTCCTTGGTGGCCTGCTTGCTCGAGTCGGCGGTCGCGAGGATGTCGGCGCGCTCGGCGACGTAATCGAAAACTTCCTTGTCCATGGGAATGCCTCCTATCGTGCGGCCGCGTGCGACGGCGCGATGCCGCGAAACCAGTTGGTCTATACCTATTATAGGGCGCGTGGGCCGTCGCGTACGGATCGGGGTGCGCCATCTCGCGAAAAAAGTCGTGCTTCTGCTTCAAAGAGCGGCGATGACGTGCTATTTTGACGCTTCAGTGTCTTTTTCGGAGAGGTAAGCAGATGACAGAAGATAAGCAGAAGGCGCAGCCGCAGTCCCCGAGCGAGGAGCCTGCGGCTGCGCCTTCGGAGAAGGGTTCGGGCAGCGTGCGCTCGCTCGGCGTCTTCTCGTTCGAGGGCGACATGCCCTTAGCCCAGGCGATTCCGCTCGGGTTGCAACACGTTTTGGCCATGTTCGTCGGCAACTTGACGCCGCTTCTCATCGTGACGGGCGCGTGCGGCCTGGCGGGGTCGGAGTTCGCGGACGTTCAGCTGGCACTGCTGCAGAACGCCATGCTCATCGCGGGCGTCGTGACGCTCGTCCAGCTGTTCGGCATCGGGCCCGTCGGCGGGCGCGTGCCGATCATCATGGGCACGTCTTCCGGGTTCATCGGCGTGTTCAATTCCGTGGCGGCCTCGATGGGCGGCGGGCTCGTCGCATACGGCGCCATCATGGGCGCCTCGCTCATCGGTGGCTTGTTCGAAGCCGTGCTCGGCTTCTTCCTCAAGCCGCTGCGCCGGTTCTTCCCGTCCATCGTCACGGGCACCGTCGTCCTGTCCATCGGCCTTAGCCTCATCAGCGTCGGCGTGAACGCCTTCGGCGGCGGCAACAGCGCGGCCGACTTCGGGTCGCTCGAGAACCTTCTGCTCGCGCTCATCGTGCTCGTCGTCATCCTGGCGGTGAAGCACGGGACGACCGGCTTCATGAGCGCGTCGTCTATCCTGGTTGGCATCATCGTCGGTTACGTCGTCGCGGGGATCATGGGCATGGTGCTGCCCACGACCGGCGTCGACGCCAACGGGGTGGAATACACCAAGGCGTGGGTGCTCGACTGGAGCAAGGTCGCCGACGCCGCTTGGTTCGCCGTGCCGAGCCTCATGCCCGTCGCGCCGGTGTTCGACATGCGCGCCATCGCGCCCGTGCTCGTGATGTTCATCGTCACGGCGGTCGAAACCGTCGGCGACATCTCCGGTGTCACGCAGGGCGGCATGGACCGCGAGGCCACCGACAAGGAGCTTTCCGGTGGCGTCGTCTGCGATGGCTTGGGCTCTTCCTTCGCCGCGCTGTTCGGCGTGCTGCCGAACACGTCGTTCAGCCAGAACGTGGGGCTTGTCACCATGACGAAGATGGTCAACCGCAAGGCGCTCGCGTGCGGCGCGCTCTTCCTCATCCTGTGCGGTTTGTGCCCGAAGCTCGGCGCGGTCGTGTCCATCATGCCGCAGTCCGTGCTCGGCGGCGCGGCCGTCATCATGTTCGCGTCCATCGTGATGAGCGGCATCCAGCTCATCACCCGCGAGCCTTTGACCCCGCGTTCCTTGAGCATCGTGTCGGTGGCGCTCGGCCTGGGCTACGGCATCGGCGCCAACTCCGCCGTGCTCGCCGGCGCCCCGCAGATGGTGAGCCTCATCTTCGGCGGCTCGGGCATCGTGGCCGCGGCCGCGGTGGCCATCATCCTGAACATCCTGCTGCCGAAGGACAAGGAAGTGCCCGCCGTGCCGCGCAACGCTGCAGGTGATGCGGACGCCGCGAACGCTGCAGGCGAGGAAAAGTAAGGGAAGCTGGCGTTCACGCGCGCTGCGCGAGAGTCGCGAAACCTTTCAACCACGCCTCCCCTTTCCCGGTCGATCGCCGGGGAAGGGGAGGCGTTTTCAGTTGTCATCCCGTTTAGCCAGGTGTACCCGCAGAACCCGCAAATCCTCGGCGGTGTCCACGTCGAAGAGCTCCCACTTGCTTTCGACCTCGACTGTCCGCACGCGCTCGGGGTGCGCGCGGGCCACGAAGCCGCCGCCTTTGCCTGCCGGAAGCGCACACAGCTCGTTGTAGGCCCACGAGGGGAAGAGTACGGGCGCGCCCGGTTCGCCGCGAAACGCCGCGCGCCAGATGGATCCGGGCCCGCCTTCGGCGGCGACGAGCAGACGGCGTACGCTCGCGGCGCCGATGAGCGGCTGGTCGCCCGGGAAGAACGTGACGTCGTCGCAGCTGCGTGTCGCTTCCGTGCCAAGGCGCACCGCGTCGTTTCGGAGCGGCTCGTCGTGCAGGATCGCCTCCGCGCCCAGCGAGCGGGCAAGCGCTGCCACCTCGGCGCTGCGGGTCACCACGACGCGCTTTGCGAACAGCCCGTCCGTCGTGCGAACGACGTGCTCCACGAGCGGTATGCCGCCCGCTTCGGCCAAAAGCTTGTTCCCGCCGAAGCGGGTGGCTGTGCCCGACGCCATGACGATGCACCCGTGCTTCATATTTCTGTGTGCGGTGGGTTCGGCCATGTCTCAGCACCTTTGCGGATTCGGCGGGCGGATAGTGCGTTTCAGGGATATTCGGGCCCTCGAAGAGCGCGCGGGCCGCAACCGATTATATAATGACCGCAACTGTGTAATCTTCAATCAAACGGGGCGTGTACCATTATTACCTTCCAAAACTACGTGCGGCCGCAGAGCCTCGAAGAGGCGTGGGAGCTCAACCAGAAGAAGCGCAATCGCGTGGTGGGCGGCATGATGTGGCTGAAGATGGGCAAGCATTCCTTCAACACCGCCATCGACCTTGCCGACCTCGGCTTGAACGAGATAGAGGAAACCGAGGAGGAATTCCGCATCGGCGCCATGGTCTCGCTGCGCCAGCTGGAAACGCATCCGGGCCTTGCGGCCTATTCGCATGGCGCGGTCGCATCGGCGCTCAAGGACATCGTGGGCGTGCAGTTCCGCAACGGCGCCACGGTGGGCGGAAGCCTCTGGCGCCGCATGGGATTTTCCGACGTGCTCACGCTGTTTCTGGCGATGGACGGCTTCGTCGAGCTCTACCAGGGCGGCATCGTGCCGCTCGAGGAGTTCGCGGGCATGCGCTACGACAAGGACATCCTCGTCCGCCTCATCGTGAAGAAGACGCCCGGCGCGTTCGCCTACCAGGCGGTGCGCAAGCAGCGCACTGACATCCCGTCGCTCAACTGCGTGGCGGCGCACGTGGCCGGCGAGTACCGCGTGTGCGTGGGGTCGCGCCCCTCGCGCGCCGTCGTGCTGCGCGATGAGCAGGGCCTTCTCGCAGGGGGCGTCACCGCGGACGCCGCGGAGGCGTTCTCCGCGTACGCCGCCGACAACGTCGTCGTTTCCGGGAACATGTGGGGTTCCGCCGCGTACCGCCGCGCGCTCGTTCCCGTGCTTGTGCGCCGCGCGCTGCTCGCGCTCGAGGGGGAATCGCTGTGAAGATAATGGTCAAGCTCAACGGCAAGCTCGTTTCCGACGACGTCCCCGCCGACACGCTGCTCATCGATTTCGTGCGCGCGCACGGCTGCAAAAGCGTGAAGCGTGGCTGCGAGACGTCCGCGTGCGGGCTGTGTACCGTGCTTCTGGACGAGGTGCCGGTCCTTTCGTGCTCCACGTTGGCTGCGCGGGCCGACGGTCATGCCGTGCAAACGCTCGAAGGGCTGCAGGAAGAGGCGGCCGGGTTCGTGGGCTTCATCGCCGACCAGGGCGCGGAGCAGTGCGGTTTCTGCAACCCCGGGTTCGTCATGAACACGATAGCGCTCCTGCGCGAGAACCCCGATCCCACCGACGAGGAGATCCTCGCGTACCTGGCCGGCAACCTGTGCCGGTGTTCAGGGTATGCGGGGCAGCTGCGCGGCATCCGCGCGTACTTGGACGCACGGGACGCGAAGGAGGCGGAAGAGATTGAACGTGGATAGGCCCGATTACAATTCCGTAGGCAAGTCCGTTCGCAAGAAGGACTCGATGCAGCTTCTGCTCGGCAAGCCCGTCTACACCGCCGACATCGTGCCCGAGGGCGCTCTCGTGGTGAAGCTACTGCGCAGCCCGCACGCTAACGCCCTTGTGAACAGCATCGACACCTCGAAGGCGAAGAAGGTCGCCGGCGTGGTGGACGTGTACACGTGGGAAGACGTGCCGCAGAGCCGCTTTTCCAACGCCGGGCAGAGCTACCCCGAGACGAGCCCCTACGACCGCCTCATCATCGATCGCCACGTGCGCTTCGTCGGCGACGTGGTGGCGATCGTGGCTGCGGAAACCGAGAAGGCGGCCGATTTGGCCCTTTCGCGCATCAAGGTGGACTACGACGTGCTCGAGCCCGTGCTCGACTTCCGCACGGCGAAGGACAACCCCGTGCTCGTCCACCCCGAAGACGACTGGAAGATGCTCTGCGATTTGGGCGGCGACAACACGCGCAACATCGTCGGCACCACCGCTGACGCGGGCGGCGACATCGAAGCGGTGCTCGCCGACTGCGACATCGTGCTCGAGCGCACGTACCACACCAAGGCGTTCAACCAGGCCATGATGGAAACGTTCCGCACGTTCACCGAGATGGACGCGTACGGGCGCCTGCACGTGGTCTCGTCCACGCAGATCGTCTTCCACGTGCGGCGCATCCTGTCGCACGCGCTCGGCATCCCGAAAAGCCGCATCCGCGTCGAGAAGCCGCGCATCGGCGGCGGGTTCGGCGCGAAGCAGACGGCGGTGTGCGAGGTGTACCCCGCGTTCGTCACAATGAAGACGGGCCGCCCCGCGCTGTGCGTGTTCTCGCGCAAGGAGGCGCAGACCTGCGGATCGCCGCGCCACGAGATGCAGGTCACGGTGCGCTTGGGCGCGAACGCCGACGGCCGCATCCGCGCGCTCGGCGTGACCACGCTGTCGAACTCGGGCGCCTACGGCGAGCATGGCTGGGCCACGGTGGGGCTTACCGGGCACAAGTCGATTCCCCTGTACACGGGCTCGCTCGAGGCGTTCAAGTTCGACGCGACCGTGGTGTACACGAACATGCAGCCCTCGGGCGCCTACCGCGGGTTCGGCGCCACGCAGGGGCAGTTCGCCGTGGAGACCACGGTCAACGAGCTGGCCGAGCAGCTCGGGCGCGACCCCGTCGAGCTGCGCGAGCAGAACATGGTGCGCGAGGGCATGGCCATGCCCGCGTACTTCGGCGAGGTCGCCAACGCCTGCGCGCTCGACCGCTGCCTTGCGCACTGCCGCGACATGTTCGATTGGGAGGCGAAGTACCCCGTGCGCGACATGGGCAACGGCAAGGTCCGCGCCGCGGGCGTGGGCATGTCCATGCAGGGCTCGGGCATTTCCGGCGTCGACGTGGGGTCGGTCACCGTGCGGCTCAACGATGATGGGACATACATGCTCGTCATCGGCGCGGCGGACATGGGCACGGGCTGCGACACCATCCTGGCGCAGATGGTCGCCGAGCACATGGACTGCTCGGTCGACGACGTCTCGGTGCTCGGGGCCGACACCGACGCCTCGCCCTACGATTCCGGTTCGTACGCGTCTTCAACCACGTACGTCACCGGCATGGCGGTGGAGAAGGCGTGCGGGCTTTTGAAGGAGCGCTTGTGCGCCATCGCCGCCGAAGCGCTCGGGTGCGCGGCGGGCGAGCTTTCCTTCGAGGACGGGCGCGTGGTGCGCGAGGCCACGGGCGAGGAGGTTTCCCTCGTCGACATCGCCACGCGGAGCCAGTCCAACAACTGCCTGCTCGCCGAGGCGACGGCCACGCACTCGTCGCCGGTGTCCCCGCCGCCGTTCATGGTGGGCATGGCCGAAATCGAGCTCGACCGCGAGACCGGCGAGGTGCGCGTGCTCGATTACGCGAGCGTGGTGGACTGCGGCATCACCATCAACCCGGCGCTTGCGCGCATCCAGGCGGAAGGCGGTATCGTGCAGGGCATCGGGCACACGCTCATGGAGGACGTGACACGCACGGACGCGGGCGCCATCCGCGAGTCGAGCCTGTTCTCGTACCGCTTGCCCACACGTTTGGACACGGGGCGCATCCGTGTGGAGTTCGAGGATTCCTACGAGCCCACGGGTCCCTTCGGCGCGAAGTCCATCGGCGAGATCGTCATCAACACGCCGGCGCCCGCGATCACGCACGCGATCTACCGCGCGACGGGCGTCTGGCACCGCGAACTGCCCATCCTCCCCGAAGACATCCTGCTCGCGAAGCCGGAGTAGCCGCTGGGGAAAGCTGCCCTACGGGTGCGGCGCGACCTTTCCGCATGGGGCGGGCCGGGTGATTTTCCTCACCCAGCCCGCCTCGTTTTCGTTCCGCCAACAAAAAGTCGTCATTTGCGCAGGTTTTTACGCGTGCCCGAAGTTGCCCGCTTGTTGCGGGAAACGCGACCTGGGCTTTTGCGGGAGGGCGTTGGGCGTCGGGCGGCACCCGCCAGCAAAACCTGCGCAAATGATGACTTTTTCAAGGCAGCTTGCACGTAGCGAGGCCAACCCCCCTGTTTTTCTTGTTGACATCTTCCGGCACTATGCGTAATATGCGAACGGTTCTCAAATTAGAGGAAGGAATGCATGCGCGGACAGTACAAAACAGTGCAACGGAAGGCGATCATCGACTGCCTTTCGCATGCTCGCGGCCATATGACCGCGGCTGCCGTGTGCACCGCGCTTTCCGAATCGGGGCACAAGGTTTCTTCGGCTACGGTGTACCGTCAGCTGGAGAAGCTCGTCGACGAAGGCGTTGCGGTGAAATCGACGCCCGTCGGGGAGAAGAGCGCCTGTTTCGAGATAATCGATCGCGACGCGTGTGAAGCTTCGCATTGCTACCATATGAAGTGCCTTTCCTGCGGGAAGCTCATCCACCTCGATTGCGACGAGGTCGAGAAGCTGTGCTCGCATATGCTTGACGAGCACGGCTTCCGCATCGACATGGCAAGCACCGTGCTGTTCGGAACCTGCGAGGAGTGTTCCGCCCATTCCGCGGACTCGGAGCGCCGCGATGCGTGATCCCCGTTTTCGCGTCGTCATGCGAGAGGTCTGCGCGCGTTCGCGTGTCGGTTCCTGCGCGGCGGTGAACTCCCTTTTCGCGCGTATCGCAGCGGTGGTGATCGCCCTTGCCCTGATTGCGCCCTCGCTCTTCATCGTTTGCGAGGCCCATCATGATTGCTCGGGCGATGGGTGCCAGGTGTGCCACGTGCTCGCCATCGCCTCGTCGATCGCACACGCCGATGCCGATGTCCCGGCAGGGTCGAGCACGCCTGCGCTCATCCCTGTATTCGCGCTGCTCGCGTTCGCTTCCGTCGTGCGAGCTTGCTCGATGACGCTCGTCGGTCTTAAAGTGAGGCTCGACTGTTAAGTTCCCTGTGTATTTGAATCAAGATGAAAATGCCTGTTCTTCAGGCACGGTACACAGGAGTCAAAGCATGATGAAAATGAATAAGCTGCTCACGGCTGTGTTCGCAGCCGCATTGGCGGTGCTCTCCATCGTCGGCCTTTCGGCGTGCACGAGCGCTTCGGGCACCGCGGGCTCGAGTTCGAACGAAAGCCAGTCCGCAAGCGAGTCGCAGAAAATCCAGGTCGTGGCGAGTTTCTACCCGATGGCTGATTTCGCGCAGAAGATTGGAGGCGACCATGTCGAGGTCGAAAACCTCTGCCCGGCCGGAACCGAACCCCATGAGTGGGAGCCGTCGCCCACTGACGTCAAGGCGATCGAAAGCGCTCGCGTCTTCATGTACAACGGCGCCGATATGGAAGGCTGGGTGGACGACACCTTGGCCTCCGCGAATGTCACGGGAACGGTTGTCTGCGCGTCAGACGGCATCGACCTGCGCGTTGCCGACCACGATCACGATGCCGATGAAGCCGACTCTCATGAGCATGCGGGCGAACACGATCCGCATGTATGGCTCGCACCCGAAAACGCGAAGAAGGAAGCCGAGAACATCAAAGACGCGCTGGTGAAGGCGGATCCTGACAACGCTTCGGACTACGAGGCGAACTACGAGAAGTGGGCGCGCGAGTTCGACGATCTCGATAACGAGTTCGCAAGCCGGCTTTCTCAGACTTCGGGCAAGACCATCGTCGTGTCCCATGAAGCGTTCGGCTATCTGTGCGACGCGTACGGCCTGACGCAGGAGCCTATCACGGGCATGGACGCCGAAGGCGAGCCCGACGCGAAGACCATGGCCGAGATCGTGCAGTTCGTGCGCGACAACAATGTGAAGGTCATCTTCTCGGAAGACCTGGTCAGCCCCAAGATCGCGCAGCAAATCGCCGATGAGACGGGGGCTTCCTGCGAGGTTCTCAACCCGATTGAAGGCCTGGAGCAAGACGAACTCGACGCGGGCGAGGACTACTTCTCTGTCATGCGCGACAACCTTGACGAGCTGGTCAGCGCTTTGAACCAGCAATAGCTTAGGTGGATTATGGGCGAAAATCGGTTAATCGCGCGCGCCTCGCGCGTGGAGCGCAAGGCTAAGCTGCATCCTGCGGGGCAGCTTAGCGTCCCCGTTCTTCTTTCCCATGTCGGGTTTTCCTATGGGGCGCAGGAGGTCTTGTCGGACGTCGACCTGACGGTCGGCGATGGAGAGGCATGCGTAATCCTCGGCGAAAACGGGGCGGGGAAATCGACGCTTCTGAAGGTGATGCTCGGGTCTTTGGCTGCGAGCAGGGGAAACGTCGAGCTGTTCGGCGTCCCCGTCGGATCGTTTCGCGATTGGCAGCGCGTCGGGTACGTGCCGCAGCAGGTAGCGGGCGCGTACGAGCGCTTCCCGGCGACGGTCGCGGAGGTGGTCGCCGCGAATCGCTATGCCGTGCAGCGTAGGTTTTCGCCCAAGTCGGCAAACGACGGGGAAGCGGTCGAACGCGCCTTGGAAAAGGTCGGCGCGCAAGGGCTTTCCCGCCGTCTCGTCGGGGAGCTCTCGGGCGGGCAGCTTCAGCGCGTTCTTCTTGCTCGAGCGCTGGTGAACGACCCCGACCTGCTCATTCTCGATGAGCCGACAAGCGGCATGGACACCGACGCCGTCGGGTCCTTCGTCGACTTGCTGCAGGAAATCGTGGCGTCGGGAGAGCGCTCCGCGCTGCTCATCACGCACGACATGCGCAGGTTGGCGGCGTTGCCGGCCCGGATGCTGCGGCTGGAATCGGGGAGGCTGCGCGAGGTCGCGCGCTCTGCGCAGCCGGAGACGCGGGACGTGCCTGATCACGCGGCTCTTTTGCGGGAGATGATGTAGATGCTGCAGTTGCTTGCCGACATGTTTTCCCATGCGTTCATGGCGCGTGCGTTCGTTGCGGGCATCGTGCTCGGTGCGGCTATCCCGCTTGTCGGCGTCGTCGTGGTGCTCAAGCGCTTGTCGATGGTCGGTGATGCGCTTTCGCATGCCTCGCTTGCAGGCGTGGCTGCCGGGCTCATCGGGGGCGTGAATCCCGTCGCGGGCGCGACTGCGGCATGCATGGCAGCAGCCTTGACCGTCGAGGGAATCCGCCGCCGCTTCGAAGGGCACGCCGATCTCGCCATCGCCGTGGTCACGGCGGCGGGCGTGGGGCTCGCGGGAGTGTTTTCGGGGTTCGTCCCGAACAGCTCCACGTTCTCGAGTTTCCTCTTCGGCAGCATCGTGACGGTCGACGACGGCGAGCTCGCCGTCGTCGTCGCGCTCGGCCTCGCCATTGTGCTTCTGAGCGTTCTGTTCAGTCGCGAGCTGTTCTGGGTGACCCTCGACGAGCGCGCCGCGCGACTTGCGGGTGTGCGCACGACGTTGGTGAACTTCTCGTTCATCCTGATGACGGCGGTGGCCGTGTCGATCGCGTCGCGCACGGTCGGCACGCTCATCGTCAGCTCCATGATGACGGTGCCGGTGGCTTGCGCTCTCGTGGTCGCACGGAGCTGGAAGCAGACGATCGTCGTGTCATGCGCTGTCGGCATGGTGAGCGCCGCCTGTGGGCTTGTGGCTTCCTACGCGTTCGGGTTCAAGCCCGGCGGAGCAATCGTGCTCGTCGAGATAGCTTTGCTGATGGCGATGTTCGCGGGAAAGAAGCTGCTAGGCCGGTAAGAGAGCGTTCGGAGGCGGAGTGGGGCGGACTTGACGGGCGCCGCCTTGCCAATCCAATCCGTCCTACCTTGGCGCGTCTCGAAAAGTCGTCATTTGCGCAGGTTTTTACGCGTGCCCGAAGTTGCTCGCTTGTTGCGGGAAACGCGACCTGGGCTTTTGCGGGGAGCGCTGGGCGTCGGGCGGCGTCTGCGAGCCAAACCTGCGCAAATGACGACTTTTGTCGGCGCTCGCTAGCGGCGTCGTGCCGGCAGTAGGATGAGGAGGCTCGCCGCGGCCATGCACACATATGCGGCGGCGAGCCCCGCTTCCTGCATGAGCGCCACGCCGACGGCGATGCCCAAGGACCCGGCAACGTTGCGGCTTAAGGTGAGAAGCGCCAGGCCATGCGGCATGTCAGCTTGCTTCAAACAGGAGTTTCCCCAGGTGACAAGCGGCATCTGGACAATCGCGAACGCGCAGCAGGCAAGTGCGTACAAGCCGGAGAAGGCGAGAGGCGACCCCGACCCGCCGAGCACGCAGAACCCGGCGCAACCCAGGATGAACGCGGCGAACGAGATAGCCGCGAGGGGCCTGATCCCGCGCTTGTCGAACGCTTTTCCCGCAACGGGGCTGATGAGCGCCATGCAGATCGCGCCCGGCAGCACGGTCGCGGCCGATGCGCTCGCGGAAAGCCCCAGCGTTGTTTGAAGATGCAGCGGAAGCACCACCGACGACCCCATGGAAGCGAAATACGCCGCCATGCTGGCGATGACCGCGGCGCGGTACTGCGGCCTTTCAAGGAGTTGGACCTTCAGGAACGGCTCGCGAAGCTTTCCCTGACGCAGGGCGAACGCGATCGCGGCGGCGAGCCCGACCGCGAGCTCGGCCACGGTGGTCGCCGCATGGGCTTGCAAGGACACCAGCCCGCTAAGCCCGAGGGAGATCCCGCCGACCGCGAAGGCGCTTAAGGCGAAGCTTGGGACGTCGAAGCTTTTGGGGCGGCTATCCAGAATGTTTCCCATGGCCGCCACCGCAAGGACGAAGCTCGCCAAGGCCAGCGCGAAGACGAACCAGAACACCGCCCGCCATCCGAAAGCGTCGGTGACGAAGCCCCCGAACGCCGGCGCGATGACGGGCGCGGCGCCTTGCGTGAACCCGAACCAGCCCATGCGCCGGCCGCGCTGCCCCTCGGGGAATAGCGAGAGGATGGAAACCTGCGTCAGGTTCGACACGAGCGCGTTCGCGCAGGCCTGCACGATTCGCGCCGCCATGAGCGGCCAGAAGTCGGGCGCCAGGGCGCTTGCAGCGACGGAAAGGGCGAACAGCCCCACCGCGAGGCAGTACAGGGGCTTTGTCGGAAAGCGCGTGACGAGGAACGCGGAAAGCGGCATGAACACGGCCAGGGCAAGGGCGTAGCCGCTCACGACCAGCTGCCCGCGATCGGCTGCGACGCCGAGGTCGGCTGTGAGCTGGGGGAGGGCCGTGTTCAGCGCCGTGGAGAGCAGCGCCAGGGCGAAGCAGGTCAGGATCAGGTTCGCGAACACGACGTCGCGCCGCCGCGGGGACAGCTCGTCGCGCGCGCCTGCCTGCGCGCTCTCCTTGCTTGGCTTTGCGGTGGGCGGGGCGGGCTTCGGTTTCTCGTGAAATCGGCGGGTCGTCATCGGCGGCTGTTCTTCGGAACTGTCTGAGTGCTTCGGCTTCAAAGGAGGCGCGGCTAGATGACCACGCCGTTGCAGTGGTCGATTTCGTGCTGGATGATCTGCGCCGTGTAGCCGGCGAACGCCTTCGTGCGCGGGGCGAACGACGCGTCGAGGTAGGTTACCTTGATGCGCTTGTATCGCGTGCAGGGGCGCATGCCGCTAAGGGAAAGGCAGCCTTCCTCGGTTCGGTATTCGCCTGCCGTCTCGACGATCTCGGGGTTGTACATGAGCAGCGGCGTGCCCTCGTCGCTCGCCACGATGACGCGCTTGCGCACGCCGATCATGTTCGCGGCAAGCCCCACGCATTCGTCTTTGTGCACGGCGAGCGTGTCGATAAGGTCCTGCCCGACGCCCGCGTCTTCGGGCGTGGCGTCGACGCTCGGCATCGCGAGCAAAACGGGGGACGTGACGATTGCGCGTATCATAAGGGTCCTTTCAGCATGTTCGGTGGAGGAGGCCACAGGGCTATTCTAGCTCTTCGGCGCGATAAGCGCGGCGTCTCGGTCCTCACCTGGTCAGGCCGCTGACGCCTTGCACTGCGAGCACGCCGATGGCGCGGGAAAGCTCGGCCGCGCCCGGCTCGCATCCGTGGGAAATCCAGATGCGGATGACGCCGAGGATCCCCGCCGCGATGTACGCGCTCGCAAGCTGTTTTTCCGGTTCCCCTAAGGTTCCGAAGCGTTCGGTGATCGCCGCGACGATGCTCCGGCGGACAAGGTCGTCCGCTTTGGCGCCGAAGGTCGGGTCGATCTGGCTCACCAGGAACAGTCGCGCTTCCTTTTCGTGCGCCGCAATGAAATGGAGGGCGTCGTCGATCATGGGGAAGCTTGCGGGATCGGTGCAGGTGGCGAGCGCGCGCTCCATTTCCGCGTCGAGCTGGTCGAGGAGGCTGTCGCCCATCTTCTCCGCCAGGTCGAACACGTCGCGGTAGTGCGTGTAGAACGTGCCGCGCGATACGCCGCTTGCCGCGACAAGCTCGCTCACGGTTATCTTTCGAAGCGCCTTTTCCGACGCGAGTCCGAGAAACGCCTGCTGCAAAGCCGCTTTCGTGCGCCGTGCGCCCTGGTTGTCCTTGTGGTTCAACGCGGTCCCCCGTCCCGATTCCAAAACTTAGACACGAGCGCGGCGATTGTTCATTGTCTTTCGTGCCCTGGTTCAATATTTTAATGGTTGTCAAAAAATAGACAACTGTTGAATTCGCAATCTTCGAACGGGGTGTTCAAGCGTGAGGAAAATGAGCGGGATGGCCAGCGAGGCTCGAGGGAAAACGATCGCGAAAGTCGTCGCGGTAGCGCTGATCGTGGGGCTGTTCTCCGCGTTCTACTGCTGGAGCTTCTGGGATCCCATCGGTGCCATGAAGCGCGTCCCCATCGGGATCGTGAACCTCGACGAAGGTGCCGAGGTCAACGGCAAGGAAGTGAACATCGGATCGGAGATCGCGGGCTCGGCGGTCGAGGGGTCGGACGCGAACTTCGTCGAACTCGACGAGCAGGCGCTCGCCGACGGCGTCGAGAATTCGGGCTACTCCATGGTGTTCGAGATACCCGCGGATTTCTCCTCGAAGGTGACAGCCGGCATGACCGACGTTCCACAGGCTGCTGACCTGGAGATTTACAAGAACATTCGCTACAACTACATCTACGCGCAGCTCTCGACGCAAATCGAGAAGGCGTTTGAGGGCAGCGTGAACTCGGCAATCGCGAACGCGTACGTGACGGGCGCGTATTCCGGCCTCGAGCAGGCGCGGGACGGTTTGCAGGAGGCATCCGAAGGGTCCGGCAAGCTCGCAGATGGCGCTTCCACGGCATCGGAGGGCATCACGACCTTGTCCAGCGGCGCAAGCGCCCTGTCGACCGGGGCGAAAAGCGTCGCGGACGGGCTGTCCTCGCTTTCAAGCGGGCTGACGTCGGGTAAGCAGCAGCTCGATTCGGCGCAGTCGAGCCTGCTCGCGTTGTCGACGCAGCTCGGTGCGGGCAGCGAATCGGCCGGCGCTTTGGCCGACGGCGCGACTGCGGCGCAAACCTGCTATCAGGCGGCTTTGGAGGCGACGAAGTCGGGCAGCGCGGTCGGCGGTAAGACGGCTGCCGAGTGGTTGGCGGCGGGCAACGCCGCGATCGCGCAGGTTTCCCAGGGCGCGTCGTCGATGGCGACGCAGCTTAGCGGGGCGGCAAGCGGGGTCGGTTCCGGGGCGACGGCGCTGGGCGCGGCCTCCGAGAGCATCTCCAGCGCCATCGACGGCATCGGGTCGCCCGACGTCGCAGGTCAAACGCTCGCGTACGGGCAGGCGCAGGTCGTGGCGGGCCTCGAATCGATGTCGAGCGGCCTTTCGAGCGTCCAGGGCGGCGTCGGGCAGCTTGCGGCGGGGGCGTCCGAGTTGGGCGACGCGACGACGGACGGTGCCGAGACCATATCGGACTCGCTCGGCGCCAGCTCCGACGACATGGGCGCATACGTCGCCGACCCCACGAGCGTGAACGAGGAGAGGTACGGGTCGCTTGACTATTATGGGCAAGGGTTCTCGCCGTTCTTCATGACGACGTCGCTGTGGCTGGGCGCGCTCATCATATTCTTCATCATCGAGCCGCTCTGGCCGAAAAACCGGCATGCAGGGCGTGTGCGCACTGTGGTCGGGAGGCTGCCGCTCTATGCGCTGGTCTGCGCTTTCGAGGCTGCGGCCGTCACCCTCTTCGCGTGGGGCATCGGCGTCCTGGACGCCCATAGCGCCTCGCCGCTTCTGCTGTTCGCCTATGCGCTGGGGGTGAGCCTGAGCTTCATGCTGATCATGCAGTTCCTGAACATGACGCTCGGTGTCATCGGCAAGGCGCTTGCCGTGCTCACGCTCATCTTCCAGCTTGCCTGCTCGGGCGGCACCCTGCCCGTCGATTTGGGACAGAGCTTCGTGGCCGCGCTGAACCCGTTCCTGCCGTTCACGTACGCGATCGACGGGTTTCGCGAGGTGATCACGTACGTGAACGGAGCGACGATCGCGGGCGATCTGGGAATGACGGCGGTGTTCGGCCTTGCGTTCTTCGTGCTCTCGCTTGCGACGTGGGGCTTTGCCGAGAGGCGCCGCGATGCCGAGGCGAAGTCCACGCTCGCCTGGAACAAGGAAGAGGAACCGGAAGGCGAGACGGGGCCGGGCGCCGTCCCATCGGTCGAGACGGGGCTGGGTACCGTTTCGCCCATCGGCCAAAGGGCGTGTTCGGAATAAGGTAACGGCCCGGTTCCGCCTTGGCGCCCCGTCCGCCATTTTCCCGAATCGATGGTATAAACCTCTTACTGGACCGCGGGGATGCGCGAGGAGGCGCGAGGGAGTGCTCATCTATTTTTCGGCAACGGGCAACACCAAGCATGTGGTGGACGAGATTCGCCTGGAAGGCGAGGACGTCGTCTCTATCGAGGACGCGACCAAGGCGGGTTCGTTTCGGCTCGCCTTGCGCGACGAGAGGCTTGGGATTCTCACCCCTACCTACGATTGGTGCCTGCCGAGCATCGTGAGCGAGTTCCTCGAGAAGCTCGATGTGGCATTCGGCGCGAAGCCCTACACCTTCTATGTCGGCACGTTCGGCACCACCACCGGCGGCGCATCCTCCATCGCGAACGCCATCATGAGGCGGAAGGGCCTGGGCTTCGACGCGTTGTTCGACATCCGCATGCCCGATACCTGGACGGTGATGTTCGATCTATCCGACGAAGCGAAGGTGGCGGAGGCTCTTCGCCGGGCCGATGGGGAAATCAAGCAGCTTAAAGGCCAGCTTGCCCGGAAGGTGCGGGGCAGGCACATGGACGTCGCAGCTCCTGCGTTCGCGGGCCGCATCGGCAAGGCCCTGTACGACGGAATGGTAAGGAAAACGGCGAACCTGTCGGCGTCCGAAGCGTGCATCGGTTGCGGGTTGTGCGCAAGAAAGTGCCCGGTAGACGCTATCGAGATGGAAGGCAAACTGCCGGTTTGGGTTACGGATTCTTGCACCATGTGCCTAGGGTGCCTGCACCGCTGTCCCAAGTACGCAATCCGCTACGGCAACGGCAAAGCGACAAATTCCCACGGCCAGTACACGTACGGTAACTATTCACGCTAGCTGGCTCGGGACATTGGGGCGGCATCCAACCTCGTCCCGTACCGCAGGGCTGGTAGCGGGTGCATCCGAGACTGTCTCCTCAAATGTTAGAGATGCTATACTTTTCATCTGTCCGAATCGGATAGGGAAGGCGTAGCGCTATGAGCATCAAGCAGCAGAAGGATATCGAGAAGTTCTTGATGGGCAACCTTGAGAATGCCGAGGCTGCCGAGTTGTTCGACCGCCAGTCGA
Organism: uncultured Ellagibacter sp.; assembly: GCA_934654815.1. Taxonomy (GTDB): domain Bacteria; phylum Actinomycetota; class Coriobacteriia; order Coriobacteriales; family Eggerthellaceae; genus Ellagibacter. The sequence continues at coordinate 33,575 of CAKUGU010000005.1, forward strand.
AGCTGCTCGGCGAGTTGGTTGCCAATACGACGGGCAAGTCGACGAACCAGATGAAAGAGCTTGAACAGACGATTCTTCCGCGCATCGCGCTCTACAAGGCGCTCACGGGTGGGCCGTTGCCGCATGAACAGGCGATGGCGCTCATGCGGTCGTACATGATGGACGTGGTGGCTGCGGAAAAGCACGCGTCCACGGCGAAAATGCAGGTGGCCCCCGGGTTCTTCGGCATTTACAAGCGCGTGTTCCTGCACGTCATGCGCACGAGCGATCTATGGGAGAGCACGCCGTCCGCCGGGCGCGACTTCTTCGACGCCTCCATCACGAAATGCCTCTGGCACGACGCCTGCGTGGAAAACGGCTGCCCCGAGCTGTGCCCGCTGTTCTGCGACGTCGACGACGTGAACTACGGTGGCCTGCGGAAAATGGGCTTCTCGCGCACGAAAACTCTCGGCTACGGCGGCGACTGCTGCGATTTCCATTTCTTCAGGAAGTAGGAAGGGCCGAGGGCCGTCTCGCTCCGAAGATGGAAACCCGACTTCTTTCCGTCGTTCCGCACAGTGAATCTTCCGCTTGAGCGCTGCCCACATTACCACGTTCGCCGCCGCGATTGCAGTCTGGTTTTTCCGCTTGTTTCCAGGTATTAAACCTTATCCGGTTTTCGAAAGGATGGGGCGATATGGATATGGGCGCGATGGCGGTGCGGATGCATGGCGCGCAGATGGGACGGGCCGTTCGCGAGGCGGGGCTTGTGCTGACGCCTCAGCAGGTCGACGAGCTTGCCGAGGCCGAGCGCGCGTGCCTTACGCGTGCGCGGCGCGTTTCGTTTGGGGCTACGGCGGCGCCGACGCTGATCAGGGCGATCGCGGGTTCTCCCTGTTTGACGGGGGTGGACGTCCTCGAGCAGCTGATGGACCTGGTTGAGGCGTTCTACGACCTGCGGGAGGATTTCCCCGCGCGAACGGCCGATCTCGAAATCATCGAAGCGCTGCGGGAAGGTTTCGACGGAGAGGCGCAGGGCGATGCGGCGCTCGCGGCGAGCTTGGCGCGCGAGGCTTTGGCGGCGAGGGAACGCCAAACAGGCTACGAAATCACCGACGATTACGGCCGTGTTTACCGATTGGATCCTAACGAATGGCACGATGACACCGAAGCGCCAGGTTGGGATGGCGAACGTTGGGACGCCGACTATGAATAACGTGCTTGCGCCTTTGGACGAATCTGCCAGCGAGGGTGCGATGCGCGGTTTCGCCGTGCTGATGGAGCACGTTGCGGGACTGTACAACTTTGGAGAATCGTGCAGCGTGTCGGAATCCGAGGCGCGGGAAATCGTCTCGTCGGTTCTGTACGTGATGGGGCTTGCCTGCGACGATGATGCGCCCCGGGTTGCGATGTTGCTCGCCTGCGACAATGTGATCGAAACCTGGACGGCACGCCGTACCGCGCTCGAGGCGCGCGTGGACGCGGTCATGCAAACGTGGCGCGAAGCGGTCGCAACCATGCCGCCCGTTCACAACATCGCCTTGCGCGACACGCTCGCAAACATCGGTGAGCTTCCAGCGCGCTACGACACGTTCTTTGCCGCCCATGAGGTGCCGTGCGAAATCGACTACCCGTTGAGCGTTCCGGTGCCCGAAAGCCTGAAGGGCCTCGACTACGTGCAGGTTTGGCTTGACCAGCTGCTGGCCGAGGCGCGCTTTCTCGCTCGGTTCGATGCCGCCGAAATGGAGGCGTACCTGCAATCGTGGTGCCCCGACTTCCGCGGCCTGCTCATCAACCTCTACGATCCGATTCGCCAAGCATGGGAGCGGGGTCTGCTGCAGATGAGGGCGTGAGAGTTGTGGGGGCGAGGTGAAGCCGGGCCGTCATGGAAATAGGGCGCCCTTTAGCCTGGTCGGGATGTTCTTCGATCCGAAGATACGGTGCTCTTATTCTTCCGAAAACGGTGAAGCGTCCATTTCTGCCAGCAAAGTGGAATTTAGGGTAGGTTGGTGCCTGATGCATGCCCCTTTGCTCGCTGGAACGCACCATTTTCCCAGGTCGTGAAATGAGCACGGAAGGTTACACGTTGTTGACGGGCGTTCATCTACCCTAAATTCAAGAAAGCTGACGAAAACGAGGCGTTCGCGGAATAATGCCCGCGTCCTTACGACTATCAAGCCATGGCAACGACGTCGAGCACGATAAACGCTAGGCCGAACGTGCTGTGATGGGTGAGTAGTCGCGCGTCGAACCTTGCGTTTTCTCATGTGGCACGAGGGGAAGGTTGCGATGCGCGCCGCCCCGCGCTACTTCAACAGCGCTTCTATCTGCACGTTTTTCAGCTTGTTCACGGCGTCGAGCTTCCACTTCGGGTAATCGAACCCAGGGTCGGTGTACTCGAAGTCCTTCAAGTCGATGAGCTTCGCGCGAATGGCGGGCGTCATGAGGGCGCGGCCGATGGCGATGAAGTCGGTGCCGATTTTCGGCCCGATGAGGCTTATGTACTCGTCGAAGTCGTCCATCTCCATCATCATGGGCAAACACGCCATGTTGTGGTCGAACAGCGGTGCCATGCGCAGAATCTCGCCTGTCGTGTTGTCGACGAGGAACCCGTAGTTTCCTGCGTGCCTATCAACGTTCGCCATGACGGCGTCCATCACGACCATTTCCCGGAACGTTTCCTCGGCGCCGTGCTCGGCGGCGAAGGAAAGCATGTCGCGAACCCCGAAAGGCCCGTCGAAAAACCTGTGTGCCGACACGAACCCCTCGTCTTCCGATGTGAAGAGGGGGCATTTGCAGGCGAGCTTGCCATGAAAGCGCACAAGCGAATAGGGAACGTGGTCGACTTTCGCGGCATCGAGCAGGTCGGAGGCGAGCTTCTCGGAATACGGCTCGAAACCGGCGTTCGCATAACCGGTCGAGCCGCGTTTCAGAAGCGAGATCTGCCCGCCCTCGCGCACCCAGCATTTCGCGAACGATCCCGATGTGGCGAACTCGGGCGAAGTGGGCGAGTTCTGCCTGCCGTACATGCCGGTGCCGTCGAAGGCGATGCGCGCTATGACGCCGTCGAAGGGGTTGCGGTAGAGGGAAACGTCGTCCCAGGTCAAGTCCTCGTCTTCCCGCTTCATCCAGAAAGTATCGGTAAGCGAGAGGCAGCGGACCATACCGATGAAATCGTGTCGGGTCGTAAGGCCGAGCTCGCGCATGAGCTTCTCGATGGAGGTGCGGTGCTTTGCGATGGCCCGCCCGTCGATCCAGTCGTTGATGTCGATGAACCCGTAGGGGAAATAGGTTCCGAATCGTTCCGCTTCGGAATAACGGAAATCGTCGAGGTCTGCATGTTCTTCATACGTTGCGACAACGATGTCTTCGTTCATCAGCTGGTAAAGCATGAGGCCACCTCCTTCGGGCGTTCTTCGGAATGCGTTCATTATACGGCATAGGGGCCGCGCCTCTCTTTCATGGGGCGCGCAAGCCGTTCAGCACGGCTGCCGCGAAGGCGGTGTCGAAAGTTCCCCATCCCGCCTTTTGTCGCTTCATGCTTTCGAGATCGCCCCAAGGGCGCCTTTCACCAGTGTTGCGGTTAGGTTCGCGAGTTGCTCGGGCGAAAGCGTCTTCCCGTCCGCCACCCACTGCCGGTAGGCGTTGATGCCGGTTTGCTGGAGAAACGCGATGACCACCGACGCTTCGCCCGCCGCGAGGTTTTCGAATCCGCCGGGGGAGAGCCTGCGGGAGTCGAGCACTTTGTCGATCATGGATGACTGGATGTCGCTGAAGCCTTTGCTGCAGGTCACCGCTTCGTAGAAGGGGCTTCGCTCGCCGGCCTCGCAAGAGTACAGGATGAACCGCCGCGTGATCTCGCCGGCGTCATCGGGAATCCTCAGGCGCCCCGTCAACTTGACGTACTCGTCGGTGAATTCCTGTTTGACCTGAGACAACAGATCATCAAGGCTTTTGTAGTGGCGGTAGAACGTTTTCTTGTTGATGCGCGCGGCTTGGCAAAGCTGGGCGACGGTGAGCTTGTCGTACCCGTTTTCGCAGACAAGGCGCTCGAACTGGGTTCGGATCGCGTCAAGCGTTTTCACCACGCGCAAGTCCGTTTTCTTCTCGGTTTTGCATTGTTCGCTCATTGCTACTCCTTTTTATGCCACTGATTTCGGGAACATGGGCCGATAAGCCACCTTCCGCCCTCGTGCGTCCATTGTCGAGCCCCATGAATCGTGATGATATGTCACGCGTTAGGAATAAGCAACCATAGTGGCGTATCTGAAAGGCAGCAACAGACGTGAGGTTTAACGAGCAGCAGGGTAATGAGCAAGTGTGCGGTTCTTGGAACGGTATCGGCGAGATAACGAAGGGCCGCCGGCTTTTGCGCAAAACAGGCAAGCCGCGCGGCAAAGCCGATTCCTCCGAATTGTTCGAACGAGCCCCGATTCCGCGCGCCGTGGCGACGTTGGCGCTTCCTGCGATGGCAAGCCAGCTCGTCGTGCTCGCCTACAACATGGCGGACGCGTGGTTCATCGGGCAGACGGGCGACCCCGCTCAAGTCGCGGCGCTCACGGCGACCTTTCCCATCTACATGCTGTTGAACGCGGTGTCCAACCTGTTCGGCGTCGGTGGCGGAAGCCTGGTCTCGCGCTGCTTGGGCGCGCATGACGCCAATCGCGCGCGCCGCGTCGCTGCGTCATCGGTTTGCCTTGCCGCAGCGTTTTCCCTCGTGGTGGGCGCGCTTCTGCTTGCGGGCAGCGGGTGGCTCCTGCGCCTGCTGGGAACGCCGGATGCGGTGATGCCGCATGCGCAGGCGTTCCTCGCGTTTGCCGGTGCGCTCGGGGCGCTGCCGACCGTTGTGGGGCTTGTGCTGGCGTCCATGCTGCAGGCCCAGGGCAAGGCGGGCGTTGCAAGTGCGGGCATGTGCCTGGGCGTGGTCCTTTGCATCGCGTTTGACCCGGTTTTCATATTCGCGTTCGACCTGGGCGTCGCCGGCGCCGCTCTCGCGACCGCGCTTTCCAACGCGGTGAGTGCAGCGTTCTTCGTGATATATGCCATGCGGAAGCGAGATCGCCTGCAGGTGCCCATCTCGATGCGTTGGCGCCGTTTCGAAAAGGAAGATGTGCGCGAGGTGTTCGCGGTCGGCTTGCCGGCGGCTGCGGTTATCGCGCTCGCCTCGCTGTCGAACGGGGTTTTGGTGGCGCTTCTGTCGGCTGCCCCCGTGGCGGCCGAGAGCGGCATGGGCGTGGTGCAGAAGCTGGAGCTCGTGCCGTTCCAACTGATCATGGGCTTGACGAACGGGGTCGTGCCGCTGATCGCGTACTGCTCGCGCTCGGGCGACTTCGCGCGCATGAACGCGACGATGCGGTTCGTCCTGAAAATCGCGCTTGCGGCCGCGGCCTGCGTTCTCGTTTTGTACGAGCTTTCGGCGGAGCAGCTCGTGGCATCGTTCGTGGCCGACGCGGAATCGGTGGCGTTCGGGGCTGCGTTCTTGCGATTGCGCATTCTGGCGCTGCCGGCCATCGTTCTGGAGTTCGCGCTGAACTCGGCGTTCCAGGCGACGGGCAGCGCGCGCCAATCGACGATCGTCTCGTTCATGCGCAAGGGCACGATCGACTTGCCCCTGATGGTTGCGCTGAATGCGATATGGCCGCTGTATGGGCTCATGCTTGTGCAGCCGCTTATGGAGTGCGCTACCGCGTCGGTGGCGGTGGTGCTGTGGGCGCGTTTGCGCGGTCGGTTTCGAACTGAGTAGAAAGGATGATTGCGATGGCATCGATGAACAGGCGTGAGTTTCTGGCGGCGGCCGCATGCGCCGGTATGTCCACGGCGGCGCTTTTGGCGGGGTGTTCCGGCCCCGATGCGCAGGATGCGCAACCTGCGCCGGAAAACACCGATGGCGCGGAACAAGGGGCTCCGAGTAGCGAAACCGAGGCGTCTTACGTAGGCAGCGACGCGACTCCCGCTGCTCGTGTCAAACTTGATAACTCCACTTCAGGTGGTTCGCCGGTTTACTATGCGAACGGCGTCAGCGCGCAAGGGCTCCTCTCGACGTTTAACGCGCTTGGCTTTGACGCCACGGGTCGCACGGCTGTGAAGCTTCACATGGGAGAAGAGGGCAACGCGTACTACTTAATTTCAAGGGACACGGCATGGCGGGGTTCGGCGGTGTGTTCAAGAACCTGGCTATCGGCCTTGCAACGTGTCCGCAAAAACGCATCGTGCACGGGGCGAACTTCGATACGGGACGTCCGTTCTTGCAGCGCGTGGCGGAAGCGGCCAAGGCCGTGTTCGACGACCTGGGGCCGCGTATGGCCTGCGTGAACGTGATAAACAATCTGTCGGTCGATTGCGATTGCGACAGCCACGCGGCCGCGCCGGCGATGGCGGATATCGGCATCATCGCCTCGCTCGACCCCGTTGCGCTCGATCGCGCATGCCTCGACCAGATCTACCTTTCGAACGATCCAGGGCGCGACCAGCTTATCGAGCGCATCGAATCGCGCGATGGTGCCTACCTGCTCGATTACGCCGAGCAATTGGGAATGGGAAGCCAGACTTACGAGTTGATAGAGGCTTAAGGCGTAGATGCGGGGCGGCCAGATGACGAGGGGGCGAGGTGATGAGAGAGCGAAGGGGGTGTAGAGGGGCGCTCTCCTCGCCATCTTGCCACCCCTCACGTTCCGCAGCGCGAATTTCATAAGGGCGAATCGCCAGATGCGTTTGCCGTCTATTCCCGAAAGCGCGTGGTTTCTGCCAGGAAAGTCGAATTTAGGGTAGGCGCACGCCCGACCACGCCCATCTGCTCGCTGAGCACCGCTATTTCCCCAGGTCGCAAAATGGGCGGGGAAGGTTGCGTGTTGCCGTTGGGCGTCCACCTACCCTAAATTCAAAAAAGTTGACGAAAACGAGGCGCTTTTGAAATAATGCCCGTGCCTTACGTCCACCATGTCATGGCAGCGGTGCCGAGCACGATGAACGCCAAACCGAATGCGCTGCGGCGAACACAGCGGCTCCGATGGCCCAGGCAAGCCATGAGCGGTTCGGCTCGCCGTGTTCTTGCTGCTTCTTCTCGACCATGAGGAATGTGCCGCCGGTGGCAAGACCTGACAGCACAAGGAACAGCCAGGACCTCCCCGATATCTCGCCGATGGTCGGAAGTGGCCCGGCCAGCGCGGCCATGGCCCATGCGAACACGAACACGACGCACGTGCGAAGCGCGGTGGCGATGCCGTGGTCGGTTGTCTTGATGCCGCATTTCGCGAGGATGGAGGTGATTCCGGCGAAAAAGGCCGACGCGAACGCTGCTGCGACCCAGGACAAACGGATGCGTCCCCCCCCATGATTCGAATGATTGCCGAAACCGATTGTATGACCCCCTCGGCGCGAAAGCGCAAGAAACTCTTCGGAAAAAGGGACTGCATATCCTAACGAGGTGTTTCGGTCGAAGCTACCCTTATCGGCGGGCGCGTGCGGCCGGGCGGTTCTCGTTTCCCCAAACGCACAGGCCGTCGAGCACTTTGACGAGAGAGGCGCCGCGCGGCGTGAGCGAATACTCGACTTTGGGTGGAATCTCGGGATAGACCGTTCGCTCAACAAGCTCATCGGCCTCAAGCTCTTTTAGTGCGCGGGAGAGCGTTTTGTCGGCGATGTTGCCCAAGTATCGTCGCATTTGGTTGAAGCGAACGGGCTCGTACTCCATCAGGCAATAGAGGATGACGGGCTTCCATTTGCCTGCGATGAGCGAAAGCGTGTAGCTGTAGCCCGTGTCGTTGAAGTCGGCGCTCTCGATGTCGTTTCTGCTCATGCTTTCCTTTCGGTAAGTACCTGGTACCGGTGTTGGTACTAGTTTTCAACCCCCATAAGAATGATACTGGTATCGGCTTATGCCGGAACACGCGATTCGAACGAAAGGATGCAACCATGAAGAAGGATTTGGGCAACGTGGGCGAGCTGTTCCCCCAGTCGGTGTTCATCGTGGGCAGCTACGACGAAAACGGCACGCCGAACGCCATGAACGTGGCGTGGGGCGGCGAATGCACACGCGACGAGATCTGCATCAACATCGGCGATCATAAGACCACCGACAACATCATCGCCCGCGGCGCCTTCACTGTCGCACCCGCCGATGCCGCACATGTGGTGCAAGCCGATTACTTCGGCATCGCGACCGGCCGCAAGGTGAACAAGGCTGCCGCAAGCGGGCTGACGTTCGCGAAGTCCAAGCATGTCGATGCGCCCGTGATCGAGGAATTCCCGCTCACGATGGAATGCGAAGTCGTTGCCGTGCAGGATTGGCAGGGCGAGAAGCGCTTCATCGGCAAGGTGGTGAACACCTGTGTGGATGAATCGGCGCTCGACGACCAAGGTCGCGTCGACTTCGACAAGCTGCGTCCGATCGTCTACGACAGCACCCGTCGTATCTATCGCGTGGTGGGCGAGGAAGTCGGCGGCGCGTGGAGCGCGGGCAAAGCGCTCATGTAGAAGCGCGGCAGAGATGCGGCAGGGGCGGCTATAGCGTATCCGACCCCTGTCGCGGCTGTGGGCGCATAAGCTGGTTGGATGACGAAGGGCGGCATCGGGGGGGGGATTCCTCGTGCCGCTCTTTGCTGCTTGGTTGGCCGGTCCTCGTTTTCCCAAAAGCGTGGCAAAGCGTTCGATTTCTGTCGTGCTGTTGCACTTGCATACGGTGGGATAATCAGGGAAGCAGAACGGAAAGACGGGAAAGGCGGGTTCGAACATGACGGACATCGACTGGGAAGCGGCGGCGAATCATTGGACGGAGAAGGAGTCCGACGAGGCGCGGATGCCCGAAGCGGAGCTCATGGCCGAGATTGACGGGTTCCTGGCGCGCCATAAGGTGTGTGCGCTCGCCTGCGCCGGCGCGGGCATCGTGCGTAACACGCCGGTCGAGTACCTCTACGCCGAGGGCGCGTTCTGGATCTTCTCCGAGGGCGGCCTGAAGTTCAAGGCGCTCCATGAGAACCGCGACGTCTGCCTGGCCGTGTTCGACGACGACCCGTCATTCGGCTCGCTCGCCGGGCTTCAGGTGACGGGGCGCGCCGACGTGCTCGAGCCGTTCGGCGGTGAATACGCCCACGCCTGCGAGCTGCGGAACATCCCGGTCGAACGTCTTGAGAAGCTCCCGTTCGCGATGAACATCATCAAGGTCGTGCCCACGCGCTACGACTACCTCGACAGCTCGCTCAAGGAACGTGGCTACTCATCGCGCCAGCACGTTGATTTCGAGTAACCGTTTGAAACAAGTGTGACACGTACCCGACCCCTGTCACGCGCGTTGGCCTTCGCGCGCAAAACGAAACGTGACAGGGGCCAGGTGCACTGTTGCGTTTTGCTGTCGTGTCTCGTTATCTGAACAGCTGCATTTGCGTGACTTTTTTGAGGTTTCCCGGGCTTTCGACTTGCGTGGTTTTGGGCTGAGCGCGATTTTTATGGCCGCACTTAAACGACCTTCCGCATGCGATTCGCTGTGGCGCATGCGGAAGACGTCAGCGGTATTGCTGCCGGTGATATGGGGGGGTGAAGCGAATGCAGAACGGCTCAGGCCTTTCTATCGAGCAGATGATCGCGTTTATGGAATGCGCGCCGGCCAACGTGTTCTTCAAAGACACGTCATGCCGATATCGCGCGGTTTCCGAAGTTTGCTCGCTGATCAGCGATGAAGAAGGTTATGACATCATCGGCAAAACCGACGCGGAAGTTTGGCGGGACGAAGAGGTTGGTCGTCGCTATTACGAAGATGACCTGCGCATTATCGCGACGGGCGAGGCCAGTAGGTGGGTTGATGAGTTCCCGGGACCGGACGGCACGTTGTATTTCGAAATCAGCAAGAAGCCGGCATATCTTGACGGCGAGCTCATCGGGGTTGTGGGCATCGTGACGGACGTCACGGAGCAGAAGCGCCTTCAAGCCGAGCTCAAGCGGTTGACCGAGACCGATCAGCTGACGGGGCTGTACAATCGAAACTATCTCGAGATGAGAGCGCGTAACGCCAATCTCAGTAAATTGTTTCCCGTGAGCATGGTCGTATTGGATTGCAACCGGCTTAAAGAGACGAACGACATGCTCGGGCACAAGGCCGGAGACGAGCTGATTACGCGCGTCGCCAAAGTTGTCAAGAGCGTTATCCCCCCAAATGCCATGGCTGCCCGCATGGGCGGCGATGAGTTCCTGGTTGCGTGCGGCAACATGGACGAGGAAGAAGCTCGGGAGCTGACGGCCGCCTTGGAGGTCGGGTTTCGCGAAGCAAGCGACGAGGTTCTCACGCTTGATGTCGCCATGGGCTGCGCTACCGCCCGGGATGACAAGGAGTCGCTCATGGCGGCGTTCAAGGAAGCCGACGCCAAAATGTACGCGAACAAGCGCGTCTCTCGCGCGTAAGATAGGGCAGGCGCGGCACCCTGAAAGTGTGACACGTACCCGACCCCTGTCACATCCGCCCTTGTACTTCTATAGCCCCATGCCCATGAACACGCCTAAGCAATACGGGAGCAGCCAAATGAGCCACACGCACATGCTCAGCCGGTGGAAGTTGCGGCGCGCCTTTTCGTTTCCGCGTACGGTTACAATCGTCGCCCACACGGCATGGAAGAGCATGAGGGCGATCGCAAGCGCGCCGGTGATCGCATGCAGGGGCGAAGCCGTTCCGGCAAGTTGCGAGCGAGCGACAACGGACATAAGCGCTGTGCCCGTTGTGTCGCAAGCAAGGCCAAGCCAGAACAAGGTAAGGTGGCGTTTCGTGAGCGTTCCTGCGCGTATGCCATAACCGCTTGAAAAAGAGGACTTTCTTCCTGCTGGTCTGAACATGTGCCGATAATCGCAAAGGCAGGGCATCTCTGAGGAAGCGTCCTGCTTCGCTTGCACATATAACATGTAAGCTCAAAAACGTAGGGGGATCGCGCGTGTGTCAGGTATTGGGTGGGTTGTCGCGCTCTCTCAGAACTCGCGCCATGCCGCCGATTTCACTGACGCTTGCCCTGTGCTGAGACAGGGGTCGGGTACCGTCCCATTTTCGCCTCACTCGGTAAGCTCGCGGGGATGATGCGCAGGGATCTCGTGAACTTCCTGTTCGACAGCCTCGCGGAGCTGCAGGTTTACGACGCCATCGAGGTCTACTACGACAGCGGCCAGCACTCCATTGCCGAGTCGCTCCACCGCGCGATCGAGTACGCGCTGTCGAAGGAGGCCGTCGTCTACCGATCGGCGCAGCCTTCCGAGTATCGCCTGTCGCAGGCGGCGGACTACATCTGCACCATGGAGCTCACCGCGATCAAGTACGCCGAGCACGTGGCCACCGCCACAGATGGGAAGTTCTTCGGCAAGTGGTCCGATTTCAAGAAGGGCATTCTGAAAGAGACGCGCAAGAAGCTCATCTGACGAAACGTCGCTCAATCAGCTTCCCGACCAACTTCCGCCACATGTCACTGGCGTAACCCCTGAAACCAGCGATAAAAAAGGTGCCTTGCGATACGGCAAGGCACCTCTGATAGGCAACACACTTTTGTGCGGAATTACTCCCACTCGGTAATGCGCCGAGGCAACATCCATGTGTTTTACCTGCTCTTATGTTCCGCCAACTACTCTGCCATGGACCAATCATGGACCAATCGTTCCTACGTCGCCCCGCCATGGACCAGCGAGAGAAAGAGGTCCACTGCAACGAATCTCACCTCATGAGATTCTCCGGGAAAGGGCAGGGTGGGGCAGACGCGCCCGCTCCCCTAGCGCCGAAGCGGGCAGCGCAATCAGCAGCAGGGGCAGCAGGCACAACAAGAGCAGGACGCACGCCACGAGCGCCACCGCCCACGCCGTCTCCTCGCGCCAGCCGCTCACGAGAGCAGCTCGTTCACCCGGCGCTGCACAGCCGCGTAATTGGCACCCAGGCGGCGCCTGCGCTCCTCGCCGTTGCCGTAGTCGCCGCGGATGACCGCGCGGGCCAGCGCGTCGACATCGACGCCACCGGAGCTGCCAGAGCCCCCGCCGCCCAGGATCTCGTTCACGCGGGCCTGCACGGCCGCGTAGTCCGTGCCGAGCCGTCGCTTCCGCTCGTCTCCGTTCCCGAACTCCCCGGCGATGACACGCCGCGCGAGCCCATCCACGTCGGTGGAACCGCCATCGGAAGCACTGCCGCCCCCGTAAGAGCCCCCGCCGAGGATCCTGTTCACCTCGGCCTGCACCTCCGCGTAGCGCGACCCCAGCCCCGCGCGGCGCTCGTCCCCGTTGCCGAACTCGCCCGCGATCACGCGACGCGCCAGCTCGCTCACATCGCCGGAGAGCCCGGCCGTCGCAGACCCGCCGCCCGCAGGCAGCGCGGAGCCACCGCCCCCGCAGATCCTCGCCTTGAGCGCGGCCCAGCGACCGGCCTCGATGTAGGGCGCCGGGCAGATCTTGCCCGTCACGTCGTAGTGGCGGATCACGCCGGAGGCGCCGATGCCGTACTTTCGCATGAGCACGCCCACGAGCCAGGCGAGCTTTCCCACCTCGACCTCGGAGTAGTCCTCGCCGGCGCTCACGACCTCGATGCCGACGCTGCGGCAGTTCATGCCCCAGTTGCCCGCATGCCAGGCCGTGTCGCCCTCGTCCACGCTCTGGTAGATCTCGTCGGAGATGTCGTCGACGAAGTAGTGAGCCGAGGAGCCCTGCCGCTCGTTGCGCGAGAAGTAGATCGCGTTGTTGCGCGCGGATGCCAGCGTGGCGGTGTAGTGCACCACGATCCGGTCGATGACGTGCGAGCGCCCGCGCGTCATGTGGTCGCTTCCGCACTGCTTGAACAGGATGCTATGAGCCATCCGCCACCTCCGTGAAGCCGCCGTCCTCGCCCTCGTCGGGCACGAAGCCGTCCGGCGCCGCGGGCTCGAGCCCCGGCTCACGCAGGTCCTCCCAGCGCTCCTCCTCGCTCGCGTATTCACTCATGCGTGTCGCCCTCCTCGGTCGCACCTGCCTTGCCGAGCTCCGCCATCACGGGCGACAGCACCGCCATCACCAGCGCCACGACCAACGCGCGCCACGTTGGTTCGAACACCGCGACGCCCACGAGCAGGTCGATGTTCGCCACGACCACGCCCAGAACGCCCTGCACAACCGTGCGCAGAAGGCGCCAGCCCCACTCGTTGCTGTTGAGAAACTCGCTCATTTCCCGCTCCTCTCCTCAAGCGCGTCCACGTCGCGCCTGACCACGGCCATCTCCTGCTCGAGGCGGTACGTCCGCTCGACCAGGCAGTTGTGCTTCTCGACGCGCCTCGACAGCTCGTCGATCTTGACCTCCATCACCGCGCGGCTGCGCGAGTTGGAGAGCACAACGCCCACGAGCGTCACGGCGCCGCCGATGAGCGCAACGACGATCGATTCCATCGACACCCCCTGATTCCTCGGGTTTCACCTGTCGGGCCAATCATCCGTTGCGGTCACAAATCAGCTGGCAGCTGAATCGATCCTGGAAAACGCGAGGTAGAATACGCGGAAAGGCATCGCTCGAACTTGGGCGGAGAAAAGGGGCAGACTATGGCCGAAAAGAAGGAGCCGCTTAAACCAAAGCCCAAGCAGAAAAACCGTGCCGCAGAGGTCGGCGGAAGGGCCATGGGCGCTCGCAGGAACATCAACCAGCTCTATGACCAGGAGAAATTCCATGCACGGCAGGGCCATGGGTTTGCCGCCGAGCAGGCAAACGACCTTGCCGACAAACTTCACGGCAAGAAGGTCCACGAGGGACTGGGGGACGACTTCGCCAAGAACGGCCCCGACCGGATGGTCAACGGCAGATATATCCAATCCAAGTACTACCAGGATGGCCGTTGCGCCATAGACGCCTGTTTCGCCGACGGGGGGAAGGGTGCGCTTCGATACGTTAACGACAGCGGCGAACCCATGTGCATCGAGGTGCCGAAAGACGATGCGATATACGAAAGGGCCGTCGAGAGGATGCGCGAGAAGATCCTCAACGGGCAAGTCGACAACGTAAAGGATCCCGCAAAGGCCGAGGAAATTGTTCGCCGAGGGAACTACACGTACAAGCAGGCCAGAAACATCGCCAAGGCCGGAAACATCGATTCCCTGAAGTTCGACGCAACCAACGGTGCCGTTACAGCCGCTTCCGCCTTCGGAGTGAGCGCCGTGATTACGTTCGGGGCGAGTGTTTGGCGAGGCGACTCTCCCGAGGTCGCGGCGAAGGCCGCGGCCGCAAGCGGACTCAAGGTCGGCGGAACGTCTTTCGTGGTCTCGGTGCTCTCGAGCCAGCTGCTCAAGGCTGGCTTGAATAGCGCAATGGTCGCGGGAACCGAAGGCATAGCCCAGGCTCTTGGCCCAAAGGCTTGCGCGGTGATCGTCAACGCATTTCGCTCGGGCGCTCCCATATACGGGGCGGCCGCGATGAAAAGCGCGGCAAAGCTGCTCAGGGGGAATGCCGTCGTGGCAGGCCTGACGGTCATCGTCCTGTCGACGTTCGACATCGCCGACATCGTGAGGGGCAGAATATCGGCCGGCCAGCTCGCAAAGAATCTGACGAGCACCCTCGGGGCCGTCGCTGGAGGCTCCGCCGGATGGGTCGGAGGGGCCGCACTTGGGACGATGGTAATGCCGGGAATCGGGTCGATTATCGGCGGACTCGTCGGCTCGATGGGCGGCGGCGCGGCAGCCGGCGCAATAGCGAACGCCGCAGTCGGCCTGTTCATAAAAGACGACGCGGACGAGATGGCCGAGGTCGTCAGCAAGGTTGTCACCGTTGTCGCAACGGACAATCTCATGAGCGAGGACGAAGTGAAGCGCTTGGCCGAAACCGTAGGAGAGACACTGACGGGAAAGACCCTCAAAGATATGTACTCATCGAAGGATCGGGAGGCATTTGCACACAGTCTGATACGTCCGGAAGCCGACAAAATTATCGCTGAAAGGGCTCGGATAGAGGGAAGTCTCGACTCCAAGATCGAGGAGGGACTCATCGGAGTTCTCGAAGAGATCGCTGAGGAGGACGCAGAATGAAGGAGATTAAAAACGAGCTCAGGAGGCTGGCCAACGAGTTTGCGCCTTCGCTGTGCGAATTAGGAGACTCCGTTTCTGACAAGAGCTTCGCGAGAGGCACCGCATTTGCATCCGCGAGCTCGGAATCGAAAGACCCCTTTGGGCAGATAAGGGCGCTTGCTCTGAGGAAGGGCACTGTCATCGCGGACTTGCCTGAGGTCGGCGAGGTCGCCGCAATCATTAAGGGCGGGACCGCAAAGATGAACCCCGTGCTCTTCGTGGCTCTGGTAAGCGGAGGGGAAATTCGAATGGGGGCTTACGCGAAGGAGGGCCTGATACATCAACACTCCTCCCGGAAGCTCCTCGACGAGTTCGCTGGGGCCCTCGAATAGCCCTCAGCCCACGCCGCCACATCCCGCCGCCCACACGCGTCTCCCGGGCGGCGCGCACACCCCGGCAGCCGGCGCAGGAAGGACGCCTGCGCCGCCTTCCGGGGTGCCCGTTTCAACCGGTGCGCCCTATCCGGCCGTGAGGTATCCCGGAGACCCCTCGGCATCCACCCGCATCATCGCATACCCCGCGTTGCCGGAGGAAAACGCCGTCCCGTTGCCGCCCACGAGCGCCTTGCAGTTGTAGAACGTCTGCGCGCCCGCGCACCCCTTCGGGAGCGCCCAGGACGCGTCCACCACGATCATCGTAAGCGACGCGCAGGACGCGAACGTGTAGGACAGGCTCGTGAGCGAGCCCGGGTCCATGCCGCGCAGGTCGACCGATGCCAGGGCGGTGCACGTGCTGAACGTGTAGTTCATGCACGACACGCCGCGCAGCCTCGAGAGCCCCTCCACCGACTCCAGCGCCGTGCACCCGTAGAACCAGTAGTTCAGGTTCACCGCGGCGAGCCTCGACGCGTCTTCGGCAATCGTCACGCGCCGCACCTGCTTGGGGACGCCCGACCAGGGCGCGCACATGATCGCGGTGTACCTGGCGTTCGCGCAGAGGTCGCCGCTCGCCACGACCTCGCGGCCCGTCGCATCGGCGCGGGCAAGGCCGATGCAAAGCTCCCCGTCGGCGAACAGCGTCGCGTTCAGCCAGGTGCGCGAGTCGTCCTCGGGGTGGGTCAGCACGCCGCCCGCGCCCACCTTGAGCACGGAGACCCCGCTCGCGCTCGTCGGCACGAAGCCGTCCGTCCCGCCGACGAGGCGCGTGCACCCGTAGAGCACGCTCGCGCTTTTCTTGATTGTGGAGGGGTCGAACGAGGTCGCCGTGATCGTTCGCAGCTCCGAGCAGCTCGTGAACAGCTGCGTCGCGTCCTCCATGCCCGCGAGGTTCTCGAAGCCGATGACCATGCGCAGCGCGGAGAACCCGTTGAACCAGTAGGCGCAGCTCTTGATGCCCGCGCCCTTGAGCGACGCGTCCAGGCGCACCGTCTTGACCTGGGCCCTCACGTCCTTCCAGGGGCGCGCGTCGGCCGAGGCGTACCCGGCCAGGTCCACGTCGAACGCCTGCACGACGGTGGCTCCGACGGCGGAGCGCCTCGAGTCCAGGTAGTTGAACTCCATGACCCCGCCCTCAAGCAGCAGGGCGCGCACCTTGAGGCCCGCGCCCCACTCGAGCGAGAGGATCGCCGCGGCCATCTCGGATGGTTTGTATTTGGTCGTCTCGCCGTTCTGCGCGCGAATCGCCGCACCGATCGCGGCGAGCGCCTTCGAGGACACGACGCCCTGCTCGAGCTCCTTGTACGCCTCGACGCCGGGCGTCCCTGCTTTGGTGCCGTCGAGCGCGGCCACGGCCGCCGCCATCTCGCGCGGCTTGTACGGCGTCGACGTCCCGTTCTGCTGCCGGATCGCGTTCGCGATGTCGGTGAGCACCCTCGTGGAGACCTTCCCGACGGCCATCAGAACGACACCTCCTCGAGCGACTGGATCTCCGCGAGCTTCCCGTCCACGTACTCCCTCGTCGCGTAGGCAGACAGGTCGGGGGATGCGCCGTTCTTGCCGGGCTCTCCCTTGGGTCCCTGGGGCCCTCGTTCTCCCGGCTCGCCCTGCGCGCCCTCCGGCCCGCGCTCTCCCTGCGGCCCCGTAGGCCCGGCCTCGCCGCGCGGACCCTGCGGTCCGGTCTCGCCCCGTTCTCCCGCGGCGCCGTCGGCGCCGGGGTCGCCCTTCGGCCCCTTGAGGGAGGCGAGCTGCCCGGCCGTGAAGTCCGCGAAGGTGAACGCCGCGCCCCTGGGGCCCGGCTCCCCGGGGTCGCCCTTCTCGCCCTTCTCGCCGGGCGCGCCGTCACGTCCCGGGGCGCCGTCCTTGCCGTCGCGGCCGGGCGCCCCGTCGGTGCCGTCACGTCCGTCGCGGCCCGGGGCGCCATCGCTGCCGTCAACCCCGTCGCGCCCCGGAGCGCCGTCGAACTCGCCGGCCTCCTTCGCCGCGAGCAGTCTGTCGGCCGCGCCCTGCGCCGCGTCGGCGGCGGCGCCTGCGGCGTCCACCGCGTCGAGCGCCATGCCCTCCAGGCGCTTGATCGCCTCGACGAACATCGAGAATCCGTCCTCGTCGCCGCCGTCGCCCGCGAGAACGCGCTCGACGCGGATGGAGAACGTCCGCGAGCTCAGGGCCCGCCCGCCCCAGCTCAGCATCACCTGCGCCTCCACGGTGCCCTCCTCGGACGCCATGGCCGCGGGGTAGAACACGGAGAAGCGCCCCTGGGACGCGTCGTCGGCCGAGAAAGGCACGCACCCGCGCCGCCTCGTCTCGCGGTGCCGCCACACCAGGTAGGCGGATGCCCCGGTGAGGTCCACCGCCTCGCCGCCGCGCGTCACCGAGAGCGCGATCCCGCGCCCGCGCGCGTCGCCCGGCGAGGCCACGAGCGCCCCGCCGAGAAGCTCGTCGCACGCGTCCCACGTAACCTCCTTCAGCCCGTCGCGCTCGAGCGCCGCCACCTTCACGTCAGCCATCTAGAACCCCATCTCCCCGAGGTCGATCTCGTCCATGGCGGCCACCTTGTCGGAGGCCGCGCTCGCCGTCTCCTCGACGGCCACGACGCGCGCCGCCGTGTCCGCCGCGACCGCCCAGGTCGCGCGCTCCACGGTGCCGAGCGTCACGCGGCACGCGCACGTCCCGGCGTCGAGCTCCCGCACGCGCCTTGCGACGCGGGCGCGCAGCCGCCACTCGGGCGTCCGTGAGGAGTCCACCACGGCCACGTCGTCGCCGAGCCGCACCGGCACGCCGCCGTCGATGAGGGCGACGTCCACCTCGTAGCTCACCTTCGGGCGCACGGCGTCGGCCAGCGCCGCCCGCGTGAGCGCGAGCAGCTGGTCGGGCCTCTCGCACTGCGGGAACGTCACCTGCCCGAAGCTGTGCACCTTCTCGCCCCGCGCGGCGTCCCAGCGGCCCCAGCGCTCGCGGGCCTCCTCGTCGCCGACCCAGTTGACGCCGCCGTTCGCCTCGCCGAACGTGAGGCGTCTCGTGAAGCCGCCCGTCGCCTCGCCGTCCTCGCCGACGATCGCGAGGCCCCGGCCGAAGCCGTAGAGCGCGGTGAACACCTCGTCCTCGAGCACGGTCCTCGTGCAGGCGGCCATGTTCTTGCCGTAGGAGAACCGCGCCCCGCGCCAGCGGCCCCGCCGCGACAGCAGAGACACGGTGCGCGACGAGACGCGCCCGCCCTCGACGGCCACCGAGCACTCGAGCTCGCCGCCCCAGACCTCCTCGACGCGCCGCAGGGCCGCGAGCGCGTTCGTGTGGTAGAGCAAACAGCCCCGCTTGGCGTCTCCCACGTCCACCGCGCCGAGCGCCCAGCGGGTCGGCGCGAGCGCCGCCGCCATGGCCTGGGCGGCGGTCCTGCTCACGAGCTGCGCCTCCTCGACGAAGTCGCGCAGGCACTCGCAGACGGAGGACTCCGCGTAGACGTGCGCGGGCATCCCGAGCGGCTCGTCGGTGCGCACCACCTCGTGCTCGCGCCAGATCCCGTCCTCGGGGTCGAGCCACACGAGCCGGTCGCCCTTCTCGGGCGCGGCCAGGCAGTCGAACTCGATCGTGTTCTCGCCGCCGAGCTCCTCGGTGTGCGTGACGGCGCCCACCGTCGGCAGGATGCCCAGGCGTCCCTCGAACCGGTCGAACAGGTGCAGCGTCGGCGCCGCCATCAGGCCCACCTCTCGTAGAAGCTCACGACATGCGCCGAGCAACCCGAGAACTGCAGGGGGCGCGTGCCCGGCTCGAGCGCGAAGAAGTCGCTGTCGAGCGTCACGTCGGCCGAGGCGTCCGCGCCGTTCACCCGCACCGTCTCGGCGAGGAAGTCGAGCTCCACCACGTCGCCGGCCGAGAAGGCCCGCTCGACGCGCACGGACCTCCCGGTCCCGCCGTCGCCGACGCACACCGAACCGCCGACCACCGCCACGAGCCGCACGATCGGCCAGGTGCGCCACGTCCCGCCGACGGCCACTGGGGCCTCCGCCGCCTCGACGTGCCGCCCGTAGGCGATCGGGTCGAAGCACGTGAACTCCACCTCGCACGACCCGTCCTCGAACAGGCTCGACCATCCGTCGCATCCGGTGCACACCGCGTCGCGGTACGTCACCTCGGGGTCGCCAGGCACCGTGAGCTCGCCGCCCGCGGGGGCGAGCAGCCACGACCGCAGCCGGTGGCGCACCCCGGCGCGCCCGGCGTCCCCGAGGCCCCGTCCGCCGTCCCAGAACAGCCGCACCGCGAGCACCCGCGGCTCTACCTCGCCGCCCAGAAGCGCCGCGCCCGCGCGGCCGGGCACGGCAAGCGTGCGGGGCGCCACGACGTGCGCCCCGGGGTCGATAAGCTCGGCCTGCACGTAGGGCGAGAAGTCCCGCCCGCAGTAGGCGATCGAGCTCACAGCTGGCCCCTCGCGCGCCCGTAGGCCGTCGCGCGGCGCTGCTGCTCGCGCCCGATGCGCTCGGTCGCACCCGCGTCGCGCGCGGCGGCGCGCCTCCCGGCATCCGCCTTGCGCACCACGTCGCGGTCGTCCACGCCGCGCCCGCCTCTCGTCTTGTCAGCCATAGTCCCTCACCACCACGCATTCCAGGTCGAATCCCCAGAGCCAGCGGCCCGAGCCGTCCCGGCCCAGGCCCCGGGGCATGTCGGCGTCCACGGACACGACGCGCTCTCCATCGGCGGTGCCCGCGGGCCAAGCCGCGCCCCGCAGGTCCCGCTCCACGGCCCGGCACGTCGCCTCGGCGTCGCGCGCGCAGTCACAGCACACGAGCACCCGCACGGTCTCGCGCCCGCGCTCGCTCCCGTCCGCCAGGCGCGACTCGCGCTCCCAGCCGGCGGAGCCGAGCACGATGGGCTCGCAGCAGACGAGCGCGGAGGGTGGGGTTGTGAACACGTTCGTGTAGCCGAGCCCCGCGAGCACCCCCGCCGCCATCGCCGCCGCGCTCATCGGAGCGTCAGCTCCCAGTGGTGCACCACGCCGCGGATGACGCAGCAGCGCCTGCACGCCACCACGTGCATGGACGGCCCCGCGCCCACGAGCACCCGCGAGCCCACCGGCACCTCAAAGGCCCCGTCGGAGTTCGAGGCGTCCACGAACACCCGGCCGCGCCCCGCGTCGGCCGAGCGGTGGGCGTCGTCAACGGCGTCCTGCTCCCACTCCAGGCGCACGTGGCGCACCATCCGCGTCGCCAGGAATCCGCCTTTGCCGTCGCTCGGCCACACGAGCATGTCGTCGGGCAGGAGGCGCCTCGGTATCGGCCGCAGGTACCTCATCTAGCCCACCCCGCAGAAGGAGACGCCCGTGCCGGTGAGCTCGGCGATCACGGCCTCGAGCGCCACCTCGCGACCCGTCGTGCCCTTCTCCATGTAGTTCGTCAGCTTGAAGTCGCCCACGGCCACGCCGCCCACGCGACCCTCGCCGAACTCCGCGAACGCCTCGGCCGCCGCGCAGCAGGCCCGGCGCCAGGCGTCGGCGTCGGGCTCGAACCAGTCCGCGTCGGGCCAGGCCCCGCCCGTCACCGAGCGCATGAGGCGCAGGGCGGCGGGCAGCGCCTCGGCGAAGGCGTCGGCGGGCAGGGTGCCCCCGTAGGAGTCCAGGTAGAACCGGTAGGTCACCGGACGGGCGTCGCTAGGCATTGCGGTTCGCGCTCACGCGCACGCCGGCAAGCTTGTTGTCGAACAGCTCCACGATCCCGTACTTGCGGTACTTCATCATGTAGCTGTCCAGGTTCTCCAGCTCGTCCGGGGAGAACACGCGGCTCGCCACGTGCTTGTCGAACTTGATGACGGCGGACTTCTCGACCACCATGAAGTTGATCGGGTAGCCCGCGCCCACCTGGTCGTAGTAGTTGGCAAGGCCGCTCTTCGTCGGCGAGGAGACCGGCTCGTAGAACCCCAGGGCGCTCTGGTAGTACGTCTTGCCGGGCACGAGCTCGGTATCGGCGGTCTTCACGTAGTCGCCGACGGCGCGAGCGTAGCCGAAGCGGTCCCCGTCGCCGGCGAGCAGGTCGATGTGCGTCCAGAAGCGCACCTGCGGCACCTCCACGACGCGGCTGAAGCGCTCGAGCACACGGTTCGAGCGCGCCGGGTTGGCGAGCGAGTAGTCATCGAGCACGCCCTTGAGCGTCGGCGTGATGAACAGGATCCGGCTGCCGGCGGAGACCTGCGCCTCGTCCATCGCGCTCGTCACCTCGCGCAGGCGAGCGAGCACGTCGCCCGCCTCGGCGTCGGCGAAGTCGTCGTTGTCCTCGGTCACGCCCCCGTGACCCGCGATCTGGGCGAACGTGTAGGCGTCCGCCTCCGGGGCCACCTGCGTGCGCTGGAGCTCGGCACCCGCCTGCACGAAGCAGTCCATGACGCCGGCCTCCTCGACGTCCATCACGTCGGCGAGCAGCTTGATGCCGCGGTCGTAGCCGAACGTCTTCGTCTCATAGGAGAAGTCGATCGAGCCGGTCTTGTAGCCCACGTTTCGCGTGTAGTCGCCCAGTCCCGTCACCGAGATCTTCGGGATCATGATCTCCTTGGCGTTCTTGCCCGCGCGGCTCAAGCGAGCCGGCGAGTTCAGCACCGAGGACACCGCCTCGCGCTGGTAGACGGCGTCCAGGATGGTCGTGTAGTTCTTCGCGGATGCGATCTTGTTCGCCATGGGCTTACTCCTCGTCCTCCAGGCCGGCGATCTCGCGCCAGCGCCTCATCTCTTTGTCGTCGGCCTTCGCGGCACCGGCGGGCTCAAGCCCGGTCGCGCCGCTCTGGGGCTCGACGCCCGAGAAAAGCCAGGGCTCGGCCTCCTTGAGCTTGGCGACGTCGCCGCCGTGCTCGGCGAGAAGGGCGCGCGCCGCCGTCACGCTGCGGGCGCCCGCGAGCCTCAGCTCGAAGCCCACGCGCTCCTCGTCGGCGGACGCCTTCAGCTCCTCGATCTGCTTGGCCAACGCCTCGGCCGACTCGACCGTCTTGGAAGCCTCGGCCACCTGCGCCTCCAGCTCGGCGATCCTCTGGTCGCGCTCGGCCAGCGCCGCGCGGATCTCCTCGTCGGTGGAAGCCGTGCCTACCGGCTTCGCTTCTTGCTGCTGCGATTGCTCGCCGCCGGCCGTCTGGCCGACTTGCTGCCCCTGCTGCTCTTGGCCCGTCTCTTGCGCGCCATCGATCTCACCGTCCATGCGGACCGCCTCTCGCGTCGGGAGGCGCACGAAAAAAGACGCCCGCCTCGATTTCCCATGCGAGAAATCTAAGCGGGCGTCACAAAGGCGGTGCTATTCGGTTGTGAGACGCAGGCTTCGCGAAAACCTACCGGTATGTTGTCCGAACGACGTACTTGAGATCGGGTTCGGCGAGCGTGGCAAAGTGCTTCTCGGCGCAGTCGATCTTTCCTTGCTCGGTCGGACGGGTGTGGATGTCGTTGTTGCCGCCGCCCTTGGTCTCCGTCACGAAATAGACTCGATGCTCGCCCTCAATCTCCTGCACGTAGGCCCAATCGGGGTTGTAGCTGCCCAGCGGCGTGTCGATTTTGAAGCTGCCCGGGAGTTTCGCGAACACCTTGATTTCCTCGGCCTGGTCGAGCTCCATGGCAAAGGGCTTCTCGACCGACGACGAGTCGTAGACGACGTAGTTGTAGAGGCTCTTGTGGTGAGCGGGTTCCCAAGCGTTCTGCCCAAGGTATGCCTTCAGGTCGCCTGGCGCCAGGTCCTCCATCGTGTACCACTCTTCCTCGGGAAGCTTCGTGTACTTGATGCCCTTGGCGATGGCAACAGCCTTGGCCTTGTTCAACTTGGAGGCGACCTGCGCGAGGAACAACGCGGGATTGAGCGGAAACTCGTCATAGCGCCCACAGCCCTCCAAGATGCGCTTGATGGTGGCACGGGTAAGTCCGACGGCGTCCTGCAGCTCCGCGATGGGATCGGGCAAGTCGTATGCCGCGCGCCCCGCCGTCCGCACGAGAGCGGAAGAACGCGCTTCTGCGGTCACGCCGGCGCCATCCACCGTCAGGTCCGCCCGGGTGCTCAGGATCTCGGGCGCCTTCACCTCGGGCATCTTGGCGATTTCCTCGCACGCATTCTCGACCAGCTTGTCGGAGTCAACATCTACCTCGAAGCGCGTGCGCTTGCGGATGCGCTCCCAGAGTTCCTGGAAGACCGGGTCGGCGGTCACGTCCTTGCAGAGCTCGACCTCGACCTCCTTGGCCTTGTCGCGGATCTGGAGCTTCTGGGCTTTCTTGAGGATGATGCCCTCAACCTCGGGCCTGGTGTCCTCCATGCCCTCCGGCATGGGAACACGGCCCTGCTCGGCAGCCTGCTTGAGCTCAGGCGTGATCTTGCCCTTTGCGTCAACGAGGCCCTGCCGCTTGAGAGAGTCGAAGATGACCTTGGACTTCCGGTAGCCCAGAAGCTCCTCGGTCCCATCTCCGCGCTCAGCCACGACGTTCGAGAACGACTCGGCGGTGAGAATGCCGAACCGGTAGCCATCCTCCTCGAGCTCCGTTTGCAGGCCGCCGGCGAACGAGTCGTAGCTCTCGTTGGCGATAACGGTCAGGACGTTCACGCCATCGTCGTAGCAGCGTTCGCCGTCCTGGTTCACGCACAGGCGAAGGCCGCGCCCGATCTTCTGACGCTTGGTCATCTTGTCCTTGGTCTCCACGAGCGCGCAGATCTGAAACACGTTGGGGTTGTCCCAGCCCTCCTTGAGCGCCGAGTGGCTCCATATGAACTGGATGCGCTTCTTCGCGTGCGTCTCGGGGTCGTCGTCATCCGCGGGGAAGGAGAGCAGCGTCTCCTTGTCCTGCATGATGGTCTCGAAGGTGGAGATGTCGGCGGCGGAGGCCGCCGCGTCAGTCGTGTTCTTCAGGCGCCCCTTGCCGTCCTGAGAGAAGTAGCCCGAGTGCACGGCGGTAGCGTCGGTGTCCAGAGGAACGCCCGCGGCCGAGTAGCGCTCGCGCCACTTTTCCGAGCTCACAGCCGCAGTATATTCCTCCTCGAACATCTGAGCGTACTCGCCGTTGCGCACCGGGTCGTACAGGCGGTACTTGTCCACCTTGTCGATGAAGAAGAGGGAGAGCACCTTGATGCCGCGGGGATAGAGCTCGAGCTGACGCTGCAGGTGGTCCTCGATGGTGCTCTTGATTTGTGCGCGCTTGATGGCCTCGGCGGCAACGTCACCGACGGCCTGGCCGAGCTCGATGCGTTCGCCGTTCTGGAACTCGACCCACTCGTCTCCCGCGGCTGCGGAGATGTTGTTCACCACCCAGCCGGCCTCGTAGTCGGTGTTCTCGCCGCTCTTGGGAAACAGGTCGTCGCCCGTCTTGACGGTCACTTTCTTGCGCTTCTGGGAACCGTCCTTTTGGCGGACGTCGATGGTCAGCTTGGCGGTTATGGAGGAGGCGATCTTCGTGGACTCGAGCCTCGCGTAAGATCCGTTGAGGTCCTCTTGCGAGAGCACCGAGTCGACGGTGATGCCCTTGACCAGGCCGCGCTGGAAGGCGTCAACGGGGGTCAGGCGGTATACCTTGTTGTAGGCCTCCTTGTGGGTGGCCGAGTAGCGCAGCACGAACAGCGGGTTCAGGCTGCGGATGGCCTTTTTGCGCTTGGTGGTCGAGTCGACGCTCTGCGGCTCGTCGATGATGACGATCGGGTTGCACGAGCTCACGAGCTCGCGGGGGCTCTGACCGCCTATGAGCTTCTCGCTCGGGCGATGGAACAGGTTGCGCTTGTCCCTTCCGTCCATAGATTCGGCTATCTCGTCCTCGTCGAAGTCGTTGTCCTTGTCGAAGGCTCCGATGTTGATGATCATCACCTGGATGGAGCTCGAGACGGCAAACCCGTTGATTCGGTCCATCTTGCCCGAGTCGTAGACGAAGCACTCGAGCGGCGTCTTGTCGTAGAGCACGTCGAAGTGGCCCTTGGTGCTCTCGAAGCTCTTCTTCACGCCCTCACGGATGGCGACGCTCGGCACGACGATGATGAACTTCGTGAGGCCGTAGCGGCGGTTGAGCTCATAGATGGTGCGGATGTAGACGTAGGTCTTGCCGGTGCCCGTCTCCATCTCAACGGTGAAGTCGCGCAGGCGGCCGTCGGTGGGGACGCTTGTGGGGGCAAGTGCGTTGCCCTCCTGGATGGCGTGCAGGTTGCGTTCCAGCTGAGAGCCGGACAGGCGCAGGCCGTTGGCATGGCCCACCTGGGTGACCTGTCCCTCCAGAAGGCCGGTGCCCATCTCCGCGACAAAGTCGGAGTCCATGAACTCCTGGCCTCGAAATAGGTCGCAGATGCTCTCGACGGCCTCGACCTGGTGCTCCTGGTCGGCGGAATATTTCAGTTCCAGCGTCATCAGTTACACCGTCCTCAGCTCTACCTCGATACCCGTGCGCTCCCCAACGCGCTTGAAGATCTGCACGGCGTTGAGCTTGAGTGTGTCGGTGAGGATGGAGTCGCGCATGAGAACGCGATGGGGCTCCATGCCGGCGATGGCCTCGAGCGCCTCCATGGTGAGATCAGGCGCCAGGCAGCACATGAGCTCGCCGCACGCGACGGAGTAAACGGGGTAGCCAGCAGCTTCCCCCCTCTCGATGGGGAGCGTCAGCTCCAGGCCCCATTTAAGCATCATTTCGAATACGATGTCCATGTCGGTACGGCCAGGCTTCACCACATCGAGAGCGAGCTCGCCGGGCTTGGGCTTCTCGATGCCGGACTCGTCGAGCGCGAATACGCGGAAGCCGATGTCCGGCAGCCTCTTGGGCTCTTCGCCGAGCTCGGGTTGGGCGTTTGCCTTTTCAACCTCGGCCTTAATCTTGTCGCCAGCGCGACGGATACGCTCTTCACCAATTTCAGTTAAAGTTGAATATCCCGCCTCTTTAGCTGCCGACTTATCAGCTGTAACCTCAGGCAGTTGGACCATGATGTACTGCCTGTTACCACCATATTCGAGATTGATATTCATTAACGCGTGCGCCGTTGTTGCGGAACCAGAAAAGAAATCAAGCACAATGGCAGAACCATCAGCATAAGTAATCATCTTCAACATACGCTCAACCAACTCGAGCGGTTTGGGCGTATCAAAGGATGGTCCGCCCATGAGATCTTTGAGCTTAGACGTCGCAGAAGAAGTGAAGCCGGCATCATCCCACCAAGTTGTTAGGGTCTTTCTAGTCTCAGCGGCTCTGCTTTGATAGTATTTCTGATATAGACTGTTACCTCGTTTGACAACGAGGCCTTCATCGTATTTCTCCTGCATGGTTTCTTGAGAAAAACGCCAGTAACCTTCAACGCCGAGAAACTCGTAATGCGGGTTTCCCTTTTTCGCGCCGCCAGGACCATCAACAGGCACGAGTCGATACGGCCCACGCCCGTCGTCATCATTTTCGCCAAAGCCATCTAAGCAGGGATCATCGCCGATGAATTTCCTGAGAGCCTCAAGTCTTTCAATCGATTTCGCATAAAAGGCCACGGTATTGTGATTGGGCGATATTATTTTGTCATTGGAAACTGAGGCACGAGCCTTATGGCAAATGAGAGCTACACGGCATCTTTCACCAAAGACCTCGTCCATTATTTTCGTTAAATTTGTTACTTCATTATCGTCTATCGAGACAAAGATAGCTCCGTCATCGCTCAGCAATTCCCGGGCCAATCTAAGTCTGGGATACATCATCGAGCACCAGTCGCTGTGGTAGCGGCCACTCGTGTCGGCGTTGGACTGGCCAGCCAGGCCCGCCTGCTCCTTGTAGTTCTCGATGGTGTCGCCGAACTTGTCCTTGTAGACGAAGTCGTGACCCGTGTTGTACGGCGGATCGATATAGATCATCTTCACTTTGCCGTGGTAGCCGCGCTGCAAAAGCTTCAGCACCTCGAGGTTGTCGCCCTCGATGTAGATGTTGTCGGAGTCGAAGTTGCCGTCCTCGCCGTCGCGGCCGCGGCTCTTCTCCACGCAGGGACGCAGCGTGGCGGTGCTCGGCGTCTGGGACTGCCGGATGGCGTCGGCCTTGCCGGGCCACGTGAACGCGTAGCGCTCCTGGCCTTCGTCAACCTCGTCGCCCAGCTCCAGTCGTAGCTTGTCGAAGTCGATGCCGCCCTCGGAGAACACCTCGGGCATCAGCTCCTTGAGCCGGGCCAGGCGATCGTCCACAAGGTTCTCGGACTCGAGGTCCATCTTCTCGATTTCAGCCATTGCAGATCTCCTTTATCTCATCGGTCGTTTGACCAAGCTCCGTCTCCCGCTTCTTTAGCTCAATTCTCAGGCGCGCCGAGTCGTTCAGCGAGATGTCCTTGCTTCGTCTCAGCTCCCGCATCGAGGCGACCTGCGCCGCGAGCTCGTCCCGTCGCGCAATCAGTCCTTCAAGTCGTCCCAGGTCGTCATTGGAGCACGTTGGGTAAAACCCGAGCGACGGCACCGCGCGCGAGAGTCGTACCGCCCAGGCAATGCCGCCCAGGTAAGCCAGCAAATCAGCCTGCGGCAACCGCTCGAACGAAATCGCGTCCAGGAACGGCTCGAATCTCTTGTCGTCCGGGTCGAAGGCCCCCGTCGACTCGATGGCGTCGATGACCGTGGCACCCTGCTTGGCGAGGCTCCTACGTGTCGTGGCCACCGATACGCACGCCTCCCCCTCGTCGCCGAACAGAATCACCGTCGGGTTGGGGAAGCACTTGTGGACGAGCCTCGCGACTTCGGCGTAGGCCGCTCCGCGGGTCAGCTCGCAGCGCAGGAACAGCACGCTCTGGATGTCGCGCTCGTCGTCGACAGTGGGCGCGATGCGCGTCGTAGACTTCTGAACGGTGGCGAAGTGCGTGAGCGCGCCAACGCGGTCGAGCACCCTCTGTTCGGTTCTCGTGAGCTGCGCCTGGCGCGTAAGCACGGTTTTTGGTATGCGCCTGTCGCCCGCGAGCGCCGCCTCGGGCAGGCGCAGCCAGTCGTTCCATCTGAGTCCGCTCATCTGAGCACCACCAGGCTCACGAGCGAGTAGTCGTCGAAGCCCAGGCTCGTGCCGGAGCCCACCTCGCCAAGGCTGAACAGGCTCTCGATTCCCTTGTCCTGCTGCACGCCGTTGATGGCGGCGACGACCTTGTCCAGAAGGTCGGTATAAGCGTCCATGCGCTCGCCGTCGCGCGTCTCGCGATTGAAGGCGCGGCAAAGCTCGGCGATGGGCTCAGCCTCGCCCGCACAGGCGGCTCGCATGATGTCGAGCGCCTGCTTGGGCTGCGTGTGTTTGGTCATGACGTCGCCGTCCTGAGAGACGTAGACCACGTAGTAAGGGAAGGTCGGGTTGGAGTCCTTGGGGTCCTTGCCCTCGTCGTTCTGGCGGAGGCAGAAGATGACGCCCGACGCCACGGACTCCCGCAGCTCGTCGGGGATGCGCGCCACGGCATGCAGGCCGGCCGGGGAGTTCTCGAGCAAGCCGGGATGCTCTTTCCCGTAGCGCTGCAGTTCCACTCGGAAATCGTCGAAGGCAAAGTCCGTGATGGAGATGCCACCCGAAATGTCCTCGAGATCGAGCACCTCGCTCTTCAGCTGCTGGAGCTGCTGACGGCGGTACTTGAGGTCGTTCATCTCATCCGACGCCTTGGACTCGAAGACGTTCTCCTCGCCGGTGGCCGAGGCGTCCAGGAGCGCCATGCGACCCTTGACGCGCCCCTCGAGCTGGATGTACTCGTCCAGTTCGATGTCGGGCCAGAAGTCGACGAGCTGGATCTGGGCGTTGGTGGAGCCCAGGCGGTCGATGCGGCCGAAGCGCTGGATGATTCGTACGGGGTTCCAGTGGATGTCGTAGTTGACGAGGCAGTCGCAGTCTTGGAGGTTCTGGCCCTCGGAGATGCAGTCCGTGGCGAAGACGACGTCTATCTCGCCGGCATCGCGGGCGGCCTCGGGCAGCTCCTTGGAGACGGGGCTGAAGTGCGCCAGGATGTTCTCGAACGTGGAGCGCTCGAGCTTGAGCGAGTAGGTGCGGTTCGCGCTGCCGGCCACCTCGGCGCACTCCAGGCCGAGCTCCGCCTTGAGTCGCGGGGCCAGCTGGTCAAAGAGGTAGTCGGCCGTGTCCGCGAACGCCGTGAACACGAGCACCTTGCGGTTGCCGGGGTTGTAGGGGTTGCGCGCCTTGTCGGCGATGAACTCGTAAAGACGGTTGAGCTTGGCGTCGCGCGCGGGCGTCACGGAGTTCGCATAGTCGAGAAGGCGGCGCAGCACCGCAATGTCGAAGTCGAGATCCTGCCCGAGGCGCAGCGCGTCCACGTCGCGCAGGTCCACGCGGACCTTGCCGCCCCGTTCGAGCTCCTCGGCGTCGTCGTCGTCCATGCCGTCCTCGACGCCCGCGGCGTCGTAGCCCCCGGCTCCCATGGCGGCCGGGTCGTCGAGGCGGGCGCGCAGGCCCTCGCAGCCCTCCAGGATGCGGCCGAGCGTGATACGGAAGGAGTTCACGGAGGACTCCATGCGCTTGAGCACGTTCACGCGCATGAGGTTGGCGACGGCGCCAGTGCGGTGCACCTGGCTCTCGAAGTCCTTGCCCCAGGTGTCGCCGTAGCGGTCCTCGTACTTCCGGCGCTTGTCGGCGCGCACGTAGGAGAGCAGCTGGTACTGCGCGAACGTGAGCTGGGCGATCATGTCGTTAAGCTCGGATATGGGCGGCAGCTCGCCCGCGGAGTCGATGGGCGTCGTGATGGAGATCGGCTTCCTGCGCCGCGGGAACGTGCCGCTGGCGGCCCCGTAGTACTTCGTGATGTGCTTGCGGCTGCGAGCGATGGTGAGCACGTCGAGGAGCTTGAAGTAGTCGGCATTGACGGCGTTCACGAAGCTCTCGGTGGTGCGGTCGGCGTCCGGGAGCTTGCTCCACTCGTTGAAGCGCGCCTGGGCCTGGCGACACACCTGCGTTATGGACTCGATGCCGTCGGTGTCCGCCAGGTAGGCGTCGTCGCCCTCGGTGATGAGCTCGATCTGGTTGCGCAGGTCCAGCAGACGGTTGTTCACGGGAGTTGCCGAGAGCATGAGGACCTTCGTGCGGCGCCCGCTCTTGATGACGTCCTCGATGAGGCGCGTGTAGCGGTCCTTCTTCTCGGCGTCCGTGCTCTTGTTGCGGAAGTTGTGGCTCTCGTCGATGACGAGCAGGTCGTAGTGGCCCCAGCGCAGGTGCTCGAGGTCCACGTCGCCGCTCATGCCGGAGTAGCGCGAGAGGTCCGTGTGGTTGAGCACCGTGTAGTTGAGGCGGTCGTCCGCCAGCGGGTTACGGTCGTCGTTGTCCTGGGTCCACAGCGTCCAGTTGTCGCGCAGGCGCTTCGGGCACAGCACGAGGATGCGGTCGTTGCGCTCCTGGTAGTACTTGATGACGGCCAAAGCCTCGTAGGTCTTGCCCAGGCCCACGGAGTCAGCGATGATGCAGCCCTTGTACTTCTCGAGCTTGCGTATGGCGCCCACGACGGCGTCCTTCTGGAAGTCGTAGAGCTTGTTCCAGACGACGGACTCCTCGAACTTGAGGCCGGGGCGCAGGTCGTTGTCCTCATCGGCGAGGTAGTCGCGGAACAGGTGGTAGAGCGTGAGGAAGTAGACGAACTCGGGCGGGTTCTCGCGATAGAGCGTGCCCACCTGGTTGGCGACCTCCTCCGTGACGTCCGCAACCATGGCGGGATTGCCCCAAACGGAATCGAACATGGCCTTGAGGCCGGCCGTCTCCGAGGTCCCCTCATAATGGCTCACGAACGTAACGGCATTGGGCCGGCGCTCATAGCCCAGCCCCTCCTGGGTAAAGTCGGCCACGGCGCCCGTAAACGCATGAGTTTCTCCCCCTGGGTTCTCCACGACATAGGTACCGCCGGGCTGGATTACTCCGGACACCTTGGCGGAGCGGAAGTCGCCCTTTGACCGAACCCAGTCGGCGCACGCGCGGGCGATCGCCCGCTGGTTGATCTTGTTGCGAAGGGTCAGCTCAAGGCCGATGCCGCCGATGCTGCGCTCGCGAGACTGTTGGGAAATCTCGAACTCGCGCGGATCCTTGTCGCGCGACATTTGCTTGACAAAAGTCGGCTCGCTAAAGAGAAAGCGGACAGAGTCGACCCGGGAGAGCTCCTCTTTGAGCTCGCCGTACGCGAAAACCGTGAAGTAGCTGCTGATTATCGAGAGCTTGGCGCCCTCGTCGATCGAGCTCGCGAGCGCATCGCCAAGCCTGTTCTGGCCAACGTTATCCAGGAACTCCATGCCTACCGCCCCTCCTTCGCCAGATACTCGATGAGGCTCATCTTCACGAGCGCGGTGAAGCTCACGCCATTGAGCTCGGCGGCCTCCTTGGCGGCGTCGCGCATGTTCTCCGGGATTCGAACCGTGACGGCGACGTTCTTTCCCTCAACCAGGAAGGATCTCATCTCACTGCTCGAGGCATGGCCGTCAATAAGGTCGGAGTACTTCACCGGCGCCCCCGTTCGCTTGCAGAGTGCAATACAACAGACTGAAGCAAATTCTAGCAGAGCGGACACGTGTCGGCATCAAGCCGCGAGCGAAACGGCAGCGCATGCCGTTGGTTTGAATTTTTCTGCCGCCCATCCCCGCACAGCCAGCCACGGACGGCGCTGCTCGTCGCGGGTCGCATCGCGCGGGCCTCGCCCATGCGCGTCTCATCCGGGGCCCGGGTGCCGCGACGCTCCCATGCGCGTGCACGGGCCACGTTGCGGCCGCCCGGTCGCTCCGGCGTCTGTCTTCGCCACGGCTGCGGTCAGCCGCTTCGCGTCAGCCCACCGCAGCGGGCTCAGCCAGCCGCCTACGCTCGCGGGCGGCCTGTTGCAAGCGAGGCGGGCGCATGTCCGCGCCGCGTCACCCGGGCCTCGTGTCCGTCTGAGCCACGCATGGGCGGGCCCGCGCTGGGTTGCCGCGCTCGTCCGCACCGCCCGCGTCTGGCTGTGCGCGCGTGGGCGGCAGGGCTCGCCGCAGTCCCAAGGCAACCCAACGGCGGCCGGAGCTGAAAATGTCCACACGTTAACGGGACCGCCGACCAGCTCGTGAGCTTTAGTTCTCCAGATACGCCCGCTCAAGCAGCGGCTTGACGCTCTCGAGCTCGTCCATGGTGCGCAGGCTGCACTCCAGGTCGCCCGTGCCCCAGTGGCCCTTCTCGCGGGCGTCTATCACGATGTCGGAGAGCTCCACCGTGTCGGGATCCAGGTGCAGGTGCAGGATCACGCGGGTCCTGTTCACCTCGACGCAAACGATGTTGCGCGCCTTCTTGATGGCGAGATACAGCTTGAGAGCGTTTTCGGACACGTCGTTGCCGAGCGCAGCCATATAGCGTCGCACCTCGTCGACGATCTCCCTCAGAGCGTCAGTTGTGCCCTCGTACTGCTGGGCGAACGTCTTGTCGGGCGTGTACCTGGGACCCAAGCCTTGCGCCGCAGAGGAGACGGCAGGGCTTGCCGCGCTCGTTGAGGGCGAGTTGAGGTACTCGAACATAAGAACATCGCCGCCGTTGGCGTAGCGAATGAGGCGTATGTTGCGGTTCATCTGCTTGATGGCGTGCAGGTCGTACTTCCCGAAGGCGTTGGCGATGCAGTAGACGGCCGGGCTGCTCCAGTCGATCGCGTCGGCTTCGGCCTTGCCGAGCCTCTCCATCACGAGCAGCTTGAAGTCCGCCTGGTGGTCGATGAGCCAGTCGAGGTAGAAGAGCCCCTGGTTGATGACGTTCTCGTTGGCGTCGCGCTTGTACTCGAAGATCACGGGGCACATGTTCTCGTCGATGCCCAGGCTGTCGATGCGGCCGCCCTGCACGTCGGCCCCGCTCGTCTGCGCGATCGTGTACTCGGTGGCGAGGAACCTCACGCCGAAGAACGTCTCCATGTTCTGCTCGATGAGCGCCTGGATCTCCTTCTCGAGCCTCACGGCGTGGAGCTCGATGGGTGACACCTCAGGCTTCAGACGAAATAGGTTGATGTCGCTCATCGTGGTGCCTCCTGGAAAAACGAAAAGCAGTGCGCTCTACCTCGCACGTTGTGCCATTGGATTATAACAGCCGAGAAAAGCGGCGGAGATATGCCGGGTTATCGAGAAGGACACCCCTTTGGCCCCATCCCGCACGGCCAGCCACGGCCGGCGCTGCCGAATCAGGGTCGTTCCGCGCCAGCCCCCGCGCGTCGCTCCCGGGGCTCCGGCGCCACGCCACGCCCGTGCGCATGCATGGTCAACGCCCGGCCTCCCGTCGGCTGCGGGTGCGTCTTCGCCACGGCTTCGGCCAGCCGCTTCGCGTCTGCCCTCCGCTGCGGGCTCAGCCGCGCCCTCCGCCGCCGTCCGGCCTCCTGCAAGGCCATTCCAGCGCACGGCCGCGCCGCGTCGCCTCCGCCTGGCGGCCGCTCGCGCCGCGCGGGGGCTGGCGCTGGGTTGCCGCGCTCGTCCGCACCGCCCGCGTCTGCCCGTGCGCGGCGGGGCCATGCAAGCAGAAGGGCGGCACCGACCGAAGCCGACGCCGCCCATGCGGCCGCGATGCGCCCGAGCCCTACGCCACGGGCCTCGCCCCGAAGCAGAACATCAGCGTGTCGTAGTCCTCCTCGCACGAGGGGTACACGTCCGCCTCCAGGTCGCACGTCATCTCGCCCCAGGTGCGCACCACGCCGTCGTCGCACATGAACCTCGCGCCGTCGCCCGGAGCCGACCACGAGTTGCCGCCCGCCGTCTTTCCCATAGCGTCCTTCCTCTCATCCGTTGCCTCTGGACCGTGCCTATAGACTACCCGCAAACGCCGCCCCCGCGTGCAGCGTTATTTGACACTTTCACACCCCATCACCTGCGCGTTCGCTCACTTAACGAGTCCGTCGCCCGCCTTACGCCCCATAGGGGAGATAATGGCCCCATGTAAAGCTGCGACCGAGGAGGCGTCCATGAACGGCGAGGAGCTCGACGATCTGCTCAAGGTACCGGCGTCAACGAGGGCGGACGCCGAGGCCATCCTCTTCGCGTTGGAGACCCGGCCAGACGGCCTCAACGCCACGACGGAGTCACTCGCGGCCGACGTCCTTGGCTATTCGGACGAGGAGGACTTCAACCGCCTGTTCGACCTCGACTTCGCCCTCAGGGCACTGGCGGAGAACCACGGGCTGCTCCTGGACAGCCACCACCACGACGGGTTGGCCGAGGGCCTGCCTTTCCACCTTGATTTCTACGTCTGGCACAGGAGCGACGCCACATCGAACGGCATGTTCGCCGATCAAGAGCGCGACTACCACGACGAGTTCGGAGACATGATTGCCCGCGAGATCAGCAAAATCCTGGAGAGGGCGCTTCCCGTAGAAGTTGTGCCGCAAAGCCTCGAGTACTCCCGCTGGAATGATCAGGCCTGCGACGCGGAGCTTCTCGGCATAGGCTGCTCCTTCGCCATCGGCGAGTTCGATTTCGAGCTCGGCTTCGAGCTTAATACCGGCCGAGGTGGCCTGATGCGCGTAGGCGACCCCCTTCCCGAGCCGTATTCATACGGTATTTCACTCAGGTGCGAGGGCACGGACGAGAGCGGCGAGGACGTCTGTTACCTCTGGGACAACGCCTCCTTCGAGTGGGGCAGGTGCGAGGAGGACTGAGACACGCCCTTCGCCTTCCTCTCGCTCTCCCCGTACCACTTCGCCCGGTACTCCCACGTCTCCATGAGGCCCGCGGCCACCTCGGCCATGTCCTGCTTCTTCTCGGCCGTCGTGTCCTGCACGATCGAGTCGTCGAAGAGCACGCCCACGTCCCCCTCGTCGGGCAGGTCCTCACCGAGCGTCCTCGCGCAGGCGAGCAGCGCCCGGCTCACGCCGCAGATCGCGCCCTGCATGGCGTTCTCGTTCTTGCGGATGTTGCGCATGAGGGCCGAGTTGTCGCTCGAGACCTCCGTGGCCGTCTTCACGTACCCCACGTTGTCGAAGTCGAAGTAGTTGAGCCCCAGGCCGCAGAGGTCGCCGAGCACCTGCAAGGCCAGCCGGAGGGCCCGGCTCTGGGCCTCGGTCCGCAGCGCCGGCGCGAACTCCGTGATCGTGTCCTCGGTGCTCATCACCTTGCGAAACACCGTGCAGTCTCCCTTGCCGAAGGGGATCGGCACGCGCCGGCCCTTCTCGTCCTTCTCGCTGTCGAACATCACGTCCGAGAGGAACACGCGCATCTTGCCCGCGTCTATCTCGTTGATGAGCGCGTCGAAGGCGAGGTCCACGCTCTGTATCGCGTCCACCGCGTCGGCGAACACGCTCTGACCGTACGGCGAGCAGTCCACCCGCGTGTTCGGCACCGCCGGCCGCACGATCCCGAACGTGGGCCAGGCGCTGCCCGTGCGGACCTCCTCGGCCACCCCGGGCACGCGGCACACGTTGCCCTCGGCGTCGAAGCACACCGTGCGGATGATGTACCCGCCGCCCGCGCCCACGAGGTGCATCTGCAGCTGGTCCACGGGACGCCCCCGGTCGAAGGCGCGCGTCACGAAGGCGCACTCCCGCACGCCCTCGGCGTCCCAGGTGAGCGGCACCGTCATGCGCGCGTCGTAGTGGCGCACGCGAACCTCGCGCCTCGCCGTGTCCAGCCACAGGGCGAACGCCCCCGTGCCCAGCCCGAACGCCCGCACCACGGTCTCCTGGGCGCGCCCCCAGAACCCCGTGGCCGAGAAGAACCGCTCCAGCCAGTCCGTGCACTCCTGACGGCCGCACACCACGCTCGTCTTCTCGTCGAGCAGGAGCGACCCCCACTCGCGGCACACCCTCATGGCGGGCATGACGCTCCTGCGGTGCACCTCGTACACCCGCCCCAGGCCGTCCGTGTCGCGGTAGTCGTAGAACTCGCCGACGGCGCGCATCCACCGGTCCCACCCGGCGATGTGCCCCTCCATGTCCTCCAGCGGCAGCCGAAACCCCAGCGCCCGCAGGTACGCCCTCACGTGCTCCGGCACCCAATACGCGTCCTCGGCCATACGCCCTCCTAACCCCGCATCTCGTCCGCGCCATCATCCCAACCCGTCACAAGGGCAAAGGGCAAAGCGCCTGCCGAGAAGGGCATCGGGCATCACACGCCGCATCACGCGGAGAAGAACAAGGACCAGCCGAGAAAGACGAAGGCGCCCCACACGCCGCCAAAGGGCGACGCACGGGGCGCCTTCGCGGCAACGGGGGCTGGTAACACCCCGCCGCCTGGCCGCAGCCGCATAAGGACGCGGGACTCGCACCGCGCACGACCGAAAGGAGCGGCCGCGGCTTTCCAACGATTATAGGAAGAAGCGCGTGCCGAGAAGGGCCAAGCCCCAGCCGACAACCCCTCACGCGCCCCTCAGCACGTCGTCCATCATCGCGTAGCGCACCGCGTCGATGGAGTGGTCGTTGCCGTCGGGGATCTCGTCCACCCACGTGCCGTCGCGCTCGCGCAGGTACTCCTTCAGGCGGAACTCCTCGTAGGCCAAGGGCGCCCGCACCGGGTCGATGCAGATCTCGCGCAGCCCCGCCAGCCACTCGTAGCTCATGCGCCGCATGTTGGCCTTGCGGGCCGGCCGCGCCCGCAGCCCGAACTCGCGCCGGTACGTCGCCATGGACTGCTTGCCGTCCGGCGTGTCGTCGCACCAGATCAGCTCGTCGTGGAGAAACGTGTCGCGCCCCGGCTCGTCGGCGAAGGTGAGCGCCCCCACCACCATGGCGCCCGTCTCGGCGGGCGTCTTCCTGTTGGCCGAGAGCTCCTCGAAGATCGTGAGTCTGCGCTCGCCGGGCTCCCACCCGCAGCGCACGAACCTCCACGGGTCGGGGAACCACCCCCAGTCGATGCCGTTGCGCGTGCGCGAGAACCCCCTGCACTGCGCGTCGGAGAGCCGCACCTCGCGCACGTTGTTGAACACGGAACCGCCGGTGCCCGTCACCTCGCCCAGGTACTCGCTCCGCCACGCCTGCTCGTCGAGCCCCCTCAGGTACTCTGCCTCCTCGACGAACGGCCCGCCCAGCCACTCGGGGTGGCTCTTCACCACGTCCAGATACGAGCTCTGCCGCACGAGCGTGTCGGCCCTGCGCTCGCGCTCCAGCTTCTCGCGGTTCACCCAGCTCCACAACGTCCTTGGCGGGTTGTAGCTGTAGAAGATCCAGAAGTCCTCGCCGCCGCGCCTCAGCGAGTTCAGGATGCTCCTCACCGCGTCGATGCCGTCGAACTGGTCGAGCTCCTCGAACCACGTCACGGCCGCGTAGCCGCGCGTGAACTTCACGCCCTTGAGCTTGAGCGGGTCGTCCGCCCCGCGGAACACGATGCGCTGCCCCGTGGGCTTGTACGTAAGCTCCATGGGAGAGACCCGCGCCGAGAACCACGCCTCAAGCCCCAGCTCCGCGATCGCCCACGTCATCTGCTGGAACACCGAGTCGCGCAGCGTGTTGCTGAACCTGCGCACCACCACGGCGTTCGCCTCCGGGTTGGCGAGAAGCACGAGCACGATCGCCACGCTGATGAAGCTCGACTTCGTGGACCCACGCCCGCCGTACAGCCAGTAGTGCGTGTGCCCGTGCGCCATCACGTCGCCCAGCACGTCGTGGAACCTCGGTATCACCACGTCCGCCGCGCTTATCACGCCGCCCCACCGGCCTCAGAAGGGTAGGACCGAGAAGAGCTCTGCGGAGAAGCCCCCTCCGCCGCGCCGCCCGCGGCCGAGAAGTCCAGCCGCTCCTGCACGGGCTGCGCCACCACGCCGAGCACGATCTTCGGCGCCTCGTCGCCGCCGCGGTCGTCGCGCTGCCGCTCGGCCTTGCCGTACTCGTCGGGGAACTTGCGCTCGAGCAGCCACGCCGCCGCAGTCCAGTACTGGTTGCGGGCGAGCGCCGCCGCGCGGATCGTCGTGAGAAGCGTGTGCTTGAACTCCGCCTCCTCCTTTTTTAGTCCCTCGCATAACTCGCGCTGCAGCTTGTTCTTCGGCTCGCCGATCCAGCGGTAGAACGTGGACTCGTGCACGCCCAGCGCGCAGATGATGTCGCCGTTGGACAGGCCGTCGGCCTTGAGCCGAATGGCCTGCTCCACCATCTCCTTCGTCAGCTTCGGTCTTCCCATGCGCCTCACCGCCTCCTATTCCATCCTTATGGCCAGTGATTGTCCGCACGCGTCACAAAGCGCGAGGAGGGCGCCCCGGGCGAGGGCGCCCTCCTCACAAATCCGTTCACGGCGGGGCTACCCCCGCTTGCCCGGCAGCCCGTACTTCCTGCACAGCCGGGAGTTCCGCTGCCGCAGCCGGTCGCGCTCCCGGCGGACCTCCTCGATCGTGGCGCCGTTCTCCACGGCCTCGCGCTCGCGCTCCAGCTGCTCGTTGAACGCCCGCTCCTGCTCCAGGTGGTAGCGTTCGCTGCACAGCCGGCACATGCCCGTCTGCCGGTTCAGCATCACGCCCACCGCGCCGCACTCCGGGCACACCGTCTGCACGGCGAGCGAGCAGTGGATGCGGCTCGCCCTCATCTCCACGGCCCGCACCGAGTGGCGCGCTCCGCACCTCCGCTCGATCTCGGCGGCGGCGTAGGCGGCCCCGCGGAAGCTCACCTCGCGCAGGACGTCGTCCTGCTCCTCGGTCCACCTCATGGCCACCGCCTCCCGCCATGCCGCGCGGTCAAGACGCGGGACGCGCCCGCGACCAGCGGGAACGCCGCCCGTCTCGCCGTCTTGACCAGTTCCCGGACGGAAGTCCCCGCGCCCGTGCGCGCGCCTGCGCGGGCGCGCGTGGCCCCCATTTCCCCAATCCCCGTAAAGACGTTGAGGACAGAGCCACCTACGGGCACCCTCACCAGCCGATACGCCCGTCTTGACCCGCGTCTCAACATGGGACCACCCCGCAAGACGGCGAGCCGGCCTGCTCGTCCGTGGGAACCTCGAGCAGTGCCTCGAGCCGGTCGTTGTCGATGCAGACGCAGTAGACGCGGCTGCCGCTCGCGAACCGCTTCTGCCGGGTGAACCCGCGCCCGGCGCCCGTCAGCAGCACGCCCTCGTCCGCCATGCGGCGCAGCGTCTTCTGGCGGTCGAAGTTCGCGTCGGCAAGCGCCCGGTCGAGCACGCTCGAGAACACGCACCACATGAAGCCGGGGCGGTCCCGGTGCTCCTCGCAGCTGCCCCAGCGCTCCAGGCGGTCCATCTCGGCGGAGTCGTCGAAGTGGATGCGGTTGCGCACGAGCCACTCGGCCACGAACTGGATCGCCTTCATGTCCGTGTCGCCGCCCGCCGCGCCCGTCGAGTTGGCGAGCGCCCAGCGCGCGAGTTCCAGCGCCCCGTCCACACACGAGGCCCACTCGGAGCCCGAGGAGAACACGTAGAACTCCGCGAGCGCGTCGGCAAAGGCCAGGAGCGCCACGTTGTCGGCCTGCGGGTGACCCGACGCCATCGCGCCCACCGCGTCGCGCACGCGGGCGAACTCGCCCACGTAGAACTCCCGCGGGTTGCGCCGCAGGGCCGAGACGAACGCCCGCCCCGCCGTGCCGTGCTCGGAGGCCACGAGGTGGTGCATCGCCTGGGCGGCGCGCACGTCGCCGAACGGCTCGGCGTTGAGCTCGAGCGTGCGGTTGGCCGCGCCCTGCTGGGTCGAGTCGCCCACGATGGGGATCTCTCCCGTGGCCAGGGTGAGCGCCCGCCAGCTGCCCGCCCGCATCATCGAGCGGTCCGAGTTGAGCGCCCCGCGCTCGTGCCCGAGCGAAAGCGAGTAGAGAAGGTCCTCCACCACCATGCGCTTGGACGCCTGGCCGCCCGGCGAGCCCTTGCTCTGCAGCTCGTCCACGATCACCGGGATGTCGTGGAGCAGCGCCGCCGCCCTCACGATCGACTTCGGCGTGTCGGCGAACGTGCGGAAGTAGGAGTCCGCGCCCTCGGTCGGGTCGCCCCACACCGAGCCGGCCGCCTTGAGCGTCGGCGTCTTGCCGCTTCTCGAGCGCCCCCACAGGTAGACGATGAACGTCTGCACGTTGAGGAGCGACACGAGCGGCGAGGCGAACGACGCCGCCATCACGCAGCGAAACGCCATCGAGGCCGCCCGCGCCGGAGCCACGCCCGCCACCCAGCCGGCAAGCGTGCCGGCCGGCTCCATGAAGGGGCGGGCCTTCACGAGCTCGTCGGGCGCGGGGTCGAAGCGCACCTCGTCGCCCTCGCGGTCGTAGGGCATGAACGCGCCCAGGGGCGAGGAGGCCCAGCCCATGTGCGTCACGCTGCGGTAGCGCGGGCGGGCGTACCCCAGCCGCCGCTCGCAGTCGGTCAGGTAGCGCACGACGTCCTTGGCGTTGGCCGAGGAGACGTTCGCGCCCAAGGGGGCCAGCGCCCCGATGACGCGGCTCTGGTTGAGGAGCACGTCGCGGTCGAGGGCCCGTTCCCGCACGCCTCCCGGCACCGCCACGCGCACGAGGGCGCGCACGTCGCCGGTGTCCACGTCCACGAGGTCGCATGCGATCCAGGGCGCGGTCGAGCTCACCGAGTAGCGCAGCTCGCCCTCGCGGTCCACCGTCCACAGCCGCCCTCGCTCGTCGACGAGCCAGCCCTCGACGGAGGGCGCGGCGTCGAACGAGACCTCCGTGGGCTCCTCGGGCAGCGCCGACCCCGAGCAGACCCCTTGCGAGACGCGCGGCGCAGTAGTCGAACATCTGTTTGTGTTTCGCGCGACGTCGCGCCTATGGCCACGCCCGCGCCCCTGCCTCGGCCGGTAGAACTCGGTGGCGTTCGCCACGGCGCGACCTATGGTTTGCCGCCCGTAGGTCGTGCCGGCCCGCCCCGAGTCCCACTTGTCGCGCATGAGGCCCGAGGAGCGGAAGATCCTGTCCATGCGCGCCTCGTCGCCCGCGCACCAGAACGCCAGGTGGTTGCACAGCGCCATGTCGGCGCTCGAGTGGTCGCCGCCCTGGGCGCCCGTGTCGCCGTCGAGCAGGGCACGAATCGCCGCGCCGTTGCGCGAGGCGAGCATCCGCTCCACGAGCTCCTCGTCGGAAAGGTCGCCGGGCGACGCGGCGTCGCCCTGCCCGCGCCCGGCCTCGGCGAGCGTCGGTTGCGTCGCGGCCTCCGGCTCGATCCACGTCCGGTAGGCCCGCGCCACCACGCCGGGGTTCGAGCCCACGGCGCCGTGTCCCTCGTAGACGTCGCCCGTCACGGTGAAGTAGCGGTCGTGGTCGTACATCTCCACGGGCCCGCGGCGGCAGCGCGCCGCCCCCTCGGGCTTGGGCCCGCGGAAGATCAGGTGCAGCCCGTCGCCGGAGGGCGACACCTCGCAGTACGTCCCCGCCTGCTCCACGACCCAGCGGTACTGCTCCTCGAGCGCGCCGTCGCGGATCACGTGGTCCAGGTCGAGCCCCGTGTAGGCACGGTCTGGCCCGAAGACGAACCCCACGCCCGAGCACCCCAGGCGCCCGCGCGCGGCCACCGCCTCCTCGAAGGTCGCCCAGGTGGCGGGGTCGGTGCTCTTGGCCATGCGGCCCGTGTGCGCGTCCACGGGCATCTTCGTGCGGCGGCCGTCGCGCTCGACGAGCCGCCAGCACACCCAGCGCGGCTCCGCCTTGAGCTCGGCGGGCACCCTGTCTAGAGAACCCATGCGCAACCACCGCCCAAGCGGTTCAAAACCGTCGCGTTCTGCGCTAGACTGTCGCCCGAGATTCCGGCCAGGGAATCGAATCCGACGGGCGCGGCTGCAACCGCGCCCGTCCTCGTCTCGGGCCCCGGGCACGCGCTAGCCCTGCTTCGCCTCGCCATCGCCGCCGGCCCCCTTCCTCGCGTTCGGGAAGATCACGTCGCGGCAGATTCGCCAGCGGCCGTTGACCTTGTCCGCGGGGATGCGCCCCTCGCGGATCCCCCTCGTGATGGACCCCACGTGCTCGCCGGTCACGTGCGCGAGCTGCCCCGGCGTCATGAACAGCGGGACGTCCTCGAAACTCAAGTGCATCTCATCAGCCTTCCTATCCTTTGCCTCTGGGAACGGACGCCGCGCGCGGCGTCCCCATGGCCCGAGGGCCGCTCTCACCGGATGGGTCACGTCGCGTCGCGGTGAGGTGAAGAGTAGCATGGATTTGTCATCGCATGAGACTGCAAGCATGATTTGATGTAAAATGAGCCGTAGCGGTTGAACGAGTTGTTGGCGATTGATATATTCTGTTGCAAAGCGTCGCACCGCCCGCAGGACGGAAGCGCACGCGCCGTCACAGAACGCACACATCGAGGGAAGGAGCGCAACCATGGCAAGCTCCCTTTTGGAGCTCAGGAGGCAGGCCGGCTACGCCACGGCCAAGGAGTTCGCCCAGGAGGCGGGCATCGCCGAGGCCACCTACGCGCGCTACGAGTCGAGCCCCGAGAAGATCCCCACCAGGGCTGCCTGGCAGCTCGCCGACCGCTTCGGCGTCTCCATCGACGTCATCGTGGGCCACGCGGACGTGGACGTCTCCGCGCTCAAGGGCGACGTCCAGGCCGTGTTCGACCACCTCTCCAAGCGCTCGCAGGCCTCGGCGCTCGACTACCTGGCGTTCCTCGCCAGGCGCGACGAGGACATGGCCCGCGCCGAGCGCGAGGAGGAGGACCGCCGCTACGACGCGGTGTGCTACCGCATGGAGCAGCTGTTCCTCGCCAGGCTCGAGCGCAACGACGAGGACCTGTTCGCCTTCGGCACGCCTGAGCAGCTGCGCGCGGCGTTCCGGGAATACGTCGAGAAGAGGGCCGACGAGCGGCAGGAGCCCGAGGCGCGCGCCTCGGTGGGCAAGATCATGGCCGCCTACGACCGCTCGCACGGCAGCTTCCGCATGGGCGGCATGACCGTGCTCACGAGCGAGGTCGACCTGCGCAACCCCCACGTCCGCGCGGAGTGGGAGAAGGGAGGCAGCGGCAACTAGACCCCAGAAAAACAAGGCGGCCCGCGGGAGCGGCAACTCCCACGGGCCAAGGTCCGTTCCCAGAGGCAAATCCAAGAAAGGACAGGTGACAGTATATGTCATCCGTGCCCAACGCCCGCCGCGCCTGCGGCAAAAGAACACTCCAGCGGCTGCGCCGGGAGGCCGGCTACCGCTCGGCGAAGGACTTCGCCGCCGTCCTCGGCATCCCCGCGTCCACCTACGCGCGCTACGAGCGCCAGCCCGAGGGGCCGGAGTGCGCCATCCCGCTCTCGAGCGCCTGGCAGATAGCCGACGCCCTCGGCTGCTCAATCGACCTCGTCGTGGGCCGCGAGGACATTGACGCCGCGGGCGCGCCCACCTTAGACGACCGCGTGGCCGCGCTCTCCCTCAACGGCCAGGAGATGCTGCGCGGCTTCCTCGGCTACCTCGAGCAGCTCGACGCGGAACGCTCCGTCCCCAGAAGGCCGGCGATCTAGCCATGGCCAGGAAGGAAGTCTCGGGCCAGGGCTCCATCGTCCAGCTCGAGAAGGACAAGCCCAAGAGCAAGTGCCGCAAGTGGCAGCTGCGCGTCTCGCTCGGGCTCGACCCCAAGACGGGGAAGTACCTGCGCAAGACGCGGGTGTTCAACGGCACGTACAACCAGGCGAAAGCCGCTCTGCGCGAGTTCATCGACGAGATAGAGCACGACCGCGTCCAAGGCCGCACCGCCTACACCTTCGAGGAGTACAGCAGGCGCTACCTCGACATGCGCCGCGCGAAGAAGGAGGTCGCCGAGACCACGCTCGACAAGCAGGAGTGGCAGTTCAAGGCCGCCTGCCGCCACATCGGGCACATGAAGCTCGAGGACGTAACGCCCACCGTGCTCGATGAAATGTACGTGGCCATGATGCAGGGGGACACGCTCTCGGGGCGGAAGTCCGGCGGCTCCTACGTCAACCAGATCCACGACAATATAACGCTCGTGTTCCAACAGGCCGTGAGGGAGGGGCTGCTCGTGAGCAACCCCTGCGACGGCGCCAACCCGCCCAAGATGGACACGAAGGCCAAGAAGGCCATCCACCCCGACAGGGTCCGCGAGCTCGTGGCCGAGCTCGATCCCGCAAACCCTCGCGAGTGCGCGTACCTCCTTGCCCTGACGCTTGGGCTCCGACGCGGAGAGATCTGCGGGCTCTCCTGGTGCGACATCGACTTCGAGCGCGGCATCGTCGACATCAGCCACAGCTACGACTCGCACGGCAACCTCAAGGAGACGAAGACCAAGGCCGGCATGCGCCTCCTACCGCTCAGCGACACCACCAAAGACGTCCTGGTCGCGATGAAAGAGGCACAGCGGCGCCAGTT
The DNA here is from genome assembly GCA_934654815.1 of uncultured Ellagibacter sp. Lineage (GTDB taxonomy): Bacteria > Actinomycetota > Coriobacteriia > Coriobacteriales > Eggerthellaceae > Ellagibacter. The sequence goes on from CAKUGU010000005.1 coordinate 78,033, forward strand.
CGAGAAGATGAACCTCTACCGCAAGCCAGACGAGGGCTACCTGGAGCAGAAGGAGGACGGCCCGGTCATAGCCGGCCACTACGGCGAGAGGGTCATCCCCAGCACTATGAGCCGCTGGTGGACGACGGACCGCGCGAAGTACGGGCTCGACGGCTACACCCTCCACGAGCTCAGGCACACCTACCTCACCATGCTCGCCATGGGCGGCGTGCACCCCAAGGTCATGCAGGAGCTCGCCGGCCACTACAGCTCGCAGATAACGATGGACATCTACACGCACGTCAACATGGACGCCAAGCGCGAGGCGGTCGAGGCCGTCTCGAAGCTCTTCTGACGTCCCGGACAATCAAGCAAAGCAGCAACGCGGCCGCGCCCCACGACTCCGGGGCGCGGCCGCGTTTTGTCACTGCGTGAGCGTCGGGCACGCATCAAAGTTTTCTCAGCGGCTCTCCGTCATGGACCAATTCATGGACCAAAAATCCCGCACGGAGCGTTTTAGACCGTAAGAAAGGGTGCCCTCGAATCTTCGAGAACACCCTTATCTACCTGCGATTATGTTGCTTTTCGCTACCTAGTGTCGCAAACCGTAAAACCCAAAGTTTTACTCCCACTCTATCGTCGCTGGCGGTTTGGACGTTATGTCGTAGCATACGCGGTTCGCGCCGGGCACTTCCGCCACGATGCGCCCGGAGATCTTCGCGAGCACGTCGTAGGGCAGTTTCGCCCAGTCGGCCGTCATGGCGTCGGAGCTTTCCACCGCGCGCAGGATGATCGGGCGCTGGTAGGTGCGCTCGTCGCCCATGACCCCCACGCTCTTGATGTCGGGCAGCACGGCGAAGTACTGCCAGCAGCTGTGCTCGCTGTTGCGCTCGCCGGTCTCCTCGAACAGGCGCTCGTTGTACGCGTCGAGCTCCTCGCGCACGATGGCGTCGGCGTTCTTGAGGATCTCGAGTTTTTCCTTGTCGACCGCGCCGATGATGCGGATGGCAAGGCCGGGGCCGGGGAAGGGCTGGCGGTACACGATGTGCGCGGGAAGGCCGAGCGCCGTGCCGAGCGCGCGGACCTCGTCCTTGAAGAAGTGGTCGAGCGGCTCGATCAGGTCGAAATGCACGCCTTCGGGGAACGGGATGAGGTTGTGGTGGCTCTTGATGGTCGACGCCTTGCCGCCCGTCTTACGCGCGCCCGACTCGATGATGTCGGGGTAGATGGTGCCCTGCGCCAGGTACTTCACGGGTTTGCCGTCGGTCTCCAGCTGCTGGGCCACGGCGAAGAATTCTTTCCAGAACTGCGTGCCGATGATGCGGCGCTTCGCTTCAGGCTCGGTCACACCGGCCAGAAGCTCGGCGTAGCGGTCCTCGGCGTGCACGTGGATGAAGTCGACGTCGAACTGCTTGGTGAAGACTTCCTCCACCTGCTCGGGCTCGCCCTTGCGCAAAAGGCCGTGGTTGATGAACACACAGGTCATCTGCTTGCCGATGGCGCGGGCGCCGAGGGCTGCCACCACGCTCGAGTCCACGCCGCCGGACAGCGCCAAGATCACTCGGTCGCTTCCCGCCTTCGCGCGGAAGTCGGCGGTCATGCTCTCTACGAGGTTGTCCATCGACCAGTTCTTCTCAAGCCCGCAGATGCCGAACAGGAAGTTCTCCAAGATCTGCTGGCCGTACTCGGTGTGCTTCACCTCGGGATGGAACTGCGTGGTGTAGATTTTCCGCTGCACGTTCTGCATGGCGGCCACCGGGCACACGTCGGTCGATGCCACGACCTCGAATCCCTCCGGCACGTCGCACACGGCGTCGAAGTGGCTCATCCACACGGTCTGCACCTCGGGCGTGCCCTCGAACAGCGCGCCGCCCTTCACATGCAGCTCGGCCGGACCGTATTCGCCCACCTCGGGGTGGTGTACCGCGCCGCCGAGCGTGACGGCGGTGATCTGGTGGCCGTAGCAGAAGCCGAGCACCGGGACGCCGAGCTCGTACACCTCGGGGTCGACGCGCGGCGCGTCCTCGGCGTTCACCGAAGCCGGCCCGCCCGACAAGATGATGGCCGATGGCGCCATGGCGCGCACCTCGTCTGCGGTGATGTCGCACGGCACGATCTCCGAGTACACGTTCAGATCGCGCACGCGGCGGGCGATCAGCTGCCCGTACTGCGCACCGAAATCGAACACGAGGACTTTCTGCGCTGACGTTGAAGATGATGCGCTCAAAGCTGCTCCTTAAGAATCGGTTGCAATCTAGCGCGACGTTGCCGCCGCATGCTTTCATAACTTCACATCATACTAAATCTACGGGCGGGAGGGGCGCTTTCATCCGTTCGAATGCGACCGAATACCTCAAACGCGGCGAAAACGGGGGAGGGGTGCGCGAAGGCCTCTTGCAAATCGACTTCAGCGCCCCAGCCGGCTAAAGTTGTGGGCACCTTGTGTGCCCAGGTCGCCACGAAAGAAGGTACTTGCCGACCCCATGAAATGTATGTATAATCTTCGGTTGCGTCTACGGTGTTATGGATACACCCGGGCGCGTGGTTAGACCGGCGTCATGATATCGAGCCTCCATCGGTATCCACGGCAATCGGTTCGCCACGTAAGGTAAGAGGGTTTTTGGTGTACGGAGAGGCGTGCGAGCAAAAACCCAGCAAGAAAGAGAGAGTCATGGGAGTCAAACAGTACAAGCCGACAAGCCCTGGCCGCCGTTTCCAAACGGTCTCGGATTTCGCGGAGATCACCACCTCGAAGCCGGAGAAGTCGCTGCTTGCGCCCCTTCCTAAGAAGGCCGGTCGCAACAACAATGGTCGCATCACCGTCCGCCATCAGGGCGGCGGCAACAAGCGCCGTTACCGCATCATCGACTTCAAGCGCAACAAGGACGGCGTACCCGCCAAGGTTGCAACGGTCGAGTACGATCCGAACCGCTCCGCACGTATTGCCCTTCTGCACTACGTCGACGGCGAGAAGCGCTACATCCTTCACCCGAAGGGGCTGAAGGTCGGCGACATGGTCGTTTCCGGCCCCGACGCCGACATCAAGCCGGGCAACGCGCTTCCGCTTGCCAACATCCCCGTTGGTACGCTCATCCACGCCGTCGAGCTTCAGCCCGGCAAGGGCGCCGCACTTGCGCGTTCCGCCGGCACGAGCATCCAGCTCATGGGCAAGGAAGGCAAGTACGCCATCCTGCGTATGCCGTCCTCCGAAATGCGTCGCGTGCTTCTGACCTGCCGCGCAACGATTGGCGAAGTCGGCAACGCCGAGCATGCCAACATCCGCATCGGCAAGGCCGGCCGCAACCGTTGGAAGGGCATCCGCCCGACCGTCCGCGGCACCGTTATGAACCCGGTCGACCATCCGCACGGCGGTGGCGAAGGCAAGAACAAGTCTTCGGGTCGCAATTCGGTTACCCCGTGGGGCATCCCCTGCAAGGGCCATCGCACCCGCAATCCGAAGAAGGCTTCGAGCCGTCTCATCATCCGTCGTCGCAAGAAGTAGCGCGGACACGTTAAGGAGTAACTGTGAGC
>CAKUGU010000006.1 GCA_934654815.1 uncultured Ellagibacter sp.
CGGGAGGAAAGCGCGTTCACGACGGAGACGCCGACGCCGTGAAGGCCGCCGGAAACCTTGTACCCTTCGCCGCCGAACTTGCCGCCTGCATGCAGAATGGTGAGGACGACCTCGACCGTCGGGATCTTTTCCTTCGGGTGCATATCGACCGGGATACCGCGGCCGTTGTCGGTGACGGTGATCGAGTTGTCGGGATGTATCCAGACCTCGATGTTGTCGCAGTAACCCGCAAGCGCCTCGTCGACCGCGTTGTCGACGACTTCGTACACCAGATGATGAAGGCCACGCGGGCCAGTCGATCCGATATACATGCCGGGACGCTTGCGTACCGCCTCGAGGCCTTCGAGGACCTGAATGTCAGAGCCATCGTAATGATCGGGTTTCTTAACCACTGACATGCTCCTTTTTCGGTACGTTTAAGAGAGCCTATCTCTGTAATATGAACCTTAGTATTGTACCATAGAAGAGAGAAACAGCGTGTTTAAGGGGGTTCTAAAGCCTTCTAGCGGCCGATTCTCCCCTTATTCGTCATTTTCTTTGGCCTCTCCCTTTTTCCATTCCCTATCGGCGACCATCGCCCTTGCAAGAGCCTTGCGAAGCACGCGGTCCTCTATTGGCGCGCAGAGGCCGTCAACTTCGGCTTGCTCGGCCGCGGATAAGGGAACGGGGTTCGCTGTTTCACGTGAAACAGCTTTGCTTTCCCGTGCGAACGGATGTCTCTTCCTCATGTCGAACCGCGAAGGGAACGTCCTGAACGCCTCGACTTCCTCGCCGAAACGCTCCTTCATCCTCAGCACGATCAATTCCTGACGGCAATGGACGTCCGACCGGAAGTCTCCGTCATCCATGTAGACCATCAGCGTCCGCATGCCGTCGTCGTCCGTGATGTACACGGCGTTCACATGGTCGAGCACGTAGGGGGCGACGTCTTTGTAAACGTGTTCGATTGCGTCCTTCCACATCGCCTGAACCTTCGCGGCGCGGCGCGCGATGAGCGTTTTCTCGTCGGTCGGGAAACGTGAGGACATCTTCTCGAGTTCTTGGCCCAGCTTCTTCATGCTCACAGCGCACCCTCCCTCTTCGGCAATTCGACGACGCGTGCGTTCTCGAGGAGCGATTGGTCGAAGTACGCGAGGTTGGCGGTCGTGATGAACGTCTGCACATCGCCCGAGATGAATTCAACCAAGGCATGCCGCCTGAACGCGTCGAGCTCGCTCATCACGTCGTCGAGCAGCAGGATAGGCTTCTGGTCGAGCACGTCTTCGATGATCGCGGCCTCGGCAAGCTTGTACGCCAAGACGACGGACCGCTGCTGACCCTGGCTGCCGAACAGCGACGCGTCCTGTCCCTCGATTGAAAAGTCGATCCTGTCCGCGTGGGGCCCGACGAGGCTTCGTTTCCGGGCGATCTCTTCCCCGCGACGCTCTTCAAGCGCGTGAGCGAGTTCTTCACGTGCCTCTTCGCGGGAAAACGTCGATGTTTCACGTGAAACATCCGCTTGCCAGGAAGGCGTGTACCGGGCAGAAAGGTTTTCCCCGTGCGCTATGTCGGCATAGCGCCGCGCGATCTCGGGGGAAAGCTTCGCGAAGAGCGCGGCGCGGTAGCACGACAGCTGCGCGCCGCATGTCACGAGCGTCTCGTTGATGCTGTCGAGGAATGCTGCCGACGTTCCCTCCTTCAGAAGGCGGTTCTTGTAGCGGACGACCTTCTCGTAATCTTTCTTTATAAGGTAATGGTTGGCCGACAGCTGCGAGCCAAGCGCGTCGAGGGCCGCGCGGCGCGTGCCCATCGAGCCCTTCACCAATTCGAGGTCGTCAGGGGTGAAGGCGACCGAAGGCATGAGGCCCTTCAGGTCGGCAGGGCGTTTCGCCTTGCCATTCAGCGTGTACTTCCGCTTGTGATCCTGCAACGTCATCGCGACGTCGAGCAGCCGATCGCCGTCGGTGATGCGCGCTTGCGTGCGCGAAGCCTGTGCGCCGCGGCGGACGACCTGATCGATCGTTGGGTGACGGAACGACGTGAGGGACGTCATGAGCTGGATCCCCTCGATGATGTTCGTCTTCCCCACCGCGTTAGGGCCGACGAGCACCGTGAGCGGCCCTATTCCCGCCAGCTCGAAGTGCTCGTAGTTCCTGAAATCGGTAAGCTTTATATCCTCAACGCGCAGCGTCACGAGATGCGCACCGGCATGACGAGATACAGATAGTTCTCGGCGCCGTCGATCCTGAAGATTCCCGGTTCGCGGGAAGATCCCACCTCAAGCGTCACCGTGTCGCCCGGCATGACCGAAAGTCCGTCGAGCACATAGGCGTAATTGAAGGCGATTTCGGCGTCTTCGCCCTCGACCCCACAGGAAAGCGTTTCCTGGGCGGAGCCGACGTCTTGGGAGGCGGCGGAGAGTTGGACGGTCTGGGAAGCCGCGTTGATGTCGAACTTCACCGGAGTCGAAGCCGACCCGAGCAGCGACGTGCGCTTCACGGCGGCGACGAGACGGTCGACATCGATCTTCGCGCGGGTGGCGTGCTTGCCGGAAAGCAGCTGCTTGTAGTTGGGGAAATTGCCTTCGATACGGCGATTGATGAATACCGTGTCACCGCAGCTCACGAGGATCTGGTTCTGAGCCAAGGCGATCTGCACCGTCGACTCGATTTTCGGGAGCGAGGCGATGTCTTGCAGAAACGACCCGGAGATGACGGCCTCGAACTCGTCGGCAGACGGATTCTCGAGCTTGACTTCGGTCAACGCCAGGCGATATGAGTCGGTCGCGACCATCTTGAAGCTATCTTCTTCGAGCGTTACCAGCGCGCCGGTGAGGATGGCGCGGCTTTCGTCCTTCGACACCGAACGGGCGACACGTTTCACCATGGAAGCGAACTGCGCGAACGGCACCTCGATGCGCTGGGACACGTCGACGTGCGGGAAACCGGGAAAGTCCTCGTAGTTGAGCGCTTTGATGGAGAACGACGAGGAATCGCAGGTGATGAGCGCGTTGTCCTCGTCGGCCTCGACGTGCACCGCCGCATCGGGCAGGTTCTTCACGATGTCGGAGAACAGCTTGCCGGGAACGACGGCCTTCCCTTCCGCCTCGACGAGGGCCGCCGTGGTGTATTGGATGGAAAGCTCGAGGTCGGTCGTCTGAAGAACGAGGGAATCGCCCACGGCCTCGATGAGAACGCCCGACAGGACGGGAAGCGTCGAGCGCGTCGATACGCCTTTTATCACGATTGCGAGCGCGTTTTGCAACTCGGTTTTATTGATGCTGAACTTCAAGAGCGTTCCTTCTCTCCTCGTTTGCTTTGCCGCCATTATACAAGGTTGACAACTTCCCCGCGCGCCGATGGCTTTCCAAAGGGAAAATACGCTTTCGGTTGAAAATTCCGTTTCACGAAAACCGAAGCAATGAATATTCAGGAAGAAAAAAGGCGGCTGAAAACGTAAATGGGGGCTTTTCCCCTTTCCTGGCGGCGTTGATTCCTTAAGAAATGTGGAAACAGTTGAAAACCTCGGATTTACTCGTGAATCGATGTTGAAAACCCTTGATTCGCCCCAGATTATGGTAGGTTGCTACACGAATATTTACAACGCTCTGACCTGGTATTTCTTATTTCTATATACCGTTTCACCTGGGGTTTTAACTTTTAAGGAAAACGTCGCTCCCACCCATTGCAAAGCCTTCGCCTTGTTTTTTCTCCGTTCACCCGGTCCGTTCCTCACCGTTCGCGGAGCCATCAGGGGAAACATCCTTTTCCTGAAAGTCAATGAGTATTTCAACATTTCCACGTTCAAGCTGCCGAACTTTTCATTCCGTTTTTCAACGTTTTCCACTTTTATTGAATTAAATGTTGAAAAGTTTGAAAACGCCACGTCGTTTTCAACATCGTTTTCAATAGAAAGTGAATTTCCCCTCTTTTCAACACGGGAAATCGCAGGTGGGCTTCTTTCAATGTTGAAAAACAGGTACAATACCAACGAATAAATCTGGAAAACGCTGAATAAATGGACTACTGCCTTGAACACTCTGAATGAAAATTCACCGGAAGAATCGACGGAAGAAGCCTCTGAGCAGGGTGCTTTCGATTACACCTACGTCTCGTCCGTCGCGCGCATCGCGCTCTACGACGATTTGCGCAGCGCCCCGCGCGTAACCGAGATCATGCCGGCGCCGACCGCCGACTACATCGAGGCGCTCGCGACCACCGTCTACGAACAAGCAAAGTCTCAGGGCGGGACCATCCCCTACACCGTCATCCGCGAGGTTTCAGAGAATTTCATCCACGCGCGATTCGTCGAGATCATCGTGTCCATCCTCGACGGGGGCAATACCATCCGCTTCGCCGACCAGGGGCCGGGCATCAAGAACAAGGACAAGGCCCAGCTTCCTGGCTTCTCTTCCGCCATCGAGCCGATGAAGAGCTATATCCGTGGCGTCGGGTCGGGCCTGCCCATCGTGCGCGACTATCTGGAATTTTCCCACGGCACCATCTCCATCGAGGACAACATGGGGCAGGGAGCCGTCGTCACCATCAGCCTGAAAGGCGAGGACGGCCAATCGCGAGCCGCGAGCCTCGACCCCATCGATTCGGAAGAGCCCGCCCGCCGGGAACAGCCGCAGCAGCCGACGTCGGCGCGTCAAATCGTAGCGAACCAGGTGATTCCCCAGGTCGCGGCGGCGACGATGCCTCAGCAGCAATACGCCCAGGTGCAGCCCCAGATGTACCAGCCGGTCGCGCAAATCGCGCCCGTCCAGACGTACCCGCAGCAGACGGCGGGCTACGCCCAGATTCAGCCGCAGCAAGCGTACCAGCAGCAGGCGCCCCAGACGTACGCGGCGCAGGGCTTTTCCCAGGGCTTCCAGTCCCCTTACGCGGTGCAGCCCCAGCAGCCTCAGCGCATGGCGATGCCCCAGCTCAGCCAACGCGAGCGCGAGTTTCTGAACGCGTTTCTCGCGAAGGGGGCGCTCGGCGTGACCGATCTGGCTCGCCTGACGGGGGCACCTGCGTCGAGCACCCACTCCACGCTGACGAAGCTCGAGGAGGAAGGGCTCGTCGAGATGGCGGAAGGGCAGAAGAAGCGCGTCCTCACCGACTTCGGTTTCGCCGTCGCGGAATCCATGTAGCGCGCACGCCCTCGCATGCGGACCGCGCTTTGAAGCGCCGCCTTGTTTTGGATACAATCGAAAGCACGTAGTTTCGTTCGGGAGAACATCATGGACAGCTCTGAGCTCTATCATATGTGGGAAGGCGTCTGCAGCCAGGTAAAAAGCTACAGCGACGTCGACGCGTCTCAGGTCAACGCGTTTTTCTCGCGTCTCGCCCCACAGGCGATGAGCGAGGGCTTCCTCATGCTCACCGCCGACAACGACTTCATCAAGAGCTGGGTCGAGCGCCGCTACCTCGAAACGATCAAGAAGGCCCTGAGCGACCTGTACCACGTGCCGTTCACCGTGCTCATCGAGGTCGACGCCGCAGCGACCGAGTCCGCCGTCGCCGAGGCGATGGGTTCGGCCCCCTCCTCCATCCCACATGCGGGCGGCGCGGGCGAAGGCGCCGGAAACGCGGCCGAGCACCCCGCCCCCACCGCGCTTGCAGGAGGCAACATGCCCGCCACGGGAGGTCCCGCCGTCGCGCCAACCCCCGCAGAGCAAGAAGCGTCCCGCGCCGACACCCCGCAAACAACCCCGCAAAGCGGCGTTTCAGCAGCTCAAGACCATATCGATGCAGGAACGGCGAACACGGAGAGCAACGAGCGGAGCCACGAGGAAAGCGCCAGCGAGCACCACAAAGCCGCCGTCGAGGGCCCGGCATCGCTCACGTTCGAGAACTTCGTCATCGGCGACTCGAACCGCATGGCGTATTCCATGGCCGTCGCCGTCGCGGAAACGCCGGGTAAGGCGCATCTGAATCCCCTGTTCATCTACGGGAAAAGCGGCCTCGGGAAAACGCACCTGCTGCGCGCCATTCAGAACTACATACGCAAGACGCAGCCGAACCTCACCGCCGTGTACGTGGATTCCGCCGAGCTCCTTTCCGATTACATGGAGGCTTCGGCCGCGCACGACAAGGAGAAGTCGAGCTACAAGAACTTCAAGAACCGCTACGAGGAAGCGGACGTGCTGCTTATCGACGACGTGCAGTACCTGCAGGGCAAGAAGCAGACGCTCGACATCGTCTTCCAGATCTTCAACAAGATGACTGACCAGGGGAAACAGGTCGTGTTGTCCGCTGACCGCGCGCCGAAGAACATCGACATCGACGAGCGGTACAAAAGCCGTTTCAACTCCGGCGGCACGTTCGACATCCAACCGCCCGAGATCGAGACGAAACTCGGGATCGTGAAGAGCTTCATCGACGAATACCGGGAGAACGAGGGAAGCTCTTCCTTCTCCATCCCGTTGGAAATTCAGATGTACATCGCCGAGAATTCGAGTTCCAACATCCGCGAGCTCAAAAGCGCCGTCACGAAGATGATCTACCAGATGACCTTCTTCAACCAGCCGGACCTAAGCCTCGATGAGGCGAAAAGCCTGCTCGAAAGCCATTTCTCGGGAGGCCCGTCGAAACGGGTGACCGTCGCCGACGTGCAACGCGAGATCGAGAACTACTACAAGATCAGCCACAGCGACATGGTCGGGCGCTGTCGCCAGCGCAACGTGAACTACGCGCGCAAGATGGCGATCTATCTTTGCCGGCAGCTGCTCGATTTGCCCTACGCCGACATCGGGGAGAAGTTCAACCGCGATCATTCCACCATCCTGCACCTCGTGAACGACGTCGAGAAGCAGCTCAAGGAAAGCCGCGACATGAACGAGGAAATCGAATCGCTCAGGACCATCATCCGCGAGCTGTAGACATTCCACTTATCACGAAAAGCCACGTCAAACGTGGCTTTTTTAGTGGGAAGAGTGTTGAAAGGGGTCTCAAAGCATAAAGGCGGACAGGGGAAACGGGCGACGCAAGGGGCGAGAGAGCACGATGGCGTTCGAGGAGGCTGTTCAAAAGACGGTTCCAACGCGTCTCAAAACCTGAGGAAAACACGCATATCGCTGTTGAAAGATAACAAAACCGATAAAATCGGTTGAAACGCATGACATCTTCTCCACGGATGAAAGAGGTAAAGAAACCTACATTGACCTGCGATTTCGACGCTTTTCAACATTTCAACCGCGCTTATTATTGTTATTGTAAGAAACATAGATATATATAAAGAAAGGGCGAGAAAAGAAATGAGGGGCGAACGCATCGCCTTGAGAGTCGAACCCGAGCCTGTGAAATCTTTCTAAAATGCTCTGTTCATCGCCCTATTCTGTGTTATATAATTCAGAAGTTACTCTGCATACATTGTGCATACAGTGAAATGAAAGGGATAGAGATATGAAACGCACTTATCAGCCGAACAAGCGCAAGCGTGCTAAATGCCACGGCTTCCGTTCTCGCATGGCAACCAAGGGCGGCCGCGCCGTGCTCAAGGCTCGCCGCAACAAGGGCCGCAAGCGCCTCACCGTGTAGGTAGGCTCTTCGTTGGATGTCATTAAATCCAGCGCAGAAATCTCCGAGCTCTTCGCGAGAGGGAAACGCCTAAGCACACCTTTCCTCACGCTTATCTACGCTCCGGAGAAAAACGAGGGGGCAGTGCAACACGACCGACACGGTCGTGTTGCTTTTATTGCAGGCAAAAAGTCGGGCAACGCCGTATGGCGCAATTCCGCGAAGCGCCGCATGCGCGCTCTTTGCCGCGAGCTCAACGGCCCCTGGACGGGCTATGACGTGATATTTCTCGCGAAGTCGTCCGTCACCCGCGCGTCTTATAGTAAAGTGCTAACGGTATGTGCCAAGGTTGTCGAACGCTCTGAATTGGTCAGCGAAAGGGACTAACCATGGTCGATATGCGCAGCGCATTGAAGCAGGCTCCCACCAAGGTTGCTCTTTTGCTCATCACGTTCTATCGCGCGGCCATCTCGCCTCTTTTCCCTTCATGCTGCCGGTTCACGCCGACCTGCTCCGAGTACGCTCTCATCGCGTTTCGCCGCTACGGGTTCCGCAAGGGCTTCGTCCTTACCGCAAAGCGCATCCTGAAGTGCCGTCCGGGAGGGCCTTACGGATACGATCCGGTGCCGTAGGGCTCCCTTTGGTATATAGAAGGGAATAACATGTGGGATGTAATTAAGGACTGGGTCTTTGCCGCCATCCAGTTCTTCTACAACGGCGTCGGCGACTGGGGCATGGCGATCATCGTCATCACGGTGATCTTCCGCGTGATCGTCGCTCCTCTGGTTCACAAATCCACGACGGCGAACTTCGCTATGCAGAAGGTTCAGCCGCTCATGCAGGAAATCCAGACGCGCTTCGCGGACGATCCGGTTCGCCAGCGCGAGGAAATGCAGAAGCTCTACGCCGAGACCAAGTTCAACCCGCTGGCGGGCTGCCTGCCGATGCTCATCCAGATGCCGGTGTTCATCGCCCTCTACCAGGTGCTTTACAGCATGGGCGACCGTATGCCCGACGGCATGACGTATCAGTTCTACCATCTGGTCCCCGACCTCACGATGAACCCCGCGACGGCCATGGGCCAGGGCTTCCTGACGTTTCTGCCCTACCTCATCCTCATGCTCGTGTTCGCGTTCGTGACGTTCGCCCCGATGCTCCTCCAGCAGAAGAACAACAAGGACAACGCGCAGCGCAAGCAGATGATCATGATGTCCGGCATTATGTCGCTGTTCATGCTCTGGATTTCGTGGTCCGCCCCCGCAGGCGTGCTTCTGTTCTGGGGCGCGAGCTCCATCTTCGCCGTCATCCAGCAGCAGACCACGATGCACTTCCTGAAGAAGAAGGAAGCCGAGGCCGAAGCGGTCGCCGAGGTCAAGCCCGTCAAGATCGACGTGACCCGCAAGGTGAAGAAGCCCCGTCCCACCAAGAAGCGCTAGTTTTCGTTCGCGAATGAGTTCCTAGGAGTTGTTATGAGCGAAGAAAAGACCGACATCACCGAAGAAGAGCTCGACAACATCGCCGACACCGCCATCGCCGCGCTGCAGGATATCCTGAAGTACTTCAACGTCGGCGAGGTGACGATCGACGAATACGAGGGCGACGACGGCGAGTTGATCCTCGACATCACCGGTGAGGACCTCGCGGTGCTCATCGGGCGCCACGGCAAGACCCTCGACGCGCTGCAGTTCCTCGTGTCCGCCATCACGGTCCGCGCCATCGGGTTCCGCTACCCCGTCGTGATCGACGTGGAAGGCTACAAGAGCCGTCAGCGCGACAAGATCGAATCGATCGCGCGCTCGTCGGCGAACCGTGCGGCGAGCCAGCATCGCAGCGTGAAGATGCGTCCGATGACCCCTTACGAGAGACGGATCGTCCATATCGCGCTTCGCGACGACGATCGCGTCGATACCGCCTCCGAGGGCGAGGGCAGCGCCCGGCACGTGGTGATTATCCCCCGTTAAACGTTTTCGAGAGAACCGGGATGTTTCACGTGAAACATCCCGGTTTGCTTTTTACGGGGCGCGATGGCCTGCCTCATCGCGCCCCGTAAAAAGCAAACCGATGAGAGGAGAACGAATGGATGTCATCGAGCGCTACCTCGATGAGCTGCTCGTCGCGAACGAGACGACCAACCTCACCCGCATCGTGTCGCGGGAAAGCGCCGAGGTTCTCCATATCGAGGACTCGCTTTCCGGGCTGAAGTACGTCGACGAGGCGCCTGAAGGCCCTTATGCCGACTTGGGGACGGGCGGCGGCTTTCCTGGCGTGCCTCTGGCGGTCAAGACGGGCAGGGACGCCCTTCTGGTCGATTCCGTCAAGAAGAAGACAGCCATCATCCAGAATATCGTCGACGAGATAGGCATCCCGAATGTGAACACGTACGCGGGCCGTATCGAGGACCTCGCGCGAGAGATGCCGGAGCATTTCGCCGTGGTGACCGCCCGCGCCCTCTCCTCGCTTTCGTCGCTGATGGAGCTCGCCTCGCCTCTCCTCTTCGAAGGCGGCCTGCTCGTGTGCTACAAGTCGCATCTTTCCGACGAGGAACGGGACCATGCGCTTTCCCTGCAGGAGAAGCTGGGGCTTGAACTCGTCCACGACGACACGTTCCTTCTGAGCGACGGCGAGACCACGCGCCGCATGTTCGTGATGAAAAAGTACAAGCAGCCCGATGTCAAGCTCCCGCGTAAAACGGGCATGGCTCAAAAACGGCCGCTGAAATAACCGTTTCTTGTCGAAACGTCCGTAGATGTTTCACGTGGAACATCTATACTTGTCTGAAGTTACGAAAGGGGGCCATTGGTGGGCTGGTTCGATAGTCTCAAACGCGAAAAAAAAGAAACACGGGCTGTCGTCGAAGCGGAGAAGAAGGCCGCTTCCCCCGTTGCCGTCGCCGCTGATGACGACAACGACGGAATCGATGTCGAGGATATTCAGGTAATCGAGAGGGAACCTGTTCCCGCACCGCCCGAAATCGAGGACCAGTCGCGTGTCGTGCCCTTGAAGACCTTGGCCGACAAGAAGCCGGTGACGCACGTCGTCGGCCAGACGAAGGTCATCGCCATCATCAATCAGAAAGGCGGCGTCGGCAAGTCGACGACCGCCATCAACCTCTCGGCGGCGCTCGGCGAGCGTGGCAAGCAAGTCCTCCTCATCGACCTCGACCCGCAGGGCAATTCCTCGAGCGGGCTCGGCATCGAGAAGGGCGCCGTGCGCTACTGCATCTACGATGCGCTTTTGAACGACGTCTCGCTCGACGACATCGTCATCCCCGACGTGTCGCCCGGACTCGACGTCGTTCCCGCGACGATCAACCTCGCGGGCGCGGAAGTCGAGCTCGTCTCCGAGATGGCGCGCGAGAACCGGCTGAAGGACGCGATCGGGCCGATGCGCGGGCGTTACGACTACGTGTTCATCGACTGTCCGCCGTCGCTCGGCCTGCTCACCATCAACGCGCTCGTTGCGGCCGACAAGCTGCTCATCCCCATTCAGTGCGAGTTCTACGCCCTTGAAGGTGTGACAAAACTTCTCGATTCGATGAAACGTGTCAAAACACGCCTGAATCCGTCGCTCGACATCTTCGGTGTGCTGCTCACCATGTCCGACACGCGCACCACGCTCTCGCGTCAAGTGTCGGAAGAAGTCCGAAAGTATTTCGGCAAGCTCGTGTTCGAAACGTCCATTCCCCGTACGGTGAAGCTTTCCGAAGCGCCAAGCTTCGGGCAGCCGATCACGCAATACGATCCGGCTGGCAAAGGCGCCCAATCGTACGTTGAACTCGCTAAGGAAGTGATCGCCCGTGGCTAGAAATTCAAAAGGCGGCCTTGGTCGCGGACTTGATGCCCTGCTGGGATCGTATGAGGAAACCGTCGCGTCGAACCCGTCGGTCTCGCCCGTTCCCGCAGTCGCGCCGCGAGAGCAAGTCTCCCCCGCTCCGAAGCCCCCGCTCGAGCGTCTCGAAGTCGAGGCGGAGCTTGAACGGGAGGAAATCAACGAGACGTACCCGGAGGACAACATCCATATCAAGGGAGTCGTCCAGCGCCGCGCCGCTCCGCGCCCGGTAACCCCTGCTATCGAGGAGAAGCCGCGCGAGGAAGTGTCGTCTCGTGAGGTCGTCCGCGCGTCGGAGGAGGTTCCCATCGACAGCGTGTCGCCGAACCCCGATCAGCCGCGCACGCAGTTCAAGAAGGACGAGCTTGAGGAACTTGCCGCTTCCATCGAAGCTCACGGGCTGCTGCAGCCGGTGCTCGTGCGCCCTGTCGGCGACGGGCGATATGAGATCATCGCCGGCGAGCGCCGTTGGCAGGCGTGCAAGCTCGCAGGTTTGAAGAAGGTTCCCATCCGCGTGAAGGAAGCCGACGACGACAACTCGCTTGAGCTCGCCCTCATCGAGAACATCCAGCGTTCGAACCTGAACCCGATCGAAGAGGCGTACGGCTACCGCCGTCTCATGGAGCGTCGCAACATGACGCAGGCTGAGGTGGCCCAAGCCATGTCGAAGGGCCGTTCCACCGTCGCGAACGCGCTTCGCCTGCTCGAACTTCCCGAGCGGGCCCAGCAGCTGCTCTTCGAGGAGAAGATCACCGCCGGCCATGCCCGCGCCATCCTCTCCATCCCGACGAGGGAAGGACGCGAGAAACTGACGGAGAAGCTTGTCAACGAGAAGCTCTCGGTCCGCGAGGTCGAGGCGATCGCGCGCCTTCTCGCCGGCCGCAAGGACCCGTCGGAGACGAAGCCCCGCACGCCGATGCCCGCTGCGTACAAGTCGGTCGCGAAGTCGTTGCGCAAGGCGTTCGGCACCAACGTGCGCGTGAAGTCCTCGAAAGGCAAGAACAAGATCGAGATCGAGTTCAAGGACGAAGCCGATTTGGAGCGCATCTTCGAGGAAATGACCTCCTCTAAGGACGTCTAAGGCTTTCGAATAGACATAAACGAACCGTTAATCGAAAAAAGCTCCCTCGCCCGTTACATCGGACGAGGGAGCTTTTCACGTTTGATGAGGATTCGAGAGCGCCTATGCGAGCTTGTTCTTCAACTGACCGCATGCGCCGGCGATGTCCGATCCCCGCGACGAGCGGATGGTCGCCTCGATGTGGCACTTCTCGAGCGTTTCAAGCCAGTGGCGTATCGTTTTCTGGGGAGTCGCGGAAAACGGGCTTCCCTCGATTGCGTTCATCGGCAGCAGGTTCACGTGGCAGAGCAACCCGCGACAATACTTGACGAGCGCGTCAAGGTCCTCCTGGGTGTCGTTCACGCCGTCCATGAGAAGATACTCGAACGTGACGCGGCGGTTCGTCTTCTCGATGTAGTCGATGAGCGCCCCTCGGAGGCTTTTCAACGACTGACGGGCAACGTGCGGCATGATCTCATCGCGCAGCGGCTGGATGGCGGAATGCAGCGAGATCGCGAGCCCGAACTGCTCGGGTTCGTTTGCGAGCTGCCGAATCCCGTCGAGCATGCCGCAGGTCGAAACCGTCATGCGGCGGGCCCCGATGTTGAGACCCTTCTTGTCGTTCATGATGCGCATCGCGGCGATGACGTTCTCGTAGTTGAGGAACGGCTCGCCCTGCCCCATGCCGACGACGTTGGTGACCCTGCGGCCGAAATCTTCCTCGACGAAGAAGATCTGGTCGACGATCTCGCCGATGGAGAGGTTGCGGGTGAACCCCTCCTTACCGGTGGCGCAGAACAGGCATTCCATCGGGCAGCCGACTTGCGTGGAGAAGCACACGGTCAAGCGTTCGCGCGAGGCGTCGGCGGGAATGCCGACCGTTTCGACGAGCGCGCCGTCAGCGAGTTCGAGAACGTACTTGCGCGTGCCGTCGCGGGATTCCTGGCTGTCGACGAGTTTCGGCGTGGACAGCGTGTAGTTCTCTTCGAGCTCGCTTCGCAGCGCGAGGGAGAGGTTGGTCATTTCCGCGAACGAGCCGACGTGTTTGCAGTAAAGCCATTCGTAGAGCTGCTTCGCGCGGAATGCAGGTTGGCCGAGGTTCGAGAGGACCTCTTTGAGTCCCTGCATATCGTATGTTTTGATATCGGTAGTCATGAGGGCCATTATAAGTCATTGCTATACTTGCCGAAGAGATCACACTCAACGAAGGGGAGATTATTATGTCCGAGACGTTCGATCCGGCAACGTGCCGCGTTGCGCTGCTTTCCGGTGGCACGAGCGGCGAGCGCGAGATTTCGATCGCATCCGGCGACGGGGCCGAGGCCGCTTTGAAGGAGGCGGGTTTTCCCGTCGACCGCTTCGACCCGGCGAACAAGGATGATTTGAAGGCGCTCATCGACGGCGACTACGACGTGGCGTTCCTCTGCCTGCACGGTCGCCATGGCGAGGACGGCGTTATCCAAGGCTTCCTCGAGACGATCGGGGTCCCCTACACCGGCCCGGGGGTTTGGTCGAGCGCGATCGCCATCAACAAGGCTCGCTCGAAGGACTTCTACCGTCTTGCCGGCGTGCCGACCGCTCCTTCGGTGACGCTCCATGCGGGCGAATCGTACACGGTTGCGGATATCATCGCCCAGGTTGGGGAGCATGTGGTGGTGAAGCCGGCTTCCGAAGGAAGCTCCATCGGCGTTTCCATCGTGTCGGGAGCGGACGCCATCGAGACTGCGATCGACGAGGCGTTCGGCCACGACACGGAAGTCGTCGTGGAGAAGTTCATTTCCGGCCGCGAGTTCACCGTTGCGGTGATCGGCAACGAGCAGCCGCGCGCCCTTCCTATCATCGAGATCATCGCCCAGAAGGGTGAGTTCTACGATTTCGAGTCGAAGTACGCTGCGGGAGGGTCGAAGCACATCTGCCCCGCCGAGCTGCCGGAAGAGGAAACGGCGACCATCCAGCGCGAAGCTGTCGGCGCGCACAAGGCCTTGAACTGCGAGGGCGTTTCCCGCACGGACTTCATCCTCGACGAAGAGGGTAAGCCGTGGGCGCTCGAGACGAACACCATCCCGGGCATGACGAGCACCTCGCTTCTGCCCGATGCCGCCCGTGCTGCGGGAATTCCCTTCCCGCAGCTGTGCACGATGTTGGTGCAGTACGCGCTTGAACGCAAGTAGCGAACCGGCGCGCAAAAGCTAGAAGAAAAGGGCCTTCACGGCAAGCACGATCGCCGCGATCACGACGACGATGAACGCGATGCTCACCGCGTAGCATCCCGGGTTGCCCGCGCGGCCCTTTTCTATCAGCGTCTCGCTTAGTTTGCGCTGGCTTTTTATCACGACGGTTCCCGCCGTCTTCGCAGGTTTGTCGGCGCGCATGTCGGGCTTCCAGGTGCCGTTCGATTCGATGAGCTTCGAGATCGCCTGCTCGCCTAGGTCGATTTCAGGACGGATGCCTTCCGCAAGCATCGAGGAAATGGTCCCGATGAACGTGTCGACCTGCTTTTCGTACTGGGGTTCGCAGCACATCACAGCCAGTTCGGCCCAATATTTCCCCGGTTCCGGCTCGTTGGAATACGCGACGAGCGAGAGCAGCGCCGTCATTTTCCAGTCGCGCGCGTTGAGGATGCGCAGTTGACGCGAGAAATCGATGGAGAAATGGCCGATTTTCGCGCCGAATCGGTTTTGTGCCCAGGCGAGGTCTCCATCGAAGACGATCTCATAGCGGTCGCCGACGATGTTGTCCGCGCTGAGAAGCAGGGCGCCCTCCTTCTTCGATTCGGGGTCGAGTTTTTGATATGAACCGAAATAACGTTCCATTGAGAACCCTTCGCTCGATAATGTTTCACGTGAAACATTATCTAATATAATCGGTTGGTGTTTCACGTGAAACGCTTGGAGTAATTGAGAGAAGCTTTATGAACAACATGCTCGATGTATTTATCAGCGATGGAACGCCTGACAGGGTGAAGGACCGTTACGCGCATCTTTACGAGGATGCGAAGAATGCCGATTTCGGCGATCTCGACGAGAACGTCGTCGTGATCGACACGGAGACGACGGGCTTTTCCTTCAACCATGATGAGTTGACCCAGATCGCTGCCGCGCGAATGGAGCACGGTGAGATCGTCGATTGGTACGTGACGTTCGTGAACCCCGGAAAGCCGATTCCGGAGGATGTCGCCCATCTGACGAACATTCACGACGAGGACGTGGCGGATGCTCCGTCGCCAGACGAAGCGCTTGCGGGGCTCGTCGAATTCACGCGCGACGCGAAGGTCGTCGCCCACAACGCCGACTTCGACCGGACATTCACGACGCGGCATCCGAGCGGATATCCTTTGCTCGACAACCTCTGGATCGATTCGCTCGATCTGGCGCGCATCGCGCTTCCCCGCATGAAGTCCCATCGTCTTATCGATCTCGTGCGCGCGTTCGGGGCGCCCGTTTCCACCCATCGCGCCGACGATGACGTCGCGGCGACGTGTGCGCTCTTCCGTATCCTTTTGGCGGGGGTGGCGGCTATGCCGCCTGCGCTTGTGAAGGAGATAGCGCTCATGGCTCCGGTCGAGCAGTGGAACACTGCAGTGGTGTTCCAGCACTTCGCTGACCCTGAGGTGAAGAGGCTTGCGATCAAATCGCTGCGCCGCCCTGCCGCTGAGAAATTCGAGCACAAGGCGAAGCTCGACGCGAAGAATCTCATGAGCCTGTCGTTCCCCTTGCCCGAAGAGGTGAGCGACGCGTTCGCTCCCGAAGGCATCGTCGGCCGCATGTACGACGACTTCGAGCCGCGCGTCGAGCAGCTCGAAATGGCGAAGCAGGTCCGCGACGCGTTCGCGGCGGGCGACAACCTCGTCGTCGAGGCCGGAACCGGCGTCGGGAAGTCGATGGCGTACCTCGTTCCCGCCGTTCTCACGGCGAAGCGCAACGGCATCGCGGTCGGCGTCGCCACGAAGACGAATGCGCTTCTCGATCAGCTCGTCTATCATGAACTGCCGGCGCTTTCCACTGCGCTCGGCGGCTTGACCTATGCCCCGCTCAAAGGCTTTTCCCATTACCCCTGCCTTCGCCGCGTGGAGCGCTTGCTCGACGAGGGCGTGCGCATGGTCGAAGTGCAGGGGAAGGATCATTCGCAGGCGCCGGCGCTCGCGTCGCTGCTCTCGTTCATCGAGCAGACCGACTACGACGACATCGATGGGCTGAAGATGGATTATCGCCTTATTCCCCGCCGCGCCGTCACGACGACGAGCCATGACTGCCTGCGCCGGAAATGCCCCTTCTTCGGGACGTCGTGCTTCGTCCATGGCGCGCGCCGCTTCGCCGAGGAGGCCGACGTCATCGTCACGAACCACAGCCTTCTGTTCTGCGACGCCGCCGCCGACAACGGCCTTCTGCCCCCGATTCGCTATTGGGTCCTCGACGAGGCCCATGGCGCCGAGGCTGAAGCGCGCAAGGCGTTCTCGCTCGAGATCGGCGCGGAGGACCTGCTCCGACTCGCCTCGCGCACCGCGTCCGAATCGTCGCGCAACGTCTTCGCACGCGCCGAGCGCAAACTCGGGTCCAAGCTCGAGAACGAGGGGATGACGCTGTTCTTCGGCCTGACGAGCAAGGCGAAGTCGGCGGGCGACGCGTACGCCGCCGCCGCGCGCGACCTTGCCGCCCATATGAAGGACCTGCTGTTCTTCGATCCGAACAAGCGCAGCCGCGGCTACGACCATGTCGAGCTGTGGCTCAACGACGACGTCCGCTCGTCGGAAACGTTCAAGGCGCTTTCCGAATACGGGGCGACCGCCCAGGCGTCGGCGGAGAAGCTCATAACGTGCAGCCAGGAGCTTGTCGGCTACCTTGAGAACATCGACGGCGCGGCCGAACCTCAGCGCGAGATCGCGTCGGTGGCGATGGACCTGAAGGATTTCGTGACTGCCTGTGACGTCGTCTTCGGGCCGAAGTCGGACAAGTACGCCTACGCGGCGACCCTGTGCAAGAAGAAGGACAAGCAGACCGACAAGCTGCAGGCGCTCCTCGTCAACGTCGGCACCGCTCTCGAGCAGAACCTCTACGCGCAGACCAACTCGGTCGTGTTTGCCTCGGCGACGCTTTCCGTCGACGGGAAGTTCACGTCGTTCGAGAACGCGATGGGGTTGAACGCGGGCGAGGGCTCGACGTCGCGTTCGTGCCAGCTCGATTCGAGCTACGACTTCGACTCGAACATGACGGTCTACGTGGCGAGTGACATTCCCGAGCCGTCCGACCCGCATTACCTGGCGGAGCTTCAGCGGCTCCTCATCGGCGCCCATAAGGCGCAGCACGGATCGATGCTCACGCTTTTCACGAATCGCCGCGAGATGGAGAAGTGCTTCGACGAGGTGCAGCCAGCGCTGAAGGAAGACGACCTTCGCCTCGTGTGCCAGAAATGGGGCGTGTCAGTGAAGGGGCTGCGCGATGACTTCCTGAAAGACGAGCATCTGTCGCTTTTCGCCCTGAAGAGTTTTTGGGAAGGGTTCGACGCGCCAGGTTCGACGCTGCGCGGCGTCATCATCCCGAAGCTCCCGTTCTCAAAGCCGACTGATCCGCTTTCGTGCGAGCGCGCGACGCGCGACGACCAGGCGTGGCGGCACTACGTGCTGCCTCAGGCCGTGCTCGAAACGAAGCAGGCGGCTGGTCGCCTTATCCGCAAGGCGACGGACAAAGGGGTGCTCATCCTCGCCGACAAGCGCCTTGTGACGAAGGGTTATGGAAAGGTGTTCCTCCATTCCCTTCCGAGCAAGACGATCAAAGTGTGCACGATCGACGAGATCGTGCAATCGGTCGCCGACGCGAACCAGTGATGTTTCACGTGAAACACTGCGATGAGTAGGCGAGTCAACAAGATAGCCAAAGCGGCGCACATCAAGCGGAACACGGAAGGGACGTCGAACGAGATTTCCTTCAGCGTGCTCGATGCCGCGAAGAACCGGCTTGACGGAGCTGACGGGAAGCGTTCGAACCCGTTCGGCTCCGTGTCGCTTTTCACGTTGCCGGGGAAGAAGAAGTCCGTTTCGACGCCCTCGAAGGACGAGGGTCTTGCGTTGAAGCGCAGCGCGGAGCAGTCGAACAAGGGCGCTTCCTCCCACGGTGAGAAGAAGCGAGGGAAAGCGCAGCGCGTGAAGGAAAGCCGACATGCGGCTTCGTCGAAGAGCACGCCGCGCGCATCGGCCGCCGACATGGTCGCTGCGCGCAAGACGCGACGTAAGCGCGGCAAGTTCCTGACGATCGCCGTCATCGCCGTTGTCGCGTGCGCGGCGATCGGTTCGCTTGGTTGGTGGGGATACAACGAATTCACGACCCAACAGCAATCGAAGGCGAGCCTCCAGAGCGCGTTCTCGTCCCTCCAGCCGGTCGACGACGAGCTCGCTGAAATCGACGACTGCATGACGCGCGTCGACGATGGCGAGGCGATGTCGCTTTCCCTTGACGAAATCGGTTCCCTTGCGGAGAGGCTCGAAAAGGATGAGGGTCAGATGAAATCGATCCTTTCGTCAGCGTCGGATGCGGCGCATGCCGCCTTGCAGCCGGTGGGGAACGCGCAGGCGGGCAACGTTTCCGAGCAGACGGACACGGCGATATCGTCGCGCGAGCAGATGTTCTCGAGCGGGAAAAGCGTTGTCGAGAGCCTTCGGACGACGCTCCAGGCAAAGGAGAAGGCGACTTCCGCGTGGCAACAGCTCTTGGCGGGCGATGCGGCGGCTCGCGAAGCAGCGTCGCTTGTGGCCAACGCGACCGAGGAGAACATCGCTTCGTCGACGGAGAAAGCGAACGAGGCGATCGAGCTTTTCAGCAAGTCACTCGATCTGTTCACATCTGCTTCCGCGCTGTACCCCAAGGCGGATTTCTCGGCCTACACGTCGTACCTTGACAAGCGTGTCGAAGCGCAAGGTTATGCGATCGCGTCGAACGACGCGCTTGCGAGCAAGGACACGGCGACGGCGACCGATCAGAACGACCGGTACAACCGTGCCGACGAGGAGGCGGCCGCTTTGGCGGAGAAGCTTCCCGACGACCCGATCGAGGTGCTTTCCACTCTGTTCGAAAGCGACACGGAAGACGATCGCGCTGCGTACGGCGAAGCTCAAGTCGCTGCCCGCGCCGCAGATGCTTTTATCAGCGATTATTTGGGCGCCACTTCCAAATAGCATATAATTCGAAGCATATATGCCTTGCAACGAACGGAAAGCGAAAGGCGCAAGCAATGCCGAATATCATCGACCACGTGTCATATCTCTCTGAGGAAATCGGTCCTCGCCCTGCCGGCACCGAAGAGGAGCAGCAGGCGGCTCTCTACATCACGGAATTCATGCAGAAAGAAGCTGGCCTGTCGACCTCGGTCGAGGACTTCACGGCAAGCTCCAACCCTGAAATGGCGTCGATTATCTGCGGCGCGCTGCTTATCGTGTGCGCGATCATCGGCATCGCCGTCCCGGCGGCCGGCGTGGTTGCGGTGATCGGCGCGTTCATCGGCGCCGCCCTGCAGATTCTCGAGGCTCTCGATAAGCCGGTTCTGTCGAGCCTGTTCGGCAAGGGCATCAGCCAGAACGTGGTCGCCAAATACGAGCCCGAACAGGAAGGCGTCGACGCCTCCTCGCGCCATCGCAAGGTCGTGCTCGTGTCCCATTACGACAGCGGGAAGGTGCGCGCCGAGCTGAACGGCCCGGTGCTCGGACTTCTGCCTATTCTGAAACTCGTTTCGCTCGGCTGCACGGTGCTCGTTCCGATCCTGCTCCTCATCAAGACGATCGCGCTCGGCGACGCTTCGGGTGCGGCTCCCGTCGTCGTTTCCATTCTCCTTGTCATCACACTCGTGTTCGCGGTCTTGCCCTTCATCTCCGCCATCGTCCATCGCCTTGCGGCCTACAACGCCGGCGCGAACTGCAACGCTTCGGGCGTTGCGGTCCTCATGGAGGCCGCTTCCCGTGTCGGCCGCCCCTCTTCGGCTGTTGCTGGCGAGGCTGGCGAGGCGCCGGTCGTCCATGGCGAAGAGGCCGCCCGCAGCGAGGACCTTATTCCCGACGGCGTGCAGGTGACCTACGACGTGCCGACGACCCCGGCATCTTCCGCCGAGGCACGCCTTGCCCAGGCGAAGGCCGCGGTTGCCGCGCTTTCCGGCAAGCCCGTCGCAGGCGCCGCTGCCTCGTTCGACATCTCGGAGAACCTCGCCCAGGCGAAGGACAAGCCGGTCGGTGCCCCGAGCGAAGCCGACATGCGTCAGTTCCGCGAGGAAACCCGCGAGGCATTCGCTCCCCGCGTCGCCGATGCCGCCCAGGCGGTTCAGGAGAAGATCGCCGAGCAGGCCGCTGCCGCCGAAAAGCGCCTCGCCGATGCGGCGCGCGCGGCCGATTCCTCCCCGATCGAGGGATATCTCGAGAAGAACGCGCCGGGCATGTCCCCGGCATCTCCGGCTGCGAACGAGATCCGCATCACGCCGGAAGATATGCCCGAGCCCGTCGCTGAAACCGCTGAGCCGGTTGTCGAAGCGGAGCCCGTTGCCGTTGCGAGCGCTCCGATCGAGGAAAAGCCCGCGACGGGCGGCGTCCCTGACTGGTTCGTCCGTGCCCAGCAGAACGCGAAGAAGCCGAAGGACGACGGCAAGCCCGTGCATCGTTCGCGCTATGCCGATGCGCTCGACGCCGCGGTAAGCGAGAGCTCCGTCCACTTCAAGGAGGCGAACGAGGCCGTCGTTTCCGAGACGGAACAGCGCCTCGCCGCCATGCGCGATTCCATCCGGGAAATCAAGGCTCCCGGGTTCGAAGGCGAAGAAGCCGACGAGGTGTTCTCCGTATTCACCCAGGAACGCGAGAAGATCGCCGAGGAAAAGGTGTCCGACCTCCCCGATTGGTCCATGCCGTCGTGGAACGTGCCCGCATCCGAATCTGAAAAGGACGAGCCCATCACCGTTCTCGCGATAGAGGCCGACGCGACGCCGCTTTCGGAAGAACCGAAGGCCGCAGGCGAGCAGCGTGCGCCGCGTGAAAAGAAAGATGCCCCGCGCGCTCAGGCCGCCGACGCCTCGAAGGCTGCGACGACCGAGCAATACGCCACGACCGCGATGCCTCCCATCGATGTGAGCGACCTTCGCGACAAGCCGGCGGCGGCTGCGTCTGCGTCCTCGGCCGCCGACGCCCCGGTCGTTCCGTTCGTTGCGCCTATCACCGAGGAGGTCGCGAAGAGCGCCGCCGCTGATACGCCCGCCGAGCCGAAGGAAGACCTCGCCCCCGTCGCCGAGCTGACGAAGCAGCGTGCGCCCTTGGCGGATCCCTCGAAGCCGAAGAACAAGGCCGCTCGCCGGCTTCGTGCTCAAATCCCGTCGATTCTAAGCCCTTCTGAGCCGATTACTCAAGGCGGGTCGAATACGAAGTCGTCCGATGCGCAAACGGCCCTGAGAAGCTCTCTCCCGTCCCTTTCCGGCTCTATCACCCGTGAAGACGTGAAATCTCGTGTCGAAGAGGACGCGTCCGAAGACGCCACGGTGACGCTCGCCACCGCCGGCACCTTCGCCCCGGCAAGCGCTACCGGCTCGTTCGCGCCGGTTGATGAGGAACTGTTCGAGAACGTCGATCCCGACGAAATCTATGTCGACGATGCCGATGACTCCGACTACGAAGGTGCGATCACGGAAACAGGCGCGTTCGCAGGTCCCGGGTACGTCGAGATGCCGAAGTCGCGCGTCCGCAAGTTCTTCGACAAGTTCCATTTCGGCAAGCATAAGAAGGAAGAGGAATCGACGCCGCAAGAATGGCTCGACGTCGACGAGTCGTTCGATGCGCGCTCGGTCGGTGCCGAGCGCGGCGGCTGGGAGAGCTTCCGCGAGGAGAGCGAGTTCGCATCCGTGAGCGATGACGGCTATGACGGCGCTTACGACGACGGTTATGAGGATGACGGCTACGACGCTGCTTACGACGAATTCGACGAGAACGAGACGCAACCGAAGTCGGGCCGTACTTGGAACGGCGGCGCGTTCTCGCGCATTTCCATGGGCAACGCGAACGTGCGTTCCGGCGAGGAGTTCGAGGACATGGCTGCCCTCGAGAACGAGCACACACCCGCGCAGGAAATGGAGCAGATCTACCGCTTCCACAACCCCGACATCACCACGGAAGTGTGGTTTGTGGCCCTGGGTTCGGATCTTTCGGGCCATAACGGCATGAAGGCTTTCTTGGCCGAGCACGCTCAGGAGCTCCGCGGCGCGATGATCATCGACCTTGAGGCGCTCGGTGCAGGCGACCTGTCGCTCATCGAGACGGAAGGCGTTCTGAAGAAGAGCCATGCGTCTTCCCGCATGAAGCGTTTCATCAAGAAGGCGAGCTCGGCTTCGGGCGCTCATGTGGGCTCCGCGAGCATCGAGTGGGGCGAAAGCTCCGCTTCCGTCGCTTCGAAACAGGGCTTTCAGTCGATGCACCTTGTTGGAATGAACGGTTTGAAGCCTGCCTATTTCGGCCAGGAAGACGATGTGGTGGCCAGCGTCGATGCGAAGAAGCTTGCGCAAAACACCGATTTCGTTATGGAGTTGTTGAAGAATATCTAATCAGGGAAAAGTCGATAGATTAAAAGGGCAGGCCATCGTTTATAATCTTGAACGTTTGAGCGTAGGCACCTCATGAAAAGGCTCCTGCGCGAAAAGTCTGACAGAGAGGTTTATGAGAATGGCCATTGAAGCATACTGCGTTAAGTGCAAGGCTAAGAAGGAAATGCAGAACCCGGTTGAAGGCCTTACCAAGAACGGTAAGCCTATCATGAAGGGAACCTGCCCTGACTGCGGCGGCAAGATCTGCCGCATCGGCGCGGTCAAGTAAAGCCTGTTTGTCTCAAAGGAAAGGGCGATGTTTCACGTGAAACATCGCCCTTTTTCTATACCATGAGGTCCGCAGGGTAGGCGTGGACGGACGGATCGCTTGCGATGATCTTCTCAAGCTCGGTGATATAAGTGCGAAGCAGGGGGCTCGGCTTCAGTTGGCGATGGGTGATGTAGCCGACTTGCATGGTCGTTTGTTCATCGGTAAGCCCTTCGGTGTTAAGTGGAATCGACACGATGCCTGAATGCATCTCGGCGGAAAGCACGCCGGTGGAAAGCGTGTACCCGTTGTGATAGGTGAGCAGGTTCGTCAGCGTCCCGCGATCGGAGAAGCGGATATTCTTCTTGTGAGGCAGTTGGCTGAAGGGCTCCTCGGCGTAGTAGAACGAGTTTTCCGTTCCCTGTTCGAACGAATAGCGCGGGTAGTCTTCAAGGTCGCTCAGGGAAAGCATCGAGGCTCCCGCGAGTGGATGGTGCTCCCCCACGAAGACATGCACGCGCGCGTCGAATAGCGGCGCGAAGACGATGCCTGCGTCATCGAAGGCCTTATCGAGCACGCGGGAGTTGAATCCGTCGCGGAATAGAATGCCGATTTCGCTGCGGAACGTCCTCACGTCGTCGATGATGCCGCCTGTTCGGCATTCTCGAAGGGTGAACTCGTATTCGTCGCCTTGGTAGACTTCGGCGGTGTTCACGAAAGCCTGGACGCTGAACGCATAGTGCTGCGTCGATACCGAAAGGCGAGCCTGGCTGGACGAACCTTTTGAGTAACGCTCCTCGAGCATATCGGCCTGCTCGACAACCTGCCGCGCATATCCCAAAAGCTCCGTGCCGTCGTTGGTGAGCGTGACGCCGCGGTTGCTGCGCGTGAAGACGGTGATCCCGAGCTCTTCCTCAAGTTCTTTGATGGCGGTCGAAAGGTTCGACTGCGATGCGTAAAGGTTCTGCGCGGCTGCGTTGATCGATCCGAATTCAGCGATCGCGATGAGATAGCGAAGCTGCTGCAACGTCATAGCTTGCTCCTTTTTGTTTCACGTGAAACATCCTCGACGAGTTCTTTTTAATCTTACACCGAACTATCGCTTGAAGAGATAGCTAGTCCCGAAAACAAACAATGAGGCGACGACTTGATTCGACTTTGCGCGAGTGTTTTCATAGGAACGCACACAGAAGAGCAGAACAAGGAGTTCCTCCCATGGCGAAAAAGAATATCCCATATGATCAGAAGTATTACGATCCCGAAATCGAGTGCATGCCGCGTCCTGAATTGGAGAAGATGCAGCTCGAACGCTTGAAAAAGATGGTGAAGTACGCGTACGACAACACGGTGTACTATAAGCGCTCCTTCGACGAAGCGGGTGTGAAGCCGGAAGACATCCAGACGCTTGCCGATATCCAGAAGCTCCCCTTCATCGACAAGAGGACCGAGCGCGAGACGCAGCACGTCGGCAGCTTCTTCGGCGAGATGTGCTCCGTTCCCGAAGAAGACGTCGTGTTCATGGCGACGTCGTCGGGTTCGACCGGCGTTCCGACGGTGAGCCCGTTCACCCAGGAAGACTTCGACCTGTGGCAGTCCACCGAGGCACGCCTGTTCTGGCAGGCCGGTATGCGTCCGAACGATCGCTACGTGCATGGCCTCAACTTCGCGTTGTACGTCGGCGGTCCCGACGTTTTGGGCGCTCAGGAGCTTGGCGCGCTGGCTATCTGGGTCGGTGCTGTCCCTTCCGATCGCCTGTTGTTCGTGCTGAAACAGTACAAGCCCACCATCATCTGGACCTCCCCTTCCTACGCATGGGCTCTGGGCGAGAAGGCGAAGGAAAAGGGCTTCGATCCTCGCACGGATTTCAATATCCGCACCATCATCGTGGCAGGCGAGCCGGGCGGCTCGATTTCCTCCACGCGCGAAGCGATCGAGGAGCTGTGGGGCGCTAAGGTCGTCGACTTCTTCGGTCTGTCCGATATTTACGGCGCATGCGCTGCGATGTGCGAGGCGAAAGACGGCTTGCACATCGTCGAGGATCAGATCCTCGTCGAAACGGTCGACCCGCAAACGGGCGAAGTGCTTGAACCGGGCAGCGTCGGCGAGCTTACCTACACGACGCTCATGAAGAAAGCGCGCCCGATGATCCGCTTCCGTTCGGGCGACATCGGATACGTCAGCACCGACAAGTGCACGTGCGGGCGCACCCATGCGCGCATCCACGTGACCGGCCGTAAGGACGAGATGTTCATCGTCGGCGCAGTGAACGTGTTCCCCTCCGACGTCGAGTACGTTGTTCGTGCTTCCGAAGGCTTGACGGGCGAGTATTCGATTCGCGTCTACGACGAGAACTACACGACGCGCTACGAGGTGTCGGTCGAGCGTGCATTCGACAGCGATGAACCCTACGATGCTGTTGCCAAGCGCGTCGAAGCTGCCCTGAAGGCCCACACGGGCGTGCGTCCGGCCAAGGTCATCGTGTATGATGCAGGCAAGCTGGGCACGTCTTCCGAGCATAAGGCGAGCCGTTTCATCGACGAACGCACCGAGAAGTAAGGAGAAAGCAATGACGAAGTTTTCTGTTTCCGGTCAGCATTATCTGTTCGACGTACAAACGTTCGCTCATACCGTCCTTGCCACCGGCGGCGACGAATACGAGTACGCGCTTCGCGACCGTACCACGCAGGGCGTCATCGACGACGTCGCTTCGGGGCTGAGCGAGCTGGGCGTGCTGCTGCGCACCTCCGCTGCAGCCGAGAAGCTCGATGAGGCGTTCGAAGCTGCGGGCGTCGAGTACACGGAACTCGTGGGGTCTTCTCCCCGTGTCGCCCTTCCAGCGAGCCACCCGATGTCGAATGCCAAGAAGCTCTCGCTCGACGATTTGACCGACTGGCCGTACATCCACTTCGATCAGGGTGCTGATGCCCCGGTCGAGTTCGCCGAAGAGGCGCTTGCCGACGTTCCGCGTTCCAAGAGCATCGCCTGCACCGATCGTGCATCGCTTTCCGAGCTCATCGTCGCCTTGAACGGCTACACGGTGACGAGCGGCATCTTGGTTGGTATCGCTGACGGCTCGCAACTCACGACGGTGCCACTCGATACCGACGTTACCCTGCACCTCGGATTCATCACGCGCAAGAGTGAAACCTTGAGTGAGCTTGGAACGAGTTTCATCGAGCGACTGAAGAAGAACCTCGAACGTTACGTTGCATCGCTCTAGAACAACGCGACAGCTTGATAGCGAACGGGCCTGCTTGGGATATCCAAGCAGGCCCGTTGTGTTTCCTCCAGATACGATGTTTCACGTGAAACATCGTTGTTGCGCAGATAGGAGAGAGCGTTTCGGCGTGCTACCGTCTCGCCAGCACGCGGACATCACCGCTACGGCGCGTGATGCCCTTGTCGTCGAAGTACTCGAGAAGAGGGATGGCGTACTTCCTGCTGGTCTGCATCGCATCCTTCAACTCGGCAGCGCTTGCTTCGCCGTGCTCCTCGAGATAAGCGCGAATCTCCGATTCGTAACGGTCGATTGCCGGCTTTGCGAAGCATAGCTCCTTGGTAATGCGTTGTGCGGTCCCAGCCTTTTCGAGGGAACCGATCGCTTTGCGTCCAATGGTCGGGTCAACGGAACAGGAAGAGAAAAGCTCTGCAAGGGTGGGAGGGGTCGATCCGGCTTCCGTCAGGGCGGAAAGCAAAGTTTCGGCAGCCTCCTTTTCCCTGGCCTGAGCGCCCGCGCCTGCTTGCGGATGACTTACTTCCCCGCCGCTCACGACGGCTTTTCCGTGAAGGACGGCATCGTCAAGGAGCAAATCAAAGCATGCGGCATCGACCCGTGGAGCGGCGGTCTTGCGAAGCGCCTCCTTCGAAATGCCGGTAGAGTCAGGATTCTCATTGTGAAAGGCGAGCAAACTATTCTCAATAGAGGAGCGAATCTTCTGAAGATAACGTGCGGTGGTGTAGTACGTGTCGGAACCGGGTGCGTCGCCACCGAGCGGCGTTGCCTTTCGTTGTTTGGAAAGCTCGTCGAACGCCGCACGCGCTTCTTCCTCGGTGCAGCCGGTGAAGGAGGCGAGCTGGTTTGCGGTAACGGGCGTCTTCTCAAGGCTGAAGGCCGCGATGGCCGCCCCAATCGCATCGTTTTGACGCAGTGCATTGAGCAGCGCTTCTTTGGCGACGTCGAGCGACGTCGAGCGCTTGGGATGCGCGCGCAGAACGACTCCCCCGCCGATCACGTGCACGGGCGAATATGACCGGATGATGAAATGATCTTTCCAGGAAACGGGCAGCGGCTCGTCGAGGCGTATCTGCGCGTAGGAACGCTGCCCCTTCGAAAGAGAGCTCGTTTCGCCCATGAAGAGCACGCGGCCGGTCACTTCGCGTGTTCCGTGGGACACATGCACGCGCGCGCCGCTTTCGAAGGGCTT
Source organism: uncultured Ellagibacter sp. (assembly GCA_934654815.1). Lineage (GTDB taxonomy): Bacteria > Actinomycetota > Coriobacteriia > Coriobacteriales > Eggerthellaceae > Ellagibacter. The sequence continues at coordinate 27,595 of CAKUGU010000006.1, forward strand.
GTCGGAATCAGGAACGCCGAGGTAGGTGAGGTCGACGTCGAACCGGTCGGTCGCCTTTACCGTGTGGGGCGTCGCGAGGAAGTCGCCGGGGCGGACGTCGTCGGTGGACAGGCCGTTCAAGTTGAGCGCGACGCGGTGCCCCTCGTGCGCCTTCTCGACGGCCTCGCCGTGGATCTGGATGCTCCTCACGCGCGTGAGGGTTCCTTCAGGTAGCACTTCAAGCTCGTCACCTGCGGAAACGGTTCCGCTCCAGAGCGTGCCGGTCACTACGGTTCCCGCGCCCTTGATGGTGAAGACGCGATCGATCGGCAAACGCGCCGTTGAGCTCGTCTTCCCATGCTTCGTTGTGCGGGCCGCGCGGGAAAGCGCATCTTTCAGTTCGTCGAGCCCGGATCCGGTGCGGCTTGAAACGGGGACGATCTCGGCGTCGCGGTACGGTCCTTCGGACAGGCGCGCGCGAACTTCGTCCACCATGAAATCGACCCACTCGTCGTCGACGAGGTCGGTCTTCGTCAGGGCCACCACGAGGGTAGGGATATGGAGCAGCTCGAGCACGGCGAGGTGCTCGGTTGTCTGCGGCATGATGCCATCGTCTGCGGCGATGCAGAGAAGTGCCAGGTCGATGCCGGTTGAGCCCGCGATCATCTGCCGAACGAAGCGCTCGTGGCCCGGCACGTCGACGACGCCGAGCGTGGTGCCCTCGGGGAGCGTCAGCCGCGCGAAGCCGAGTTCGATGGTGATGCCGCGCTGCTTTTCCTCGGCAAGGCGGTCGGGGTCGGTCCCGGTGAGCGCCAGCACGAGCGAGGATTTGCCGTGGTCGATGTGGCCTGCGGTCCCGAGGACGAGGTCTGCGGTGCTCATCGTGCCACCTCCTTGAAGTACTCGCCGAGGGCGTGGGCGATTTCTTGCATCTCGCCCTCGTCGAGCACGGTGCGAGCGTCGAACAGGAGCGTTTCCTTCTTCAAGCGCCCTACGACGGGCAGCAGCCGTTCGGAAACAAGGTGGCGATCGCAGCTCATCGCATCGCCTTTGAGGAACGCCACTTGCACGCAGCAGGTCGGGATGTCGCACATGGGAAGCGCTCCCCCGCCTGCGCGTGAGATCTCGTCGACGAGGGAAAGCTCGGCGACGCCCTGGGGGATCGCGGCCTGAATGATTTCGAGTAGCTTCTCGGCGCGCGTACGGACATGGCCAGCCGTTTCGGTGAGCATGCGCAGCGTCGGGATCTCTTCGAGGGCGTTCTCGGGGTTGAGGTACAGGCGCAGCGTCGCCTCGAGTGCGGCGAGCGTCATCTTGTCGAGGCGGAGCGCACGTGCGAGCGGGTTCTTCTTCAGGCGGTCGATCAGCGGTTTCGAGCCCACGATGATGCCCGCCTGCGGCCCGCCGAGCAGCTTGTCTCCGGAGAACGACACGAGGTCGCAGCCTGCCTTGACCGATTCGGCGACGGTCGGCTCCGCGTAATCATCGAAGCATGAAAGCCTCAAGAACGCGCCCGACCCCTGGTCTTCGTACACGAGCACGGGAGGCTTCCCCTCTTCGCGCGCGGCGTTTTCCTCGTCGGCGAGTTCGCGCAGGTCGGACACGCTGACGCTCTCGGTGAAGCCGATCATCCGGTAGTTAGAGGGGTGCACCTTGAGGAGCATGGCCGTGTCGCCGCCGATGGCGCGTGCGTAGTCGGAGACGTGCGTCTTATTGGTCGCGCCGACCTCGACCATGGAGGCATGCGACTGCGCCATGATGTCGGGGATGCGGAACGACCCGCCGATTTCGACGAGCTCACCGCGCGAGACGATGGCCTCATGCCCCGCTGCGAACTCGGAAAGCACCATCATGACGGCGGCGGCGTTGTTGTTCACGGCGATGGCCGCCTCGGCGCCGGTAAGCGTGCAGATGAGCTGCTCGCAATGGGAATGGCGCGAGCCGCGCGCCATCGCGTCGGTGTCGTACTCGAGTGTGGAGTAGCCGGTCGCGACGTCGTTTATCGCCTTCACGGCGGCGGGTGCGAGCACGCTGCGCCCGAGGTTCGTGTGGATGATCACGCCGCTCGCGTTCACGACGCGTCGCAACGATGGGCGGTTAAGGGAAAGCAGGCGCATCCGCGCGGCGCGCGCTATGTCTTCGACGGCGGTGTCGGCCTCGAGGCCTGCGAGGATGCGCTGACGGGCGTCGTCGACGCTCGCCCGCACCGCGTCGGCGATGAGCTCGCGCGGCGCGTTGTCCGCCAGAACCGTAAGCGCGCGGTCGTGCAGAACCTCTTCGACCTGCGGAAGGGACCTGAGTAATTCCTGGGAAGCATGAGAAACCATGGGAAGCCTTTCACTTGGATATGAAACCAAATGTTGCTACGATTGTATCAGTCGCGCTTGGGATTGCGTATTTGTCCGCGCCGATGCGGCCGCTTGTTCCGCCAAAGGGAATAATGCTGCGGCGAAATGCTATACTCGCGCTTGCAAAGCGACCTTGAGATGTGCGCTTCTGCCTCCGCACGTCTTTTCTGCAGTCTCGCGAAAGCGATGTTTCACGTGAAACATCAACGGTTCATCGCGCCTCAAGAGGCGCGTGCGAGAAAGGATGACGATGAAGATTCTCGACGGTTTCGGCAAGCAATGCCCCATGCCCCTGGTCATGGCGAAGAAGGAGCTCGATGCGGGTGCCAAAGAACTCGCGATTCAGGTCGACAATGAGACGGCCGTGAAGAACCTCACGCGTCTCGGTAAGAAGAAGGGCATGGCCACGTCGGTCGACAAGATCGAGGGAGGTTGGCTCATCACGTTCGGCGAAGGCGACGGCACTGAAGCACCCGTCACGATTCCCGAGGCGGGAAGCGCCTGCTCGACTACGGGCGGCTGCGGTTACGCGGTGTTCGTCGGCAAGGACTTCGTGGGCGACGGTGATCGCGAGCTTGGCCACAACCTCATGAAGATGGCGCTCTACACGCTTTCCGAGGCGGGCGACCCCCCGACGTCGCTTCTGTTCATGAACGCGGGCGTGAAGCTGGTCGCGCCGGGCGAAGAGCAGGTCATCGAAGCGGTGAAGAAGCTGGAGGAGCAAGGCACGGAGGTACTCGTGTGCGGAACCTGCCTGAACTACTACGGCATCACCGACCAGCTCGCCGCCGGCGAAGTCTCGAACATGTACGACATCCTCGAGCGCATGCGCGAGGCGTCGAAGACGATCACGCTGTAATGGCCGACTCGGATTCTTGCGGCTTCGAGCGGACGTTCGTGCTCGCGTTCGAGTCGACGCATGCCGCGATGGCTGCGCAAACGGTGTTTTCGCAGGCGGGGCGCTCGTTCGCGCTCATTCCCACCCCGCGGGAAATCAGTGCCGGCTGCGGTATGTCGTTGAAGTTCAAGGCGGAAAGCGCCGCCGAGGCGAAAGCTTTCGTCTCCGAAACGGTTCCGCCCGATGCCGCCCGCGCCGCCGCGCTCTACGAAGCCGAAAGCTATGCGCGAATCGACTAAACCGCATGACAAAGGGGCCGATGCATTCACCGGCCCCTTGTTTTTATGGCCCCGTCCCGCTTCATCATGCAAATCTCAAAAATCTCGCGCCCTTGCACGCCGTGCGTCGAACGCGCAGAATCAACTTGTGCATCTTGCATAATGAGGCAACCGAAAACTTGCTGGGAAACATGGAAAGCAGGCGTTTCTGACTAAAGCAATGCGGCGGGAAAAAGTCCATCATGGGATACGGCGCAATGGCTTTATCTTAGGGGGATAGGTCGTGGGTGTATCGCTTAACATCTTGAAGCGCGAGCTCGAGGGCATGGGGGACGTCTCGATTTCGGCAGACGGGAAGCTCTCATTCGAGAATGCCCGTCTTTACCTGGGGGAATCGTCTATCGCGAGCGACGACATACTCTACGTCTGTTCGACGAGCGAAGACTGCGAGAGCGTTCGTGGGTACGGTCGCCGTGCGGCGTTCGTCGATCATCACGCGACGAAGCCCGACCCGACCGCGGTCATCTCCATCACGAGCGGAGAGGGAACGCTCCAGGTGTTCAACGCGATGCTCGAGGTGTTCTACCGGTTCGGTTCGTGGGAGCGCGACATGGACGCGGTGCTCGGCCGGCGCGGCGGGCTTCAGGAGCTTATGGACGTGAGCGAGAAGATGCTGCGCAACAACGTCGTCGTGGTGGACCCCGCCTTGAAGCTTCTGGCTTACACGAAGGGAACCCCCTGCGACGACCCGATCACGATGGAGCTTATCGAGCACGGCTATCACACTGAAGAGAACATTCAGAAGTTCCGGCTGCACAAGCGCTTCAAGCCGTGGGCGAAGGAAGAGGGATTCATCGTCAACGATACGCTTTCCATCTGCAAATACGTCACCGTTGTGTGGTCGTTCAAGACTAAGACGAGCTTCAGCCTCATCGCCGTCATGATGTGCAACGAGCTTCTCCCCTGCGACTATCTCTTCGATGTGTTCAGCCTGTTCCTTTCGCGCGTCGAGCGCATCGCGGAAAGCGAGTATCCCGAAGACAAGCCTTCGGGCAACGCGACCGACACGTTTTTGCATGACCTCCTTTCGGGACAGGAGGAAAGCGAGGCCGTCGTGCGCGAGCGGTGCAAGCTTGTGGGAATCCCCCTCGAGGCGCGGTTTTGCCTGTTCACGATCCCTGTCGGCGTAGACACGCCCTCGACGCGCCTGCTCCACGACCTCACGTCGATGGTGGCGCCGGCGAAGGTGGTGCTCTTCGACAGCTGCATCACGGTGCTGTGCTTCAACTGCCTCTCGCCCGCATGCGCTCTGCATTGCGAGGTCGGCACGTGCCCGAAGGGACACAAGTCCATCTCGTCGCGCATCAACGAACTGATGAAACGGACGAACCTCTACTGCGGCCGCAGCTCCAAGTTCACGAACCTCGCCAAAGCTCCCATCGCCTACCGCCAGGCACGTGAGGCCGCGCGGATCGGGTCGAGCCTGCGGCTTAGCGAACACAAGCTCGTCATCCCCTTCAACTGGGAACGCATCTTCTCGTTCGACCGCGCCCAAGTCGCCTTCATCGCCGACAAAGTGGGCGACGATCTGCCGCTTCTGAATTCCACCTACGCGAGCGTGGTCGTCCAGGCCATAGCGGCCGACGATGCGGAGCGCGGGACTGACAACTACCGGTTCCTTTACGAGTACCTTATGTGCGAGCGCCGCGCGAACGTCGTCGCCGAGAAGCTCCACATGCACCGCAACAACGTGAAGTACCGTATCGACCGCATCGAGGAGACCTACGGCATCGACACGTCCGACCCGTCGCTGCGCTTCTCGTTCCTCCTTGCGTATCGCCTGAACAACGTCGAGTTTATGCAAGATGCACAATAACCTTTCCTGAAGACGGTGATTCGCGCCCCATGCTTTGCGCCGGCCTGCGCCGTACCCTTTTTGGTGTCAGAACGGCACGGGAGAGAGTGCCGGAGGATAAAAAAAGGGGAAAGGATAGCAATCATGGCCATCAAGAAGCATGAGGACATTCGCCTTAACGTGAAGCCGATTTTCATGGCGTTGTATCACGAGTACGTGTTCGAGGGACCGTGCCGCTTCGGCGAGGGCATCCAGCTCGAAAAGGAATTCGACCTTCATATGGCCGCCGAGAAGTTCAAGAGCTGGTACGCGCAACTCCAAGCCGCGATGCCGGAGAACGTCGTCAACCTCCTCGACCCCATCAAGGTCGAGCGCGACGAGAACTTCCTCACGAAGGACGAGATGATCGACAAGCTCGCCGAGGGCAGCGAGGAAGTCGACCTGTACTTCATCGGCTACGCGAGCCGCCCCTACGATCTGGCGCTCGAGTTCGCGCAGCGCGTCGGCAAGCCCTGCGCCATCACCCAGGCATGCTGCGCTTCGGCCATTACCTCCGCCGAGTTCCTCTCCCGCGGTCTTGAGTTCTACTCCTTCGAGGATTGGGAAGACGCCACTGAGTACATGACCGTCCTGCGCGCCCGCAAGGTCTTGAAGGATTCGAAGATCCTCGCCGCGACCCGTATGACGAGCACCGTTTCCGTGAGCTCCCCGGATTCCATCATCGACCCCGAGAAGATCACCGAGAAGTTCGGCACGCGCATCCGCTACGTCTCCGCCCACGAGCTGCTCGATCAGATTTCCTACGACGACCCGATGGAGAACCACTGCACGCCGGGCCGCAAGGGCTTGAACCTCACCAAGGAAGACGAGAAGATCATCGACAAGGAAACCGACGAGCTCATCAACGGCGCCGAAGAGTGCGAGATGACGCGCGAGATGGTCAAGAAGTCCGTCGAGGCCAACTACGGCATCCAGAAATTCCTCGACGCCTACGAGTGCAACTGCTTCACCGCGCCCTGTCCTGACCTGTGCGCGACGCGTCGTCTGAACGAGAAGAAGTTCACGATGTGCCTGAACCACTCGCTCAACAACGAGCAGGGCATCCCGTCTGCATGCGAGTACGACCTCGGCGCCGTCATCTCGAAGCTGATGCTGCAGGCCATCGGCCGCCGTCCGTCCTACATGGGCAACTGCTTCACGAGCCCAGTGCGCCACGGCGTGCGCGCCCAGCTGCCGAAGGCCCTGTTCTTCACGCCCGAGCACGTCGACCAGAAGATGGAAGAGCTCGGCGACATCCCCAACGTCGTCCTCACGTTCCACTCGGTGCCGAACCGCCGCTGGGAATCCTTCGACGAGCCGTTCCGCCCCTACGCGATCCGCTCGTTCGCCCGTTCGGGCTTCGGCGCGACGCTGCGCTACAAGTTCGAAGCCGACGCCGGCCAGACCATCACGATGTGCCGCGTCGACCCGACCGTCGAGAAGCTCTTCGTGGCGAAGGGCAAGATCGTCACTTCCATGGGCTACGACCAGACCAATTGCTCCATGGGCGTGTTCTTCCAGGTGAAGGACTCCAAGGACTTCTTCAAGAAGCAGGCCGCCATCGGCAACCACATGCCGCTCATCTACGGTGACTTCGAAGACCAGGTCATCGAGCTCGGCGAGCTGCTCGGCTTGGAGATCGTTCAGGCTTAAAGGCAGGCTGCCGAGTGGCGTTTCACGCGCCGATTGCCAAGCCCGCGGCGCCGCATCGACGTCGCGGGCTTGCTTTGCCTGAACGGGGGGTTCGGGCTTGCAAGAGAGGGGATGAGGGGATCATGAAGACTCCCGACGAGATCCAGCAGGAACTCATCGACGGCTTCATCGCCGCTGGCGACACGTTCGAGCAGTTCGACCACCTGCTGCATATTTCCGCGCAGCTCGAGGAACTTCCCGAAGAACGCAAGGTAAAAGACGTGCTGGTCGAGGGGTGCCAGTCGCAGGTCTGGCTCTACCCTTCATGGGCGGGCGCCGCGTCGGGCGAGGACTTCGCGCTCGAGGGCGACAGCGACACGCTCATGGTCCGCGGCGTGATCCGCATGTTCCAGCAGATGTTTTCCGGGCAGGACGCGCGTGCGATCGTCGAATGCCCCGTTCGCTTTGTGAACGAGACCGAGCTTATGTACGTGTTCGACGCGAAGCGCCAGGCGGGCGTTTCCGCCATCGCCGCCACCATCAAGGATTTCGCGCAGAAAGCGCTTTCGTAGGAGGTATGTGCCGTGACCAACACGATGACTTTGAAAGAGCGGCTCGACATCGCCGCGAAGGACGCCGAAGCGGCGTTGGAGCTTCTGAAATCGGGCACGCTCGACCGCGAGGGCTTCCGCGCGCAGATTCGGCGCTTCACCTTGTCGAAATTCTTCCTGACCGAGGACGAGGTGCGAGCGGCGGGAAGCGAGGACATCTTGAAACTCGCCAACGAAAGCGTCGAGAAGCTCTTGCGCCAAAACGACAAGAGCGTGAAACTGGCGGAAGGATCGACCACCTGCACCGACCAAAGCTCGACCGACATCAAGAAGGTGCTTCTGTCTCTGACGCTGCAGCGCGCGCTGAACGTGCGCTTCACCCCCGAGCTCTCGGCGAGCTTGGAGACGATCACCCAGCTGGCGGACGCGCTCTTCGACGGGATGCGCGACCCGGCCATGCGCCGCGACGTCGCGTAGGGCCGCAAAGGCGCCGCGGGCGTGCAGGGAACGTGAGACGAAGGGGATGGCGAGGATGGACGTGGAAAGCGTACGGAAGGACTTCCCGATTCTGAGCGAGCAGGTGCACGGGCACCCTTTGGTGTACCTGGACAACTCGGCGACGACGCAAGTGCCCGACCAGGTGCTTTCCGTCGTCGTGAACCACTACCGGACGAGCAACGCGAACGTGCACCGCGGGATGCACTACCTGTCCCATGTGTCCACCGACGCCCTTGAGAAGGCGCGCGCGACGGTGGCCCGCTTCGTCGGGGCTCCCGAGGACGAATGCGTCGTCTTCACACGCGGCACGACCGACGGCCTGAACATGGTCGCGCGCGGGCTTGAGCACCTGCTCGGCCCCGGAGACGCAGTCGTGGTGAGCCGGATGGAGCACCATTCGAACTACGTTCCCTGGCAGCAGGCGTGTTTTTCCACCGGCGCCGAATTCCGCGTGGCCGGGCTCACCGACGCGGGCGATGTCGACCTCGATGGGTTCGCGGAACTTCTGTCTGACGGGCGGGTGAAGATCGTCGCGATGACCGGCTGCTCGAACGTGCTCGGCACCGTGAACCCCGTGAGAAAACTCGCCGAGATGGCCCACGCCGCGGGCGCCCTGTTCGTGCTCGACGGCGCGCAGATCATGCGTCACGGCGTGGTCGACATCGCAGAGCTTGGCGTCGATTACCTGGCATTTTCCGGGCACAAGATGATGGCGGGCACGGGAATCGGGGCGCTTGCCGGCACGCGCGAGGCGCTCGAGCTGCTCGAACCGCGCGACTTCGGGGGCGAGATGGTCGACAAGGTGACGGCTGCGCGCACCACCTGGGAGGAGCTTCCCCTGCGCCTGGAGGCGGGCACGCCGAACTACGTGGGCGCGATCGCCCTCGGTGCCGCGTGCGACTACCTGAGCGCGATCGGCCGCGAGGACATCGCGGCCTACGAGGCCTCGCTTGTGGAACATGCGGTGGATGCGCTGGGGGAAGTCGAGGGGCTTCATATCGCGGGCTCCCCGAAAGAGCGCGCGGGGCTCGTGTCGTTCACCATCGACGACGTGCATCCGCTCGACTTGTGCACGCTCGTCGACGCGCGCGGCGTCGCCTTGCGCAGCGGGCACAACTGCGCGCAACCCGTGCTCGAATGGCTGGGCGCGACGAGCGTGGCGCGCCTGTCTCCCGCCTTCTACAACACGCCGGCCGAAATCGACTACGCGGTCGAGCAGATTTCCCGCGCCGCGAAGATGCTCCCCCTCGCCCGCAACCGCGGGTAGGAAGTGCCGCTGAGCTGGCAATCTCCTCGTGAATCTTCCATGCTGCAGGATCGTGGAATTTGCAGCATGGAGACCCCCGACTTGTTTCAGCAGGTCGGGGGTTAGAAACGATCGGGTATTCGGCTATTTCCCGTCCGAGAACGAGATGGTGCCGGGCTTGCCGTCTTCGATGCGGCCGATCTTCCAGGGCGCGCGCCCGGCGCGGCGGGCGAACTCGGCTTCGAACCGATCCGCCTCATCGGGCGGGATGGCCGCCAGGATGCCGCCCGAGGTTTGCGGGTCGCAGACGACCCCCATGCGGTTGTCGTACTCGTCGTCGTCCAGGCTGCCTTGGCTCACGTACTTCTCGGCCAAATCCATGATGGAGAACGCGCGGTTCGGCCGGCAGTAGGCGCACGAAAGCTCCCATACGCGGTCGAACAGCGGCAGCGCGGAGAAATCGACGGCTGCGCTTGTGCTCGACGCCTCGAGCATTTCGTGGAGGTGCCCCGCGAGCCCGAACCCGGTGACGTCGGTCGCGGCATGGACGCCGGCGGCGACCATCGCCTCGCCGCCGGCGATGTTGAGTTCCATCATCGATTCGACCGCCGGTCTGAATTCCTCGTGGCTGATCAGGTCGTTCTTTACCGCGGCGCTCATGATTCCCGTGCCGATGCGTTTCGTCAGGTAGAGCACGTCGCCCGGACGTGCGCCCCCGTTGCGTACGATGCGATTCGGGTCGACCGTACCGAACACGCACAGGCCGTACTTCGGCTCGTCGTCGTCGATCGTATGGCCTCCGGCCACGAACGCGCCGGCGGCATGCGCGGCGTCGGCTCCCCCGCGCAGGATCTCGCCCGCCACCTTGGGCCCGAGCTCGCTGTCGAGTGCGAGCAGGTTCAGGGCCACATGGGGCTTCGCGCCCATCGCGAACACGTCGGAAAGCGCGTTGGCCCCCGCAACCCGCCCGAACTCGTACGGGTCGTCCACCACGGGCGTGAAGAAGTCGACGGTGAGCACCGCCGCGGTCGCGTCGTTCAGTTTCCACACCGCCGCGTCGTCGCTCGTTTCGAACCCGAGCAGGAGCTTGTCCTTGTCGGGCAGGTCGACCGCGGGCGAAAGGCAGTGCAGCGCTTCTTCGAGGTCTCCCGGACCCCACTTCGCCGCTCAACCTCCCTTGCTGGTCAGTTTGGTCAGCGCGACCTTCTCTTTCTCGCTCACGGGCGCCTCCTTTTCTCGAGTGAGAGTATAGCAGCGCCCGTGCGCGTCGATGCCGAAGCCGCAACTCCCCATTTGTGGCGAAACAGCAGGTCGCGGGGTTAGTTATAGGTTACATCGGCCTCGAAGTAGCGGCGAAATAAGGCGAGCTCATTTGCCGTAAATTGTGAAGAAGCATCATAAAGCCAGTTCAAAGCGTTGAAAAAGCAAGAAATGCCGTTGCCCCCGAGAAATAGTCCCCTCGCGGTCACATTTGTTGATTTTATGTTACCCCGTTCGTAACATCACATGTGACGGAGTGAGTTCGCGCTGCCCGCCGCATGCGCGATGCACTACCTATTCAGACGAGGGAAGACGAGAAGGAATGGAAGGAGACGTGAGAGGTATGAACCTGACTCGCAGAGGCTTCATGAAAGCCACTGGCGCGGCGTTCGCGACGAGCATGGCATTCCAGATGACGCAGCATGCGCCTGCGCTGGCTGTTGAATCCAACAGCGAATGGAAGCTCGTGAACACCGAAGAGTACACCAACATCTGCTGCTACTGCGCAGGCGGTTGCGGTTCCCTGCTTTCGGTGCGCGACGGCGAGCTCATCAATCTTGAAGGCGACCCCGATCACCCCATCAACCAAGGCGGCCTGTGCCCGAAGGGCGCGGCCATGTTCCAGCTCCGCAACATCGTGGATCCGGAAACGCGCGAGATCGTGAAGAACCCCGACCGCGTGACCAAGCCGATGGTGCGCCGTCCCGGCGCTTCCGAATGGGAAGACATCACCTGGGAAGACGCCATCAAGGAAATCGCTCGCAAGGTGAAGGACACCCGCGACGCGACGTTCGAGGAGACCGACGCGAACGGTCTTACCGTGAACCGTACCCCGGCAATTGCCAGCCTGGGCGGCAGCCAAGAAAACTCCGAGGAGGAATACCTGATCCTCAAGATGATGCGATCGCTCGGCGTGATCGCCATCGACAATCAGGCGCGTGTTTGACACAGCCCCACCGTTGCCGGTCTGGCAGCATCATTCGGTCGCGGCTCCATGACGAGCCACTGGTGCGACTTCCAAAACACCGACGTTATCCTCCACTGCGGTTCGAACTCCGTTGAGAACCATCCCGTGAGCTCGCTGTGGCTTGGCAAGGCCCACGATCGCGGCGCGAAGTGGATCGTCGTCGACCCTCGCTATACCCGTACTGCCGAGCAGGCGGATATCTACTGCCCCATCCGTTCGGGCACGGACATCGCGTTCTACGGCGGCATGTATCACTGGATCATCGAGAATCTCATCGAACCCGGCCTCGACAAGTACCTGGCCACAGGCGAAATGGGCGACTACAACTACGAGTACCTGCTCAACTACACCAACGCGAGCTACCTGCTCGACCCTGAATTCGACTTCGACCCCGAGACGGGCCTGTATTCCGGCTGGGACGAGAAGACGAAGACTTATAGCAACCACAGCTGGCACTATCAGGTGGAAAGCGAAGAGCAATGGGACACCTCCGCTTCGGGCGACTACGCCTGGGCGGTTAAGGACGGCGTGCCCAAATTCACCCCGCCGACGCTCCAGCATCCCAAGCGCGACATGACCCTGCAGGACCCGATGTGCGTGTTGCAGCAGGTCAAGAAGCACTACGAGCGCTATACCCTCGAGGCCGTGTCCGAGATCTGCGGCATGGACACCGAAACCCTCGAGCTCGTGTACAAGACCTACGGCTCCACCGCCAAGCCCGGCAAGGCCGGCATGGTGCTCTACGCCCTGGGCCAGACGCAGCATTCCTATGGCGCGCAGAACACCCGCGCCATGTGCGTCATGCAGCTGCTCCTGGGCAACATCGGCGTGCCCGGCGGCGGCGTGAACGCGCTGCGCGGCGAGCCCAACGTTCAGGGTGCGACCGACATGGGCATGATGGTGAACGAGCATCCTGCGTACCTGAAGTGGGCGAACACCACCGACCGCTCGAGCCTGCGCAAGTGGATCGAGTCCCAGACGTATTCGGCCGGCTACTACACCAACAAGCCGAAGTTCATCGTGTCCTCGCTCAAGGAATGGTTCGGCGCGAACGCCACGGTCGACAACGACTACGGCTACGACTGGTGGCCGAAGGTTCCCTCCGAGAAGGGCGCGACCGACTACACCCACATCTCCACGTTCGAGCTCATGCAGCAGGGCGTCATCAAGGGCTACTTCAACTGGGGCATGAACCCGTGCCACTCGGCCCCGAACGCCGGCAACGTGCGCCGTTCGATGGCGAACCTCGACTGGCTCGTCGTCGCCGACCAGGTCGCGACCGAGTCCGCCACGTTCTGGAAGGCGCCGGACATGAACCCGGCCGACATCCAGACCACGGTGTACTTCCTGCCTTGCGCGCTCATCTACGAGAAGCCGGGCGTCATCCTGAACTCCGGCCGTTGGCTGCAGTACCGCTACAAGGCCGTCGAGCCGTGGGACCAGGCGAAGCCCGACTACGAGATGTGCGACCTTTTGTGGACGGAAATCTGCCGTCTGTACAAGGAAGAGGGCGGCGCGAACCCCGACCCGATCCTCAAGACCAAGTGGGACTACTACGTGAACGGCAAGATCGACCCGCGCCCCGTGGCGTGGGCCTTGAACGGCTACCGCACCGCGACGTCCGACTTCAACGCCGGCAAGGTCGACCTGCTCAAGGGCTACTCCGAGCTCGGTGCCGACGGCTCCACCGCCTGCGCGATGTGGATCTACTCGGGCTTCTGGAACAACAACGACGCCCCGCTCGACCCGGCGCAGCAGCCCATCGGCCGCCGCGACAACAACGACAAGTCGGGTTTGGGCCTGAACTCCAACTGGGCGTTCAGCTGGCCTTCCAACCGCCGTATCCTGTACAACCGCAACTCCTGCGACACGAACGGCAAGCCGTGGAACCCCGACAAGAAGCTCATGGAGTGGACGGGTACCGATTGGGACCTCGTCGACCAGGGCGACTTCGTCACCGCCAAGAACGGCAAGCCTGTGCCGCCGAACAACAACACGTTCTTCATGCTGTGGGAGCAGAACGCGCGTCTGGAATCCTACGGCATGGAAGACGGCCCGCTGCCTGAGCACTACGAACCGTTCGAGAGCCCGTTCGAGAACTCCTTGAACGGTTCCCAGAACAACCCGATGATCAAGTTCACCGAGTACAAGTCCACGGCCCACGCCGATGCCGACGAGTACCCGATCATCGGCACCACCTATTCCGTCACCGAGCATTGGCAGACCGGCGGTCAGTCCCGCATGTGCCCCGCGCTCATCGAGGCCATGCCGTCGCAGTTCTGCGAGATGTCCGAAGAGCTCGCAGCCGAAAAGGGCATCAAGTCCGGCGACAAGGTGCGCGTGTGGAACAAGCGCGGTTCGGTCGTGGTCGACGCCTTCGTCACCAAGCGCCTGAAGCCGTTCACCATCCATGGCAAGACCCAGCACCAGGTGGGCCTCACGCACCATTACAGCTGGTCCGGCGTGTTCGGCACCGGCGACACCGTAAACGACCTGACCCCGAACGTCGGCGACCCGAACACCATGGTGCCCGAGTACAAGGCGTTCCTCGTCAACATCGAGAAAGCATAAGGAGGGGGTAAGACATGACTGAAATGGCTATTCTTTACGACACCTCCCTGTGCACGAACTGCAAGGGCTGCCAGGTTGCCTGCAAGGTGTGGAACAACCTGCCGTCCCCGACGGGTCTGAACGAGAACAAGTTCTCCGGCTCGCTTCAGAACCCGCCCGACCTGAACGGCAACACGCGTCTGATCCAGACGTTCAAGGAGCGCGACGCCGTGCGCGGTCAGAAGCCGGTCGATTGGATCTTCAATCGCCGTTCCTGCCAGCACTGCACCGAATCCCCCTGCGCCACCGTGTGCCCTGCCGGGTGCATCACGCGCGACGAGGAAACGGGCTTCGTGCACACCGACGACTCGAAGTGCATCGGCTGCCATTACTGCGAAGGCGTGTGCCCGTTCGACGTGCCGCGCTACCGCACCGAGGGCGTGCGCGACTACGTGAACAAGTGCACCGGCTGCCCCGACCGCGTGGCTCAGGGCATGGACCCGGCGTGCGTTTCCACCTGCCAGCCGAACGCGCTGCGCTTCGGCCCGCGCGACGAGATGATAGAGCTCGCTCATGAGCGCTTGGAGATCCTGAAGGCTCGCGGCTACGACGACGCCGAGATCTACGGCGAGAAGGAAATGGGCGGCCTGCATGTCATTTCCGTGCTGAAGTACGGCCGCGAGGCAACCGGCTTGCCCGCGAACCCGTCTGCTCCGGCAACGGTCGGCATGACCCAGGTCATGAAGCCGATCACCGGCGTGGTCACCGGCCTTACGGTTGTCGGCCTGGGCATGATGTTCGCTCTCGGCACCGGCTACAAGCGCGACAAGCTCGTGTACAACGCCGAAACCGAGGACACCGTGTCGGTCATCACGGGCGATGTCGTCCAGCACGGCGACCCGCAAGACACGAAGTCGGTCAAGGAGCATATCTTCGAGAACCGCCCGCTCGGTCTTGTCGGCCTCGACAAGGACGGCAACATCAAGTTCGGCAAAGAGTCGAAGGAAGAAGGAGGCAGCAATGAGTAACGAAGCAGTGAACGTATCTGCAGAACAGCTTGCTGCTGACAAGAAATTCCTCGAGGAGCGCAAGGAGCGCGGCACCGAGAAGTACATCAAGCGCCACTCCCTGCAGGCCCGCGTGACGCACGGAGTCGCGGCCATCTCCTGCATCCTTCTGTGCATCAGCGGCTGCTTCGTGTTCATCCCGCCGCTGACCCAGGCTGTGGGCTCCGACGTGGTGTTCGTGTGCCGCATGATCCATCGCGTCTGCGGCGTGCTGTTCATCGTCATCCCGCTGTTCAGCGCGATCGCGTCGCCCAAGGGCGTCGTCCACATCGTGAAGAACCTGTTCCATTCTTGGGACAGCGACGACAAGAAGTGGATGGCCCTCTTCTTCCCGTATCTGTTCTTCGCCAAGTGGATCCACATGCCCGACCAGGGCGAAGTGAAGTCCGGCCAGCGTTTCGCCGACGGCATGCTGTGGCTGTTCGGCCTGGTCATGGCCTTCTCCGGCTTCATCCTCCTCTTGGGCGAGTTGGGGCTGGCCCTTGGCACCACGGTGCACGGCATCATGCTCTTCCTGCATGATTTCGGCTTCCTGATGATCGCCGTGTTCGGCCTGGCCCACATCTTCCTCGGTGCGGGCATCTTCCAGCCCTACCGCGGCACGCATAAGATCATGTTCGGGGACGGCACCGTTTCCGAGTCCGACGCCCTGTATCATTGGGGTCACTGGGCTCGCGAGGAGATCACCTCCGGCAAGAACGTCGTCGAGAAGCCCGCGCAGAAGTAGCGCGTCGGCTTGACTGCTCGCAAGCGGGGCCTGAAGGACAACCTTCGGGCCCCGCTTCGACCGTTCATTTCCTTGACCGCCGGCACGCGGCCCCGCTGGCGGCGGGCAGAGAAATGATGCAGTGCGAGAAAGGCATTCCCATGAACATTCGAGCAGCACAGAAAGCGGCCGATTATTACGAGAAGACGCTCGACACGCAGGACGTTGCGCGCATCGACTTCTTCATGAAATTGTGGCTCGCCCTCGACGAGGCCGACGCTGCGGGCGATTATGCAGGCTCCTATGAAGCTCCCGACGCCGAAACCGTCCGCGCGCTTTCCGATGAGGAGCGCCCGGTGCTCGATGCCGCGCCCGCGAAGATCGATGCGCAGGCGCTTTCGCGCGCCGTGTGCGCCGTGTGCGCCCGTGCCTACGAGCTCGACGGATTCGACGCCGAGACTGCGAAGGCGCTCACCCATGCGAACTGGGATGACGTCATCGCGGCAAGCCCTGTCGACATGGCCGGCAAGAACCCGGCGGCGTACCTGGAGGCGCTCATGGGCGAACTCCAGAACGCTGGCATGGCCGAGCAGCAGGCGTACCTCGGCGCGCTGTTCGTCTCGCTCGCCCTGCGCGCGCAGCTCGAAGGCCCGGCGGCCGCGATCGCGAAGGCGCGCAAGAAGGCGAAGGTGTTCTTCGACCACCAGCGCACCTGCCCGGTATGCGGGTCGGAAGCGGCCGTCGCCAACGTGGGCGAAGGCGGGTCGGGCGACGGGCGCAACAAGCAGTTGTGGTGCCCGCAGTGCGCGACGGTGTGGGAGTTCGACCGCGTGCGCTGTCCGCGCTGCGGCACGCGCAACCAGGCGCACCTGCACTACTACAACATCGAGGGTGACGAGGCCCACCGCATCGGTACATGCGACGAGTGCGGCGGCTACATGCGCACGCGCTTCTCGGGCGAAGGCGATGCCGCTCCCCTTTCCTACGAGGTCGAAGACGTGGTCATGGCGCGCCTCGACGCCATCGCCGCAGACCCGACGTTTGCGGGCGGTACGTCCGAATAACGGGTTCCGCACTGGTAAGGGCTCTTATTTCGCGATATAGTTTCCACTATTAGCAGCCTCTCGAAAAGGAGCCCTCCCGCGAAAGCATGCCGCCGATACCGGTTATGCATCGTCACGTTCGCCGTGGCGCTCCTTGTTGCGCTCGTTTCCGTTTCGAACGTGCGCGCCGCCTTTGCCGACAAGGCCCCTGCCGCCGACAACTCCTCGAACCTCACGACCGTGCGCGTCGGTTATTACGAGTCGCGCAATTTCCTCGTGGGCGCGAATGACGCCGACCCGAAGAGCGGCTACGGCTACGAGTACCTGCAACGTGCGGCATCGTATGCCGGTTGGCGCTTCGAGTACGTGTACGGAACCTGGACAGAGCTCTACGACAAGCTCGCGCGCGGGGAAATCGACCTGCTTCCGGGCGTGTCGTTCACCGAAGAGCACGCCGCCGAAGTGGCGTTTCCCTCCGCAAGCATGTTGAACGAGACGTTTTACGTCTACCGTGCGGCGCACGACGACTCCATTTCGGGAAGCGACGTCTCCACGCTTTCGGGCAAGCGCCTCGGCGTGGTGGGGAAATCCCTCTCCGAGAGGAGCTTCGAGACGTGGCTTTCGCGCAACGGCATATCGCCCGTCGTCGTCGAGTACTCGTCGTCTTCCGAGATGAGGGAAGCCTTCGAATCGGGCGCGATCGACGCGTTCATAAGCTCCGACAACGTGGCGTACCGTTTCGACGATGTCATCCCGACGTTCATCGTCGGTAAGGAACCGTATTATCTTGCCGTGTCATCCGGCCGCGACGACCTGCTTTCCACCTTGAACGACGTGCAGTCGGTCATGAACAGCCAAGACCGTGCGTTCATCGATGAGTTGCAGGTCCGCTACGCCGCCGACACCGCGGCGAGCGCGTACCTCACGCCCGCCGAAGCGGAGTGGATGGCGAGCCATTCCTCGCTTACCGTGGGCTACCTCAACAGCTACCTGCCGTTTTGCGACACCGGCAAGAACGGGGACGCGACGGGGCTTATGATCGACGTGCTCGCAGCGATGATCGACAGCTTGCCCGTCTCGTGGGACGTGGACGTGACGTATCGCTCCTACGACGACCAGGGTGACCTGTTCGCGGCCCTGAAATCGGGCGACATCGACGTGGCGTTCCCCGTGGGCGGGGAAACGTGGTACGCGGAAACCAACGGCTTTCTGCGCAGCACGCCGGTGGCGTCCCCGTCGATGGATCTGGTCTACCGGGAAGGCGCCGAATTCGAGGATGCCGTGACGTCCATCGCGGTGAACAGGCACAATCTTCTACAGCAAAACTTCGCGTTTCTGTGCTTCCCCAACGCCTCCATCGTCGAATGCGACTCGATCGAGGAATGCATCGACGCGGTGAGATTAGGCCGTGCGGGAAGCACGGTCATAAACGGGTTGCGGGCGGGCGCGCTGCTCAGCACCGAAACGCAGCTCGTTTCGGTACAGCTTCCCGATTCCGACGACCGCTGTTTCGGCGTGAGGGCGGGTAACGGCGTGCTGCTGCAGATCCTGAACCGCGGGCTCGGCATCATCGGCGAGAACTACGGGATGAACGTCTCGTACCGCTACACCGATGGGCTCTTCACTTACCGGCTTTCCGACTTCGTGCGCGACCACTGGCAGGAAATCGCCGTGGCGGCGCTGATCGTCCTGGCGCTCGTCGTGGCGTACGTTGTGCGGCGATTCCGTAAGATCCAGCGCGAGAAAGCGCGCAAGGAAGAGCAGAACCGCGCGCTCGAACGGGCTCTTGAACAGGCAGAACGAGCGAGCAAGGCGAAAGACGTGCTGCTCGGCAACCTCTCACACGACATCCGCACGCCGCTCAACGGCATCTTGGGCGTCATGGAGTCGAACGCCTCGTGCACCGATGGGAAAACGGTCGAGGAAAACATCTCCAAGGCGCGAAACGCCGCACGGCAGCTTCTCTGCCTCGTCGACGACCTGCTCGAGATGAGCAAACTCAAGAGCGGCGATGTCAAGATAGCGGCCGAGCCGTTCTCGCTCGGAGACGTCATGGCCGACGTGCTGTCCGGCGTGACGTCGCAGGCGAAGGAGGCCGGCGTCTCGATTCGCTGCAAACAGGCGCAGGAAGAAGGCTGCGAAAGCGAGCTTGCGTGCAAGAGCGTCGAGCGTCTGCGCGCGAGCCGCGCGGTCGGCAGCCCCACCTACGTGCGCCAGGTGCTCACGAACGTGTTCGACAACGCGGTCCGCTACAACAAGCCGGGTGGAAGCGTGACGTGGGACGCGAGCCTCGAAAGCGGGGACGCTTCGCATGCCGTGTTCGTCTGCACCGTTGCCGACACAGGCGCCGGCATGACCCCCGAAGTGAGAAGCCGCCTGTTCGAGCCGTTCTTCCAGGGCGAGGAGACGGCGCGCTCGATATATCCCGGGTCGGGTTTGGGCATGCCCATCGTGGGCGAGCTCGTCAGGCTGATGGGCGGCTCGATCGGTGTCGAGAGTACGCCGGGTGCGGGGACGACGATCACGATTCGCATACCGCTCGGCGTGGAAGAAAGCGACGCGGCTCCTGCCGACGCGCAGGAGCCGAGCACGGGCCTTGCCGGCCTGCGAATCCTTCTCGTCGAGGATAATGACTTGAACCTCGAGATCACGCAGAGCGTGCTCGAACGCAAAGGGGCCGAAGTCGTAACCGCGCGCAACGGCGAGCAGGCGGTGCGCGCGTTCGAGAAGGCGCCTGCGGGGTCGATCGGCGCGGTGGTCATGGACATCATGATGCCGGTTATGAACGGCTACGAGGCGACGCGGGCCATCCGCGCGCTCAGCCGTCCCGACGCTGCCACGGTGCCGATCGTCGCCATGACGGCGAACGTGTTCGAAGACGACCGCGCCCGCGCGCTCGCGGCGGGGATGAACGAGCATCTGTCCAAGCCGCTCGATGCCGACCGCTTGGCGGCAGTTCTCGCGACGCTGTGCGCTTAAAGCTTGTAGGATTTGGTTCGAAGGTTGGGAGATGCATGAAGAAACGAGGGGTCGCAGCCGTTTTCGCGCTCGTGGTCGTTGCGGCGATGCTGCTCGTTGGGTGCTCACGTGCCGCTGACTCGGCGCACGCGGGCGAGGGCGACGCGCTTCCCTCGATCGTGGTAGGCGCCGACACCTACCCGCCGTACGTGTCGTCCGACGAGAACGGCAACCTTGTTGGCATCGACGTCGAAATCCTCACCGAGGCGTTCGGGCGCATCGGGTACAAGCCCGAGTTCCGCATCATCGATTGGGAACGCAAAGCCGATCTGCTCGCCGCGGGCGACATCGACTGCATCGCGTCGTGCTTCTCGATGACCGGTCGCGAAAGCGAGTACAAATGGGCAGGTCCCTACATGAAGAGCCGCCAGGTCGTCGCGGTCGACCCGGTAAGCGATATCTACACTTTGGCCGATTTGGAGGGCAAGGTCGTGGCCGTGCAGTCGACCACCAAGCCGGAAAGCATCCTGCTCGACCGCACGAACCCGCGCGTTCCCGAGGTGAAGAACGTGTTCAGCTTCGCCGATCGCTCGTACCTGAACCCGGCGCTCATCAAGGGATACGTCGACGCGATCGCCGCGCACGAAACCTCGATTCTCACCTACGAGCAGGACTACGGGGTGCAGTATCGAATCCTCGGTGAGCCGCTGCTCGAAGTGGGGCTCGGCGTGGCGTTCGATAACAACGACGATCGCGGCATCGCCGAAGCGCTCGACGGCGCCATCGCCGACATGCTCGCGGACGGCACCATGGCCGATATCCTTTCCAACTACTTCGACGACCCGTCGAGCTTCCTTGATATGGAGGGCCTCGATGGTTAGATCGTCGTTCTTCGATAAGCATTTCTGGCCGATCGTCTTCGCGGTGGGTGTCGTCGTGCTGGCCGTCGTCGGCGTCGGTGCGTATTCCGTCACCCACGCTGCGGCCGAGAGGAACGCGCAAAGCACAATCGAGTACGTGCAGAAGCAAAGCCTCACCTTCGACTCGTTCAACGACGCCTCCACTATGAAGAGCCTTCTGCGCTTGACCGAGAACGCGAGCCAGCTTGCTCGCGACCTGGAAAGCGCCACGGCGATCTAAGCGGGCTTGCTGAACACGCGAGCGACCTGCGCTTGACGGCCGCCATCGTTATTTCGCCTGATGGGAGCCTTGAAGGGCAATCAGCCGCCGACGGTGTGGGCTACGATCTGCTCGCAAGTTCGCTCCTCGATGAACCTGCGCTCGACGTGGCATCGCATCCAGCGAAGGTGTATACGGCACGCGTCGACCTTGCCGACGGATCGTACGTCGACATCGGCTGCGCCCCGCGCCTCGACGCCCCGGGCATCGTGGTCGCGGCATACCACACCAGCGTCACGTTCGCGCACCGCTATCAGCTGACGCAGCAAAGCCTGCTCAATGGCTACGAACCCGCCAGCGGCGGTGCGATCGTCATCGAGAAGGCGGGCGACGTCGTCGCGGCAAGCGTCGATGGGTGGAAGCCGGGCGCTTCAAGCGCCCTTCCCGCGAAGGACGATGCGGCCATCAAGGCGATCAAGCAGCAATGCAAGGCGGGTGAGCTCGCGCTCGTGCGGACGCAGTCGGGTGCGTACTTCGCGCTCTTCGACAAGGCGCGCGACTACTACGTGTACACCTACACGGGGGCCGGCAAGGTCATCCATGCTGTGGGGTTGAGCGTCATCGTCGCGCTCGGCGTCTACGCGCTCGTGGTCGCGGTCGTCGTCGCGCTGCGCCGCAGCGCAGAGCGTCGCTACCTGAACGGCCTCGTGAAGCGCGAACGCGGCTACAACGAGCAGCTCGAGCAATCGGCTCGCGAGGCGCAAAGCGCGAACCGGGCGAAGACGGAGTTCCTCCAGCGCATGAGTCACGACATCCGCACGCCCATCAATGGCATCCGCGGCATGGTGGAGATCGGCAACGCGTTTGCCGACGACAAAGAGCGGCAAGCCGAATGCCGCGACAAGATATGGACGGCGTCGAGCCTGCTGCTCGATTTGGTGAACGAGGTGCTCGACACGAGCAAACTCGAATCCGGCGACGTCGTGTTCGACATGCGCCCGACCAACCTGGTCGATCTGAATGCGGGTGTCTGCGAGATGCTCGAACGCCAGGCGTCCGAACGCGACATTTCCATCGAATGCGATCAGAGCGCGATCGAGCACCCGTGCGTCGTCGCGAGCGATCTGCACCTGAAGCGCCTGCTCATGAACGTCGCGGGTAATGCGGTGAAGTACAACAACCCCGGCGGTTACGTGCGTTTCACGTGCCGCGAGGTGCGCTTCGACGGCGTGCGCGCAACATATGAGACGGTCATCGCCGACAACGGCATCGGCATGAGCGAGGAATTCCAGAAGCACCTGTTCGAGCCGTTCTCGCGCGAGAACCAGAACGTCGTCGACAAGCCGTCGGGCACGGGGCTCGGAACGGTCATCGCCAAGCAGCTCGTCGACCAGATGGGCGGATCCATCCGCTTCGAGAGCACGCTCGGCGAGGGGACGACGTGCACCATCCGGCTGTCGTTCGAAGTGACCGAACCTGATGCCGCCGTGAGCGCGACCGAGGAACTGCCGCCCGCATCGCTTCAGGGGATGAGCATCCTGTTCGCGGAAGACAACGAGCTCAACGCCGAGATCGCCCTGTTCGTGCTCGAGGAAGCAGGCGCGCACGTCGTGCACGTGGTCGATGGGGAAAGCGAGGTTGAGACGTTCCTCGAAAGCGAGCCGTTCTCGTTCGACATCGTGCTCACCGACATCATGATGCCGGGAATCGATGGCTGCGAGGCGACGCGCCGCATCCGCGCGTCCGGCCGCCCCGATGCGAAGTCGGTGCCTATCATCGCCATGAGCGCGAACGCGTTCGCCGACGACCGCAGGCGCTCCCGCGAGGCGGGGATGGACGCACACCTGGCGAAGCCCTTCGATTCCGACGCGCTCGTGAAGGAGCTTGCGAGGATTTCGAAGGACAAAGAGCGATAGTCTTCCCGAGAAGTGCATGGCCGCGCGTCTCTTTTCGGAGGTGGGCAGTGCGGGGTGCACGAGCGGCGCGGCGCGCGTGCGCCCCGCGTGCATTTTCGGCGCACCGACGCGTTGAGCGGCGGCGCGCCGTTTCATTTTGCCTATACTGGGGAAAGATTGCGACCCAGTAAGAAGGCGAGATATATATGATCGAAGTGCTCTGGCACGGCCGCGGTGGGCAGGGGGCGTTCACGGCGGCGCGGCTTTTGGGGGCGGCGTCGTCGTTTGCGGACGGCCGCTACGCGCTCGCGTTTCCGTCGTTCGGCCCCGAGCGGCGCGGCGCGCCCATGCGCGCGTTCACGAAGATGGCGGACGAGCCCATCGGCGACCGCAGCGCCGTTTCGCAGGCGGACTACGTGGTGTACCTGGACGACACGCTGTTCGGCGACGGATGGGAAAGCGAGCTGAAACCGGGCGGCGTCGCGGTGGTGAACACGACCCGCGCGTTCAACGACTCGCGCATCGTCGCCATCGATGCCAACGGTATTTCCCAAGCGGAACTTGGGCGACCCATTCCCAACACGGCGCTGCTCGGCGCGCTCTGCGCGGTGTGCGACCGCGTTTCCGCAGACGACGTGAAGGCGGCCATCGAGGGGTGCATGCCGCGCAAGCTCCACGACGCGAACAAGCGCGTGGTCGACGTGGCGGCCGCGGCGGTGCTTGCTGCGCGGCAGGGCGGCGATGACGCGGCGCAAACGGATGTTTCACGTGAAACAGAAGGGTCGGCTGCCTGCGTCGCCTCGGCAAAACATGCCGTTGACCAGCCTGTTTCCCGAGACGGGGCGATTGTTCCCACGCTTAAGGACGACGTGCTCGACCCGGCCGACTTCGCCCGCACCACCTGCTTTGCGGGCGGTTACCTCGTCGCGAAGAACGCGGGCTGGCGCAACAAGCGGCCCGTCGTCGATGCCGAGAAATGCACCGGCTGCCTGCAGTGTTACTTGTACTGTCCTGACGGAACTATAGTTCGACGGGCCTGCCGGCCCGTCGACGGGGTCGACGCTGCGCGAGCGGCGGGCACCTCATCTTGCGGCTCCAGCTCCTCCTCGCGTGCGGAAGCACGCGTCGTCGGTGCTTCGCCGCAATCTGAAGCGCCGGCCGCTCGCTCGCTGACTTCCTTGGGCGAACCTATGAGTGGATCTCCCGTCGCGATTGACTACGACTTCTGCAAGGGGTGCGGGGTGTGCGTGTCGATGTGTCGTTTCGACGCGCTCGCCATGGTTCCCGAAAGCGAGGTGACGGAGTAAATGAAACGTTTCCTTTCCGGCGACGAGGCCTTCGCCGAAGGCGTGCGCCTGGCGCGACCGCAGGTGATCTCGGCGTATCCTATCACGCCGCAGACCGTGGTGGTCGAACGCCTTTCCGAGATGGTCGAATCAGGCGCGCTCAAAGCCGAATACGTGCATGTCGAATCCGAGCACTCGGCGCTTTCGTGCGCGATGGGCGCGTCCGCCACGGGCGCGCGCACGTTCACGGCCACATCGAGCCAGGGCCTGCTCTATATGGCCGAGGTTCTCACGTACGCGGCGGGCGGGCGTTTCCCCATCGTGATGATGAACGCGAACCGCGCAACGGCGCTGCCATGGAACATCTACGGCGATCAACGCGATTCGCTGGCGCTGCTCGATCACGGCTGGATCCAAGCCTACGCGGAAAACAACCAGGAGGCGCTCGATCTGGCGCTCATGGCGTACGCGGTGGCGGAAGACTCCGCTGTACTCACGCCGTTCATGGTGAACCTCGACGGGTTCGCTCTCACGCACACCTACGAAACGGTCGACGTGCCCGATGCGGCCGATGCCGACGCGTTCCTGCCGCCGTATAAGGCTACGAACTGCTTCGACTTCGACGAGCCGAAAAACATCGGGTATTCCGCCGGCCCCGAGTACAACCGCTACTTCAAGTACTACGAGCACAAGGACATGCTCGCGGCCGAGCGCGTGATCGACCGGGTGGAAGAGAGATTCGCGAGCATCTTCGGACGTCGCTATCCGGGCATGATCGAGGCCGTGAACTGCGATGATGCCGATGTCGTGCTCGTAACGCTCGGGTCGATTTCGGGACTCGCGAAAGCCGCGGTCGCACGTCTGCGCAAGCAGGGCAAGCGTGCGGGGCTGCTGCGCATCCGCTACATGCGCCCCTTCCCGGCGTCCGCCATCGCTCGCGCTCTTGCGAACGCGAAGGCGGTCGGCGTGTTGGAAAAGGACGTGTCGTTCGGTGATGAGGGCACGGTCTTCACGAACGTGAACTCCGTGCTGCAGCAGGCGGGCAACTCGGTGCCGACCATGAACTTCATCGGCGGCTTGGGCGGCGACGACATCACGGAATCCCAGATGGACGCCATGTTCGATGAGCTTGCCGCGCAAGCTGCCGGGCGCGTTTCCGAAAGGCGCGTGGTGTTCCTCGGCATCGATTTCGCTTGCAGGGAAGGGGGCCTCTCGTGACGATGAACGCGAAGAACATGCCCGCCGACGAGCTCTTCTTCGGGCATAAGGCGTGCGCAGGCTGCGGCGGCTCCCTTGCGGTCCGCGCGGCGCTCAAGGTGCTCGGCCCGAACGCGATTGCGGCGCTGCCGGCCGGCTGCATGAGTGCGGTCGGGTTCAACTTCCCGCAGCTGTGCTTCGCCAACAACGCGATGATCACGCCGTTCGCGGCGACGGCCGCCGTGCTCACCGGCATCGAGGCCGGCCTTCGCGCCCAGAGCAAGAAGCCCGACGACTGCACGGTCGTCGGTTTCGCGGGCGACGGCGGCACCGCCGATATCGGCCTGCAAGCGCTTTCGGGCGCGATCGACCGCAACGACGACGTGCTCTACATCTGCTACGACAACGAAGCGTACATGAACACGGGCATCCAGAAAAGCTCGCTCACGCCGTTCGGCGCCAAGACCACCACGACGCCGGCCGGCAAGAACGCGCACGGCTGCCTCACCCAGAAGAAGAACGTGTTCGAGATCATCGCTGCGCACGGGCTTCCCTATGCGGCCACGGCGAGCGTGGGCTATATGCCCGATTTCCTGCGGAAACTCGAGCGCGCCAAGGGTATCCACGGCACGCGCTTCATCCACGTTATCGCGCCGTGTCCCACGGGTTGGGGCGCTCCCGAGGACAAGATGATCGACCTCGCGCGAGATGTAGTCGACTGCGGGTTGTGGTACCTCGCCGAATACGAGGGCGAAGCGGTATGCGGCGTGCCCGGGGGCGCGTTCACGCTGAACCGCAAGCCCAAGCAGTTCGCAAGCGTGCGCGACTACCTGAAGAGCCAGAGCCGCTTCCGCGCGCTCACCGACGAGGAGATTTCCCTGATAGAACGCTCGCGCGACGCCAAATGGGAAGAACTCGAACGCAAAGTCGCACGGTAAAGGCTGATCTTATCTATCGGTCCGGCGTTTCGTGCTGGTAGATAAGATCGACCAAATCCTGCTTGCGATGCACTCCTGTCTTATCGTAGATATGCCGAATATGGGATTTCACGGTGTTGTATGACAGCATGAGCTCTCGGGCGATTTCTTTGCCCGTCATGCCTGCCGCTAAAAGGCGCAACACGTCACGTTCTCGCAGGGAAAGCCCGAAATCTCGCGAGAATTCAAGGTAGGCGCGCTTGTTTTCCAGGTCGTCTCTGCGGCAATCGGGCTCGAGGCGTTCTTCCGATGGGTCTTCTGTGCAGGCGTGAGACGCTCCTTCGTCGCGTGCGCACTCCGCGCTCTGCCTGGTGCGGCCTTCGACGGCAACGCTTCCTGTTATGAGGGCGGGCGGTTGAAAAGCGGTTTCGCGTGCGGCGGATCGCTTCCGGCTTCTTTGCGCGAGCAAGCCGCCGGAAAGGGCGAGCGTTGCAGCTACGGCAACCGTTATCGTGTCGAGAAGCGCTCTGCTCGCGCCGCCCATCGCCGCCGCTCCCATGATCGAAGTCCATCCCAGCAGCGCTACGGCGATCGCCGCCATGGCATGCGCCATATGCAAAGAGGCGCTCTGCTCCTGCGTTTTCATTCTATCCTCCCTGAAAATAATTATTTCAAAACCAGATTATAGTTTAACCAGGCATTATATGACCTCACCTTTTTTTCACCATTGCGTATAACCATGCCCTTTCGTTACGTTCGGTTCGCTCAGGCGAAAACGAAAGAGGAAGGTCTGTTATGAAATTCGCGAAGATGACCAGCCTTGCGCTCGTTGCGGCACTCGCTTCGGGGAGCATGCTGGCGGGTTGTGCGTCACAGCAATCGGGGGACGCTTCGAAGTCGTCCGGTCAGGCAACGGAGCAAGCGGCGGCCATGACCAGAACGGTTACGGATGGCAATGGCGAGGAAGTGACGATTCCCGCCGAGGTCACGCGCGTCGCCCCGACGATGGGTGCGTTCGCCCAGGCGACCGAGATGTTCTGCGACGGTAACGGCAAGATCGCGGCTGCTTCGACCAAGCAGGTTTCCGACGCGTTCAAGGCTGTGTTCACCGACTACGAGAAGAGCAATCCGAACAATTACGACTCTTCGTCTGTCGAAGACCTCATCTCCGCCGATGTTCAGGTGGTGTATGGTCCTACGAGCATGTACAGCGACGAGCAGCTCGACCAGATGAAGCAGGCAGGAATCGCCGTTGTCACGCTCAACAAGCTTTCGACGGTCGAGGACATGTGCGCCGATTTCCTCACGATCGGCCAGATTCTCGGCGACGAAGAATACGAGCGCGCCCAGCAGTTCGTGGAGTATTACAAGAAGAGCATTTCCGACGCCGAGCAACGCGCGACCAAGCTTTCGGATGCGGATAAGCGCACGGTGCTGCAGCTCAATATCAGCGGGGACCAGTATATCTGTGCTGATGATAAGGACATATCGAACGCGTACTACGAGGCGGTCGGTGCGAAGAACGTCGCCGCCGGCTATGACGGGGCGCAGAGCGGGCAGTACCGCAGCGTCGATGCCGAGCAGATCGTGAAGTGGAACCCCGAATACATCATCACGATGAATTCGGGCGTGAAGGACCAGATCCTCGCCGACGCCGCGCTTGCGAACGTCGATGCGGTCAAAAGCGGCAACGTCTATGTCTGCCCGACGGCGCTTTACCTCTGGTGCGTGCGCAGCGCCGAGGGTGCCCTCATGACGCCGTGGCTCGGGTCGGTCATCTATCCCGATTTGTACGCCGACCAGGATATGACAAAGGTCTTGCAGTCGTTCTACCAGGATTTCTACGGCTCAGAGCTATCGAGCGCCGACGCTGAGACGATCCTTTCCGGCGCAGCGTCTACAGGTGCGGGAGCGCCCCAGAACGCGGGCGGCCGAGGGTAATCGTCAACCATCGCGAGCGTACTTGAGAAACGCGAGCGGCTTTGCTGCGGCGCCGGCTGCAGCAAAGCCGCTTTCGCCTGCAGGGGGGGGTGACGGCGCGTGGAGAAGCGCGTCCGAAAAAGCAACGAGAAGAAGGATTCTATCCGTGCACGGGAATGGGCAGTGGGCGTAGGTCTTGCGATTGCTCTCGCAGTGCTCGTCGTCACGTCGCTGACGGTAGGAACCTATGATTTAACCATTGCCGACATAACTGAAGTGATCGGATCGAAACTCGGGCTTGTGCCCGTTCCTTCCAATGAGAAGGCGGTGACGGTTCTTGCAGTCATTCGCTTGCCTCGTGTGCTCATCGCGGCCTTAGCGGGTGCTGCTTTGGCGGTTTCTGGTGCTGCCTACCAGGGGATATTCAAAAATCCCATGGTGTCGCCCGATATCTTGGGCGTGTCCGCCGGCGCTGGCGCGGGTGCGGCGTTGGCGCTTTTGCTCGGCTTGTCGAGCTTGGCCGTGCACGCGTTCTCGTTCGCGTTCGGTGTGGCGGCGGTGCTCGTCGTCATGGCCATCGCCGGCTCGTTCGGCAAATCGGGGAATGCGATCGTGGTGATGATCCTTGCGGGCACGGTGGTCGCGTCGGTTTTCACGGCGGTGACGTCGCTTCTCAAATACGTTGCCGACCCCGACGACACGCTGCCGCAGATCACGTACTGGCTCATGGGCAGCTTCGCGCGCAGCGGCAACGAGACGAACATGTGGGCGATGGTGGGCTCGCTTGTCGTAGGCGGCGGTGTGCTCATGACGACGCGTTGGCGCATCAACGTCATGTCGTTCGGCGACGACGAGGCGCGCGCCATGGGCGTGAACGTGCGTGCGACGCGGGCGGTCATCATCGCTGCGGCGACGTTGCTCACCTCGATCACGGTGTGCATGTGCGGCACGGTTGGCTGGGTGGGCCTCATCATCCCCCACATAATGCGCCTGGTCACGGGGCCGAACTACCGCTCGCTTGTTCCTCTCTCGATGCTCGCCGGCTCATGCTTCATGGTCGTCGTCGACGATATCGCCCGCATCGCCGTGCCGGGCGAGCTCCCTATCAGCGTGCTGACGGCGCTTATCGGAGCCCCGCTGTTTCTGTTCTTGCTGGCGCGCGGTCGAAAGGAATGGCTATGAGCATCTGCGTGAAGAACCTGACGTGCGGTTACAAAGGGCATGCAGTAGTCGAATCTTTCAGCGCGACTATCGAGGCGGGGCAAGTGTTTTGCCTGCTCGGACCGAACGGCGTGGGAAAGACGACACTGTTCCGCACAATGCTCGGCTTGCTTCCCGCGATAAGCGGGGCGGTGGAAGTCGACGGTGTCGACGTCCTTCGCTGCTCAGACAAGCAGCGCGCCCGTCTGCTCGCCTACGTTCCCCAGTCGCATACGCCCCCTTTCGCGTTCACGGCGATCGATGTCGTGGTGATGGGTGCGTCGACGACTGGCGGCCTGTTCGGGCGTCCCGGGGCGTCGTGCTACGAGGTGGCGAATCGGTGCATGGAAACGCTCGGAATCGCCGATTTGAAAGAGGCCGCCTATACCGAGCTTTCGGGCGGGCAGCGGCAAATGGTGCTTATCGCCCGCGCCGTCGCGCAGGGCGCGCGCTATCTCATGATGGACGAGCCGACGGCAAGCCTTGACCTTGGGAACGAGATGCGCGTGCTTTCAGCGGTGAGAACCCTTGCCGACCAGGGGCTCGGTGTCGTCATGACCACGCATTCCCCAGCCCATATCGCCCAGTGCGAAGCGACGGGAGTGCTTTTCATGCGCGACGGAACGCGTCTCGTCGGCGGCGAGCAGGACCTTCTTCGGCCAGAAGCGTTGAAGCGCGCTTACGGCGTTCCGGTTGCGGTGGCAAGGCTCGACGTCGACGAGGAGGGGCACGATATCGGCGATGGCCTCGCAGCCGCAGGCTCGCCGCATCGCGTCACGATGTGCCAACCTCTCTAGCGCCTACAGCCCTTCGGCTTGGAAACGGCGCAGGAGCGCTTCTTGGTGGTTCGCGTACTGAAGTGCGACTTCCTTGGCGACGATGCCTTCCTTCACCACGGCGAACAGGCCCTGGTCCATGGTCTGCATGCCTTCCTTGCCGCCCGATGCGATGACGGAATCGATCTGGTAGGACTTTTCCTCGCGGATGAGGTTGCGGATGGCCGTGTTCATCATCATCATCTCGAACACGGGAATGGTGCCGCCGTCGATCGTCGGCACGAGCTGCTGGCTCACCGTGGCCTGCAGCACCATCGAAAGCTGGATACGGATCTGGCGCTGCTGGTTGGGCGGGAACGCGTCCACGATGCGCTCGACGGTGTCGGCGGCGCTGGTGGTGTGCAGCGTCGAGAGCACCAGCTGGGCCATTTCAGCTGCGGAAACGGCGGTGCTGATGGTGTCGGAGTCGCGCATCTCGCCGAGCAGGATGACGTTCGGGCTTTCGCGCATGGCCGAACGCAGCGCCTCGGAGTAGGTGGCGATGTCAGTGGGAACCTCGCGCTGCGTGATGATGCAGGTGCCGTGACGGTGCACGTATTCGATCGGGTCCTCCATCGTGATGATGTGCCCCGTGCGCTCGTGGTTCATGCGGTCGATGATGCACGCGAGCGTGGTCGACTTGCCGGAACCGGACGGCCCGGTGACGAGCACCAACCCCTTCGTGACGCTTGCGAGGTTGAGCACCGACTCGGGGATGTGCATTTCCTTCGGGTCGGGCAGGCCGAACGGGATCACGCGCACAACGGCGCTCGCCGAGCCGCGCTGGCGGAAGATGTTGGCGCGGAAGCGCCCCACGCCCGCCACGGCGAAGCTGAAGTCGTCGTCGTGGTTCACGCTGTTCTCGAAGAGCGACATGTCGCGTTTGGCCAGGTCGTAGATGGAGCGGACGTACGCTTCGGTGTCGGCGGGCATAAGCGGCGCCGAATCGGTGCGCACGTGGACGCCGCTCGTCTGGTAGGACAGGGGCAGCCCCGCGATGATGAAGATGTCGGATGCCTTGACCTCGATCATCTGCTCGAGAAGCTCTTTCAACTGCATTGGTGTATCTCCTATCGCTTACTGGTTCGAGCCCGTGCTCGAGTTCGACCAGAGGGTGTCTTCGGGAAGCTGCTGGGTGGTCGTGATATGCCACGACTCGATGGAATACTCGTGGTCGTCCGCCACGCGGATTTCGGCTTCGAGCGTTTTCCCGCTTTGCGTCGCCACGGTGAAGGAAATGTCGTCGCCGTTCGTCTTCGCGGAAACCTCCAGGTCATCGCCGCCGCACGCCTGCTTCGCCTTCGATTCCAAATCGGCCAGGCGGGCGTCCACCGAGCTCACGGCTTCGGTGGCGGATCCGGTGGTGCTCTTCAGCTCGTCGTCGATGCCGGCGACGAGCGCCTGCCCGCATGAGTCGACAAGGTAGGTCTCGGCCGTGGAATCGGCCTGGCGCGTGGCCATGGCCTTCGTGGCGTTGGTGGTGGTCACGCACAGCATGGCCAAAACCGCCAGAAGCAGCACCGAGATCAGCGTGAGCAGGCTGATCGGGCCGATGCGCATGCCTTCGCTTCGCCTCGCCATGCTATTTCACCCCGCTTACGTAGCGCGACGCGTCGAGCGAGTAGACCTCGCCCGCGTCGTCGGAGACGGTGATCGTCGCGGTGTACAGCACGCCTGCGCCCTCGTTCTCGGAGGAAACCTTGCAGGTCACGTCGAAGTCGCCGTCGCCGCTTTTCGCCACGCCCTCGCCGACCTTCTTGCCGGCGGCCACCGCCTGCGGGTTCGACGAGAACTCCTCGGCGGCGTTCTGTGCGATTGCCGTTGCCGAGGAAAGCCGCGCCGCGTCGTTCGCGCCGCTCGACGCGTGGACGAACAGCGTGGTGAACACGGCCATCGACGCGATCAGCACGACGAGTAGGATAAGCGCCTCGACGAGAAACGACGTGTTCGACCACGAGAGGCCTTCCCTGACCGGGGTTCTTTTCGCCATGCTACTCGCCCCCTTGCATGTTGCGCAGGGCGACTTCGGACGTGCCGCCGTCGGTGTAGATGGAAAGAAGCCCGTTCGCGTACGCGAAATCGAACGTGCTCGACTCGGTCACTTCGCTCGCTTTCTCGGGCGTGTACTGGTTGCTCGCCAAGCTGTATTCCTGGACGATCTTGCCTTCGTACAGGTAGAACCGCGTTTCGTAGGTGCCGGAATCGAGGCGCTCCACCACCACGAGCGACTTGCCTTCGGGGCCCTTGCCCACGGCGATGGAACCCGTCGTGTCGTTGGCGCGCACCACGTTGCAGATGAGCCCCACGCCTTCGCGCGCGGCGTTGTTCTGCGCCTGAACAGCCGAAACGGACCGATACACCGACACGCCCGCCACGAGTGCCAACAAAAGCGCGATGAAGAACACCACGAGCAGGATGCGCTGGAACGCCTTTCCCGAAGGCGGGGTCTTCGCCGTCTGCGCCTCGGCGTGCGCGACCGCGGTCAAGGCGTCGAGCTGCGTTGGCGTTTTGGCTGAGGAATGCATGTTCATCGCGGCGTCACCACCACGCTCGGCATGATGTTGTCGGCGAAATACTCGTACGAGATGATGTAGTCGTCATGGTTGATGACGAGCCCGTAGTCGTCTTCGAGGTGCTGCAACGTCGCCGGGTAGCTGCCTTCAATGGCGCAGCACTGCTTCGCCGAGCTCAGGATGGAGTCGCGCAATGCCACGGCGCCCTGCGTTCGCGCGTTCGCCTGGACCGCGCTCACGATAAGGCATGCCGCCACGGCCACGGCGACGATGCAGCACGCGACCGCGATGCGCACATGGCGGCGGTGGCGTATCTGGCGTTCGGTTAATTCGTGGAACATGGGATCTACCTGCCGATTCTGCCTAAGCGATAGAGCCCATGACGCCGATGAGCGGCAACATGACCGCGATCAGCGTGGCGCCGACGGCGATGGTCAGAAACGCCGCGAGCACCGGCTCGACGCTGTTGACGGCGTTGTCGAGCTGGACGTTCGCGTCCTCGAAGAAGATGTCGGCCAGCTGCGCGAGCACGTCGTCGGTGGAGCCGGAGCGCGTGCCCATCAAAAGCATGCGCCCGTACACGGGCTCGAACACGTCTTTCTCGACGATGGCCTGGCCCAGGCTGCGCGGGTTGTCCAGGTCGATCATGGTGTCGTAGGCGCTCTGCACCTTCGCGGCGAGTTCCGCGTGGTCGATGGTGGCCGCGGCCATCTTCATGGCCTCGTCTTCCTGCACGCCCGAGGCCACGTAGGCCGAAAGCGCGTTGGTGAAGCGCGAGAGCGCCAGCTGGTACATGGCCTGGCGCGTGCCGGGGAACTTCTCCATGAGGCGCATCACCCAGATACGGCCCGACTGCGTGCGGGCGCGCACGGCGATGATGAGTGCGACGATGGTGGTGACGAGCACGACGGCGAGCGCCACCCACCCGATGACCATGGAAACGCCCACCATGTTGAACGAACCCGAGGCGACCGAACCCGACATGTTATTGTATGCGTCGGTGAAGATGGGCAGGATGACCGCGACCGTGAACGCGAGGATGACGCTCATCACGCACAGAAGCGCCGCCGGGTAGCCGACCGAGCTCTGCAGCTTCGAGAACGAGCGGCTCTCGCTTTCGTAGTAGCGCCCGAGGCTGCGGAGCACGCGCTCGGTGCGGCCGGCCGCTTCGCCCACGCGCACCATTTCCACCGCGTACGCGGGGAACGCGCCCGAGCTTTCC
Organism: uncultured Ellagibacter sp.; assembly: GCA_934654815.1. Taxonomy (GTDB): domain Bacteria; phylum Actinomycetota; class Coriobacteriia; order Coriobacteriales; family Eggerthellaceae; genus Ellagibacter. The sequence continues at coordinate 61,494 of CAKUGU010000006.1, forward strand.
ATGGCACTGGCAAGCCCCACGCCTTCGATCAGCTTGCCGTAGATCGCGTCGCACACGCCGCGGAACTGCGATGCCTCGCGATTCTCGGAAAGCATGTGAACCGCTTCGTCGGTTTGAACGCCGGCGGCGAGCATGGTCGACACGCTGCTGCAGAACGCGCTGATGGCGCTGCTTTCCAATAACTTGTCTGCCATTGAATTCTCCCGATAGCTACTTATAGTCGTTAAACATTGTCGCACAATCCGCAGGGGAAATAGCAGATAATCGCAATCCTCCGCCTTTCGAGGAAATGACGCGCTATTTCCGGAAAAGTGCAGATTCCGTCGGTTCCTATTTGTCGAAACGTGCAGAAATGGCATTTTCCGCTCGATTCCGGTATGCATTAACGGCATACTGGTCATCGACCTGCCCTTATGTGCACTATGGAATTCGCATCTTGCCTGAACACCAATATTCAAAATACTTAATATATTGCATTTCTCTAAAATATTAAGTATTTTGAATGCAAAACGGTTTGGAGGTGCCCTATGTGGACGAATGCGTTCTCGTGTGCTGCCCTTGGCGAATTCCTTAAGGAAGCGCGTAGATCGCGCGGCATAACGCAGAAGGAAATGGCCCATATCCTGGGGTTTTCGACGGTGACGCTTTCTACGATCGAAACAGGGAAGAACGTGTCCGCCGCAAAGCTCGAGCGCTATCTGCAAATACTCGGGTTCCGAATCGTCGTCGTGCCCAAATCCGCCGAAGTGGAGGTCCGCGAATGAGAACGCTCGAGGTGCTGCTCGGGAACGACGTGGTGGGCCATGTCCGGGAAACGCGCAAAGGCGCTCGCTTCTCTTATTCCCCCGATGCGGTCAGCCGTTTTGGGGGCTTGCCGCTGCTCTCTCTTTCCCTGCCGGTAAAGGAGCGCGCTTTCGGGGAAGGGAAAACGGCCAATTGGTTTGAGGGACTGCTACCTGAAGGCGTTCGCCGCGACAACCTGTGCAACCGATTCGGGCTGGATCGTTACGATTGGATAGGGCTTCTCGCCGAGGTCGGTTGGGAATGTGCCGGCGCTGTTCGCATTTATGAAGAGGGGCGTCGGGGCGTCGAAAATGGTTCGTATGAACGTATCGCCCCTGATGAGCTGGCGCGAAAGCTTTCCGCATGTTTCTTCTCCGCGCCCGGCGCTTTTACGACATCCTACCGCGTGTCTCTCGGCGGTTTCCAGGAAAAGATATGTGTCGCGGCGCCTCGGGCGGGCGAAGCGGGTCGTGGCCTGAATCTCGACGAGGTTTTCTTGCCCGAAGGTGGAGCGGCGAGCACTCACATCATCAAGCCCGAGCCGAACGAGTATCCCGGGTTGGCCCAGTCCGAGGCATGGGCCATGACCGTGGCCGCCGCTGCGGCTCGCTGCTCGAAAGTGTCGCTGCTCACGCTCGACGGCGCACCGGACGCGCTCGTTGTCGAACGGTACGACCGCACGGGGTCGCAATGGCCAGACGATGCGACGAGGCTACATCAAGAAGACGCCTGTCAGGCGCTTGGCCTGGCCCCATCGCAGAAATACGCTTCCGAAGGTGGCGAAAAGGGAAGCGACCCAACGTATCGCAAAATCGCCGATCTGCTCACAAGCTATGCGGATGACCCGATGGAGGAGCTGGCGGAGCTTCTGCGCCACATGACGATTAACGTTGCCCTTGGCAATTGGGATGCCCACGCGAAGAACATCTCGTTGCTATACAAGCGAATGGCCTCGCCTACAATCGCGCCATTGTATGACGTCGTTCCCATTTCTGAGGTAGAACCGCGCACCGATTTTATGTCGATGCGGATAGCTGGGACGCTGGACCCGCGCTCCGTAACGGGCGAAACGCTGTTGAACGAAGCTGTTTCGTGGGGGCTTTCCCCTGATTATGCAGGAGAAATCGTGAACGCCTGCCTGGCTGACTTAAATCAGGGAATCGATGCTGCCGGCGAACGCTACCCACAAGCGGCCGAACGTCATGAAGAGGCTGCGCGCTTCAGGATGGGAAGGCTGCTCGTCTAATCGCGTGCTGCTGGTTTGCGCTCGCGCCGCGATTCCCGCCCGAACCGTTGCGGCCTATTGCCCATTCCCTAATACACGAAGCGGTCGGTGTAGTCCTTCCCGTCGCCGACGTTGCCGCCGTCCGAGCTTGCGGCGAACGTCAAATCGACGCGTGACCAGGTGTTGGGCGTTACGCTGAACTGTGCGCTCTTCCATGTGCCGTCGACGTACACCATGATCCAGGCGTGGTAGATGCCGTTCGGCGACACGTACCCGGTGACGATCTTGGCGGGAATGCCCTGGCTGCGAAGCATCGCGGCCCCGAGGCTCGCGTAGTCGAAGCAGATTCCCGTGCCCGACGAAAGCGTGGCGTCGGGATTCGGCACATAGCCCGACGAGTCCTTCAGCTGCGCGGCTTTGTCGTCGTCGTATGCCACGTTGTCCACCACGTATTCGCAGATGGCGCGTACGGCCTCGCCCTGGTTGGATGCGTCCGCCACAAGTTCGCGCGCCTTGGCGACGCACGCGCTGCCGGCGTTGTAGTCGCAGTACACGTTGGGCCGCAGAAACGGCGCGAACTCCGAGCTCAGCGTTACGTCGGCGGAGGTGCTGAACAGCTCCACGTAGTTCGACCCGGACGTGTTCTGCATCACGCGGAAGGTGTAGGACCCGCTGCCGAAGGAAAGCGGGCACACAATCGCGCTGCCGTCTTGCGGTAGGTCGTAGTTGTAGCTCGCCTGCCCGCTTGTGACCTGGAATTTCAGTCGCGATGCTGCCTGGGCGCTCGCCGCGACGTACCCGTCGGAGGTGTGGGAAACGTCGATCGCGGCCCCGTTGCCGCTTACCGCGGCGTCCGCGTCGAAGGAGGCGTCGACGATGGACGTTGCGGCCTCGAAGGAAGCACCGCTCGCCTCGTCGGACCCGGCGTTGCCGCCGCAGGCCGTGAAGAAGGCCAGGGACGCCGCCGCCAGGGCTGCGAACAGGGCAGCTTTGAAGGCGAGCGATCTGTCGGTACTTCTGGCCATAGTCTCACGATTATACCCGTGCAAGAAACGCCCCGCCCGCGCGCCAGGCGAAGAGAACCCAGCGCGCCGAAAAAAGACCGCGGGACACTCTGCCGTTCTTTCATTCGTCCCCTTGATAACTCTTGCGCGAGAATAGCCCGTTTGCTGAAAATGACCTGGGGAAACGTTACTCTAATAATCGTAGAAACTCTGTGTGCAAAGCAGTGAAGAGAAGGCGGATTATAGTAAAATGTCTCGATAAGAATATCAAGGTGGTAGTGCTGTCTCAAAAACCGGCAGCCAACACCTGAAAAAGACGCTTTGACGTCGGGAAACGGAACTGACAACCGCGAGAACGAAAACGGTTGATGGAGTGATTGATATGAGCAACGTTACGAACGCGAAGACGGCGAAAAGCCTGACCGACCGCACGTCGCTGGCGAACAGGGCCATTTCGGTGGCGCTGTCCGTGGTGCTTCTGGGCTTCGGCTGGCCGACGACCAGCCTTTCCAGGGCATATGCGGAAGACGCGGCCGACGAAAGCGCCCAGGTCGAAAGCCCGGCGGCGACCGATCAGCCCGCCGCCGACGCAACCACCGAAGCCCCTGCGGCGTCCGAGGATTCGGCGACGCCGTCCACGACGGACAGCAGTGCCGAGGCCCCGGCGGCCGACAACGCCGCGTCTGCGGAAACCAGCACGAGCGCAACTGCCGGTTCCGACACCAGTGCGCCTGCCGCTTCCGACGCGCCGACGACTGCAACCCAGCCCGCCGAGGCCCCGGCGACCGACGACGGCACGGCTTCGGTCTCGCTGTCGCTCGGCAACGCCTCCATCGAGTACAACAACCAAACCATCGCGCTTCCTTCCACGAGCGTCACCGTTCCCAACACGGAGGATTTCAAGTTCGCCGTTTCCCCCGACACGGGCTATGAGGTGGCGAAGGTCAAGGAAAAGACGAAGGGCGCGGCGTCCGACGTCGAGCTTGCTGCCGACTCGTCCGGCGTCTACACGGTTTCCGCCGCCGACGTGAAGGCCGGCGCTACCGTTTCGATCGAGACCAAGAAGAAGGCCACGACCGACGAGTCCGCGGGCGCGGGCACTGAAAGCGGCTCCTCAAACAGCGCCGCCGCAGATGCCGACACCTCGACGGGCGAAGTGAAGAACCCCGAAGCCAGCGAAATCGATAAAGACACCGTCATCAAGAAGGACGGCGACACTGCCACCTCCGATGGCGAAAAGTCCGACGATACAACCGATGAAGACGAGCAGGCCAAAGAAGACGCCATCAACCAGGGCTCCGACAAGTTCGACGAGCTGAAAGACGGTCTGGCTAGCGGCTCGGCGACTGCTCTTCCCGGCGAAAACGCAATCGCCGATTCTGACGCGATTATCGTGAGCAGCGCCGATGTCGTGACGTTCGGCGATGTCTTTACGCTGACCTGCACCAAGGGTAGCAGCTGGGAATGGTATTGCGGTTTCCCGGTTAGTATCGCCATGGGGCAGAATGATCAAACGGTAACCTTCAAGGTTGACAATCCCGAATGGTCCTTCAGCGGTAACACCTACACGTATCAAGATTTGATTACGGTTCGCTACGATACAGACCAATATGCGAAATACTCGTTAACGGTCACGAAGCGTGACTTCACGGTAAGTCCGGCGCCTGTTTTCTCCGATGACGAAGCCGAGCATTATTGGGTGCCGACCATTACCGACTCAAAGACGGGCGAAGTGCTGTCCATTGACAACGGCAAATTCACCATCGAGTACTACAAAGATGGCGTTTACGTTGGCAATCAATATGACATCAAAAACAAGAGCTACTGGAATTACCAGAGCGGGGATGACGCTCACAGCCTTTATGGCCCCGGCCAATACAGCGTGAAAGTCATTTCCGCCGATGGGTGGGCCTACAAATCAGGCGAAACGATAGTTGAGGTTCCCGATGCCGTTCAGCCGACGCTTGAAATTCAAGGTCCCGACACAGTTGAGCAGTCGAGCACGATCGACCTGTCGACCGTGCTTACGCCGTCTGGAATCGAAGGCGAATACAGCTGGTCTTCTTCCGACGAGGGCATCCTCACGGTGGATGAAAACGGCCAGGTGACGGGCACGAAACCTGGTACTGCGAAAGTAACCGTGAAGTTCACGGGTGCCGACGGCGCGACGCTCACCGCGTCGAAGGATGTTACGGTAACGAAGGCTGGGTATTCCGAGCAACAGGCGTACTTCTACCTCGCCCGCCCTGACCTTTCGAGTATCGATAGCAACAGCACGTCGGCATGGTTGTTCGGCGGCGAAGGCACCGTCTATGCCCCGACGGGCGCTGCGCAGGGCACGACCATTTCGGGTAGTGCCGATGACGCCATCCGGACCGCTGGCACCTACTACGAAGACAAAACCTTCACCGTTAACGGCAAGCAGTATAAATATGATGCAGACGGCACGCATACTGACGGCACGTTCTCGGTTGTGTGGGATACGGTCAAGATTGCGAAGGGATCCACGAACAGCAACAAGTGGGATGGCGAGAGCGGAGTGGAGACCCGCTTTAACTGGAATAACCTCGACTGGCACGTCGATGGTCATATCGTTCTGCACGACGATGCCTATGCTACGGTGACTTACGAAGTACAGGAAGCCGGTTCGGATACTTTCACGACAGCTAGCTGGAGCGGCAACGCAAGCGTATCCGACATGGCCACCGATGGCGCGATCGCCACGGTCTCCACGACGACGAAACTGAATGAGCTTCAGACGCCGAATTATCCCGAGACGCGAACTGTGAACGGCGAAACCTATAAACTCGAAGGCTGGTACAGCGACGAAAGCCTTGATAACGAAGTCGATCTCACGTCGACCGACGAGGTCGGGTCGGGCACGCGTACGTACTATGCGGCCTACATTCCGAGCTCTCTTACCATCGAAGGTGAAAGCACGGTCGAGCAATTCAGTACGATTTCGCTGACGGCGAACGTGTCGAACGGCGATTGGAGTCCGCGGTGGGGAGGCTATTACGGCACGTATGCGTGGTCTTCTTCCAACGACAATATCCTTACCGTTAGCAAAGACGGCAGCGTAACCACGGCAACGGGCGTCTTGCGGGGCAAGGCGACGGTTACCTGCACCTTCACGAGCTACGATGGCAAGACCGTTCTCACCGCAACACACGACGTCGAAGTGACGGCCAGCACCCAAGGCGGCGAGAAGACGAAATTCTTCTATCTCAACAATCCGAATACGAGCCTCGATGTCGTTTCGACTGGCAGTTGGACTTCGATGGGCGAAGGCGTTGCCAACTATTCGGGGATTTCGTGGAAAAAAGACAACGGTCAAACTAAGATTTATGACCGTGTTGGCGACCGTGTTGTCAGCTGGCCTTACGGAAAAACCGGTTCGACGTATGAGGTTGAACGAGACAGCAGCTGGTGGAATAGCATTGTCGTTCAATATAAATCGGAAATACAAAAGCAGCTTCCGAATCAAGACGTTTCCGATGATATGATTGAATCGATAACGATCATTCCCTACAAGATGACGTATAACGACGATGGCAAACACATCGATTGTCGTGTTGTGGTGAAATGCAAGAACCTGTTTACGGCAAAATACTTTGTGAGTGATCCGTCCAATGCCTCTTCGCAGGGATTCACCGAGGTTGCGGGGAACATTGCCTATAAGTCTGGTGATACGACTAATATCACCGATCTGGTTCCCAATTTCACGGACAAATACCCGACAACTAAGACGGTTGGCGGCGTCGAGTACACGTTCGATGGGTGGTACACCGATGAGGCGTGCACGCAACGCGTGTCGCTTCCGTACACGATAACGAACAGCAACGTGAACTTCTACGCGAAGTATCTGTCGGGTCGTCAGGTTATTTACGATCTAGATGGCGGTACGTGGGGTAATAACGACGCGACCACGTATGCCGCAACTGAAGGATCCACGCAGAAAGTGAAAGCCGAGCCTACGCGTGAAGGCTATGAATTCGCCGGCTGGACCGTTTCTGGTCTCGAAGGTAAAGAAACGCTTAAGAGCAGCGATACCTTCACGATGCCCAACAACAACGTGACCATCACGGCGAACTGGAAGCAGCTGCTTGCCTGCAAGGTGAAGTATGTTGACGAGTCGGGTAACGAAATCGCCGATGCCGACACGCTCTACGGTCATAAGGACGAACCCGCGACTGCGGAGTCGAAGATTATCGATGGCTATCACCTGGTCAATCCTGCACAAACGTCCGGTTCCGCGACGTTCGTCGAAGGTGAAACCCCCGAAATCGTTTTCGTCTACACGAAGGACGCCGTCGATTACAGGGTGAACTACTTCTGGAATGGCGATAAGGATAAGACCCTCGATTGGTCTACCGGTGCAGTTGCGTGGGGCGAGACCGTCAATATAGAAAAGACGATTTCTGGTTATACGGTCATGCCTAATCAAGCAACGACGCTTACCGTTTCCCGCGACGGCAACAATACTATTAATGTGTACTACTACAAGAACGTCACGCTGACGGCAAACTCCGACACCGTGACTTACGACGGCAACCCGAAGAGTATTTCTGGCTTCACCGGTGCGCCTGAAGATGTCAAGTTCTCGAAAATCAGCGTCGGTGCTTCTGGCACGCAGGTCGGTACCTACGGCGCGACGTTCCCAAATGGTACCGTCGGCACAGTTGACGATAGCGACAAATACTACGTCGTGGATGCGATTGATGGCGCACTGACGATTAACCCGACGTCTGAGGAAGTTGTCGTCACTATCGAGGGCAAGACGGGAAGCGCAAAATACGACGGTAAATCGCACGAGGTCATTGGTTATAAAGTGACGAGCATTAAGCTTTCTGATAAAGCGACGCTCAAGTACGAAGAAAAAGACTTCGAATGCACTGCCTCAGCCACCGCAAGTGGGACCGATGCGGGTACCTACTATATGGGCCTCACCAAAGGCAGCTTCGTCAACAAGAACACGAACTTCTCGAAGGTGACGTTCGTTGTGACCGACGGCAAGCTTGAAATCGCCAAGCGCAAAGTGATCCTGACGTCTGAGAGCGATTCGAAGCAGTACGACGGCATGCCTCTTACTAATACGAATGTAACCGTTGGCGGCGAAGATGGCTTCCTCAGCGGCCATGGAGCTGACTGCAACGTAACGGGTTCTCAGACCGAAGTCGGCGGTACGGACAAGAACAATGTTTTCACTTACACGTTGACTGGCGGCGCGTCGGAAAAGAACTACGAAATTGAAACTGAGTACGGTACGCTTACGGTAACGGATCGCGCGGCCGATGATCTTTACGCCATTGAGGTTATCGGTAAGTCGGGCACGGCAACGTACGACGGTACAGAGCATAGTGTTTCCGGAATAACGGACGAAAGCACAACTTACACTAACGACAAGGGTGCAAAGTTCGCCATTACTGCAACTGCTGAGACGAAGGGCACCGATGCTGACGATTACGTCAACGAGGTATCCAATGTCAAAGTAACCGATTCAAACGGTAATGATGTAACCAACCAGTTCAAGATCGCGACTAAACCTGGCACGCTCACTATCAATCCGAAGGCCGTTACCATCAAGGCTGGTTCTGCGACCAAGAAATATGACGGCTCTGCGCTGACGGCCGATCAGGCCAACCCGAAGTTCACAACGGAAGGCTTTGAGGGAACGGACGGTATTAGCGATTGCGTTGTTGAGGGCTCGCAGACTTTGGTGGGGTCGTCAGACAGCGAGGTAAAGAGCTGGACGTTCTCCGAAAGGACGAACGGCAATAACTATGCTGTCAACACCGCTAAGGGTACGCTCACGGTTGAAAATCGCGATGCCAAGTACGCGATTACTTTGACAGGCAAGAGTGGCTCATTCACCTACGACGGGGCAGAGCACACGATTTCCGATGTTGTGGATAATACGTTCACCTTCGATGGCGTTGACTACACTGTCTCGAACTACGTGGTCAGCGGCGCGGGTACAACGTATAAAGAAGGCGGCTACCCCGTCACCGTCACGAGCGGCGAAGGCGATTACAAGGTAACTGACCCCAGCGGTAACGACGTTACTAAACAGTTCGCCATCAGCGTCGCGCCGGGCAAGCTCACCATCAACAAGCGCCCGCTTCGCATTGTCGCGGGTTCGGCTAAAAAGAAATATGACGGCACGCCGCTTAAAGCCTCGAATGCCAATCCGAAATACACGATCGATGAATCAACGCCACTTGCCAACGGCGATGAAATCGCGTGGGTTAATGTTAGCGGCTCTCAAACCGAAGTTGGTATGAGCAGTTCTTTCATCGGTTCAAACGGAACTGACGTTTCAATGGCCAATTATGATAGCTACGAGATTGAGCGCGTAGACGGTACGCTCGAGGTCACGGCTAACGATGACCCTGTTGCGGTTACCATCAAGGAAAACAGCAAGTCGACCATTTACGATGGAACTGAGCAGAGCATTTCCGGCTATGAGGTGCAGAGCATTTCCAATCCACTGTATAAGGAAAGCGACTTCGCATACATCGGTTCAGACGCTGACAAGACCGCTTCGGGTACTGATGCGGGCGCGTACAACATGAATTTGAAGCCGGAAGACTTTGAGAATACAAGCAACAATTTCAAGAATGTGAAGTTCGAGATCGTAGACGGCACGTTGACCATCGATAAGCGTCAGATCACGCTTGCGTCCGATACTCCGAATGCGAAAACGTACGACGGTACTCCGCTCGAAAGCAAAATTGTCCGCTTGACGGAAGGCGAGTTGGCATCGGGTGATGATTTCACTTGCGACGTGACTGGTTCTCGGACCGATGCGGGGACGAGTGATAATACGTTTTCGTATAAGCTGATTAGCAAAACGACTGGCGAGGAGCTTGCTAGGGACGACAAGGGGTACAAGAACTACGATGTCACTGTGTATCCTGGTTCGTTGACGGTGAATCCCGTCTACAGCAAGGTGACGGTGACGATCGCGGGCCATCATGATGAGCGTCCTTATAACGGTAGCGCGCTTGAAGTCGAAGGCTACGATTTTAGCTCGGACAACAAGCTCTACACCGAAGACATGGTCTCCTTCAACGGTTCGGCGAAGGCGTCGCAGACTGATGCTGGTACTGCTTCGATGAACCTTCCCGGCAAATTCAGCAACGCCAATCGTAACAACTTCCCTAACGTTGAATTTGTGGTAACGGATGGCTATGCAAAGGTGACGCCGGCCGAGGTAACGCTCAAGTCGGCTGATATTCACAAGGAGTACGACGGCACTGCGCTCAAGAACGGCGATACTGCACTTGAGACCGAAAGTGGCTGGGCTCCAGGCGAAGGGGCGACGTATGCCTTCACGGGCTCTCAGACGCTTGTTGGTTCGAGCGATAACGTATTTAGCTATACGCTGAATGCCAACACCAATGCCGAAAACTACATTATCGATAAGGCTGAGGGTACGCTGACGGTTACCAATCGTGATGCGAAGTACGAGATTACGGTTAAGGCAAACTCGGATAAGGCAACGTATGACGGCCGACAGCATTCTGCTGAGGGCCTGAAGACGACGCAGTTCGAGGT
>CAKUGU010000007.1 GCA_934654815.1 uncultured Ellagibacter sp.
AGCCCCTCCTCGCCGAAAGTACTGCGGCGCAAGGCCGTGGGAGGATAGGGCGTTCCGCTCATGGGCGGCGCTTTTTTGCGCCTTCGGCCCCTGCGGGGGCCCTGGGGGGGGCGGCCAGGGGGCCGCTCCCCTTTTTTATTGCCGTTTCGCATCCTCTGTATTCTTCTTCTATCTTTGGCTGTACAATAATCCAGTTTGACAAACGTCTGCTTTCTGCAGATACCGGCACAAAGGCACTTCAAGGAGCTTTATCACCATGACGGATTACAAGAACGAACACTGCATGCATACCGCCACGTGCGGCGAGCTGCGCAAGGAGGACGTTGGCCGCGAGGTCGTGCTTACCGGTTGGGCGTGGCACAATCGCGACCATGGCGGGCTCATTTTCTGCGACTTGCGCGATCGCGAGGGCTACACGCAGGTGGTCGTCGATCCCGATTGCGTGACCGCCGATGAATTCCACGTTGCCGAGCACCTTGGCCGCGAATATGTCCTTCAGGTGAAGGGCAAGGTTCGCGCGCGCGGTGAAGGTGCCGAGAATCCAAACATGGCGACTGGCGAGATCGAGGTTCTCGCTTCCGCCTTGAAGGTTCTCAATACCTCGGTGACGCCCCCGTTCTCCATCGAAGACGGCATCGAGACCGATGAGACCACTCGCATGAAATGGCGTTATCTCGACCTTCGCCGCCCGGAGATGTACCAGAACCTGCTGCTTCGCCATAAGGTTGCTCAAGCAATTCGTCAGGCGCTGAACGAGCGCGGCTTCATTGAGGTCGAAACGCCGATTCTCGCGAACTCCACGCCCGAAGGTGCGCGCGACTACCTCGTGCCGTCGCGTCCGAACCCGGGCAAGTTCTATGCGCTTCCGCAGTCCCCGCAGCAGTTCAAGCAGATGCTCATGGTGGGTGGGATCGAGCGCTACTACCAGATCGCTCGCTGCTTCCGCGACGAGGATCTTCGTGCCGACCGCCAACCTGAATTCACGCAGGTCGACATCGAGATGTCGTTCGTTCAGGAAACCGATGTGATGGACCTGATGGAAGGCGTCTTCCAGGAAGTTCTCTCCGCCGCGGGCGTTGAACACGAATTCCCGCTTCAGCGCATGCCGTGGAAGGAAGCGATGGATCGGTTCGGCTGCGACCGCCCGGACGTGCGCTTCGGTATGGAACTCGTTGATCTTACCGACCTGGTGAAGGATTGCGGCTTCAAGGTGTTCACTGGCGCGGCTGCCAACGGCGGCGTGGTGAAGTGCATCAACGCGAAGGGCGCGGGTACCTGGTCGCGCGGCGAGATCGAGAAGCTCGGCGACATCGCGGCCGCCAACGGCGCGAAGGGCATGGCCTGGATCGCCTACACGGATGCGGACACCGAGCTCAAGGGCAAGAGCCCGATCATCAAGTTCCTCGGTGACGAGGTGCACGACGCGATCAAGAAGGCCGCGGGCGTCGAGCCGGGCGACCTGCTTCTCTTCGCTGCCGATACGTTCGACACGGCGAGTGCGGTGCTTTCCGCGCTGCGTCTCCATATGGCCGACGCGCTCGGCATCGAGCGCAAGGGCCATGCGCTTTTGTGGGTCGTCGACTTCCCGATGTTCCGCTATGACGCGGAGGAGAAGAAGTACGCGGCAGAGCATCATCCGTTCACGATGATTCCCGAGGCTGATTGGGACAAGATCGAGTCCGATCCGCTTGCGTGCTCGAGCTACAGCTACGACATCGTCATGGATGGTTTCGAGATGGGCGGCGGCTCCATCCGTATTCATAATGCCGAGCTGCAGAAGCGTGTGCTTCATCGTCTTGGCGTGGATGACGAGCAGATGGAGGAGAAGTTCGGCCACTTGATCCATGCGCTCGAGCTCGGTGCGCCTCCCCATGGTGGCATCGCCCTCGGCCTCGACCGTCTCGTCATGCTGCTTGCCGGCAAGCAGTCGATTCGCGACGTCATCGCCTTCCCGAAGACCTCGAGCGCGTCCGATCCCATGACCGGTGCTCCGAACGAGGTTACCGGGCGCCAGCTCAAGGAAGTCAACCTCCGACTTCTCTAGGTTGCGCTGGCTTACAGCCAGCGCAACTGCTCGACGCTGCGGGCCCGCCGGGCGGTCCAGTTGGCGCTCCAAAGTTTCGTCGCGTACCGAAGTACGCTTCCTCAACCTTTCGCGCCATCTGAATCCGCCGGGCGGGCCCTCGCTGACTCGCGCTCTACCTACGAGTCGACTCATCCTTGCCCCTTGTGCTCGACTCGGCGCGTACCGAAGTACGCTTGGCCGAGCGGTGGGGCGATTCTGAGCACGAGAGCGGCCCTCGCTGACTTGTGTTCGACCTGCGCTTCACTTCCTTACGGGTCGTTCTGCTTTCCGGATTCTGACTTTTCCGCAGCGTAGGTGAAACTCGGCGATGATCCCCTACTCGTGGCTATTCCGTATCGCGCCTTCTATGTCATCCCCTCGAAAGGATTCCCATGAAAACTTTGCGGCCGTATCCTCGCGCAACCATCACGCCGAAGGGTGAGCATGCTTTGGGCAAGGGCCATCCGTGGGTGTACGCCGCCGAAGTGGATGCGATCGAGCCGGCGGCGGGGACTGCGGGCGTTGTGAACGGGTCGCTCGTCGATGTGGTGAGCCGTAAGGGGACCTATCTTGGGACGGGGCTTCTCTCGGAGTCGAGCAAGATTCGCATCCGCCTTGTCACGCGCAACGCGAATGACCGGTTTGATCGGGCGTTCTGGAAGCGCAAGCTGCAGTGGGCTTGGGAGTACCGGAAGACGGTCATGGGGCCGGATGCCTCGTGCTGCCGCGTTCTGTTCTCCGAGGCGGACGGTTTTCCGGGGCTCATCGTCGACCGGTTTTCCGACGTGCTCGTTTCCGAAACGCTCTCGGTCGGCATGGAACGTTTGAAGCCCGTCATCTTCCCCTTGCTTCTGGAGGTGCTCGCTGAAGACGGCGTCGCTATCCGCGGCATCTACGAGCGCAACGACGTGTCGACGCGCAAGCTCGAGGGGCTCGAGGAAACGTGCGGCTGGTTCTCCGGTGAAGAGGGAAGCGAATCGCCGGTCGCGCCGTCGGACGAGGCGGCGGCGCGGTTCGGCGCGACGAAGACGGAAATCTGCGAGAACGGCGTGCGCTACGAGGTCGACTTCGAGAACGGGCAGAAGACGGGCTTCTTCCTCGACCAGAAGTACAATCGTCGCGCCGTGGCGAAGCTCGCGCGAGGGCATCGCGTGCTCGACTGTTTCACGCATACGGGGTCGTTCGCGCTCAACGCCGCGCACGGCGGGGCCGAATTCGTCCGCGCGGTCGACGTTTCCGAGCTCGCGGTCGATCAAGCCCGGGCGAACGCCGAGCTCAACGGGCTTGCAGGGAAGATGGAATTCACTGCGGCGAACGTGTTCGACCTGCTTCCCTCGCTCGAAGGGTCGCGCGATGAACGCTACGACTTCATCGTGCTCGATCCGCCCGCGTTCACGAAGAGTCGCAAGACGATCGATGCGGCGGCGCGCGGGTACAAGGAAATCAACTACCGCGCGATGAAGATCCTGCCACGCGGCGGGTATCTGGCGACGTGCTCGTGCTCGCACTTCATGGACACCGAGCGCTTCAAGCGCGTCGTGTCGCACGCGGCCCACGACGCGGGTGTCCAGCTGCGGCAGATCGAAGAGCGCCAACAGGCGCCCGACCATCCGATCCTCTGGGGTGTCCCCGAAACCGACTACCTGAAGTTCTTCCTGTTCCAGGTGATTTAGACGGGATTCCCGCATCGATGGAGGATGTGTCCGCCCCTCGTGACGGTTTGTTGACAGCGGCGCGCTTCCGCGCCATCTGCACAACTCTTGCGTATCATGAAAAACGTTCAACGAGTCCGAAGCGTTCCTAACTCGCGTTTCGGCAACCGCGAAGCCCGTGCGTCATGCGCGGGTTTCGCTTATGTAGTCAAAGGTAGGTGCAAGCAGGTCATGAAGGGCTTTCTCGAGCGGATGCAATGGAAGATGGCGGACGCGATGCAGGGTCGGCGCGGTGCGGACAGCCTTTCGAGCGCCCTTATCGTCGCCGGCATCGTGTGCCTCGTCTTGTCGGTGTTGCCCCATCTGGGCTTTTTAAGCTGGATTGCCTTTATCTGCCTGGTATATGCGCTGTTCCGCACCTATTCCCGCAACATCGCGGCACGCGACCGCGAGAACGAGACGTTCCTCCGTGTGACCGAGAAGCCGCGCCGCGCGCTTTCGCTCGGCCGCAAGAAGTGGGAGAACAGAGATACGACGCTGTACTTCAAGTGCAAGGGTTGCGGGCAGGAGCTGTCGGTTCCCCGCGGCAAGGGCACGCTTCGCGTGGTGTGCCCGAAATGCAAGACCGAAACGATCAAGAAGTCTTAAAGAGGAAGGCCGTTTCGTGTTCGGCTACATCATGGTTGACGAGAAGCAGCTTGCCCCGGCGGAAATGGACCGCTACCGCGAGGTGTACTGCGGCGTGTGCCATTCATTGAAGGACCAGAGCGGGCAGCTTTGCCGCATGGCCCTTACCTACGACATGACGTTTCTCGCGCTGCTTCTAAACTCGCTGTACGAGCCGAACGAGAAGAAGGGCTCCGAGCGCTGCGCGGCGCATCCGACGAAGCCCCAGCGTTTCGCGACGAGCGAATGCACGGAATACGCGGCCGACGCGACGGTGGTGCTCGCGTACCACAAGCTGCTCGATGATTGGAACGACGAGCGGAAGATCTCGCGTCGCGCGGCTGCGGGGCTGCTCCGCTCCGCGTATCGCGAGGCGTCGAGTCGACGTCCTTCCATGGCGCGCGCTGTCGAGAAGGGAATGGACGACATCCGTGCGATCGAGCAGGCGAAAAGCGCGTCGCTCGACGAGGCGGCGAACCGTTTCGGGCTGCTTTTGGGCGAGGTATTCGCCTATCGGGACGATTTCTGGAAACGCGACCTAACCGCGCTCGGCGCGTATTTGGGAAAGTTCGTGTACCTGATGGACGCCGTGATGGACTTCGACGACGACGTGAAGTCGGGTAGCTATAATCCCCTTGTCGAGGCCGAGGCGGCGCCGACCGACATGGAGGAGGCGCTGCGTATGATCGCGGCACGGGCCGCCGACACGTTCGAGCGCCTTCCGCTCGAACAGGACATCCATATCCTCCGCAACAGCATCTACGCGGGGATTTGGGGCCAGTACTGCGGGAAGTTCGGCGTGCCGGGCGAGCGCGAGGGCGAGCGCAGCGTTTCCGACGGCGAGGCCGCAGACGCGGTGTGCGCATGCGAAAACGGCGAGGGCGGGCAGGCAACGCGGCCCGCCCGCGATAACGATACGGAATAAGGAACACAATGGCAATGGATCCCTACAGCGTTCTGGGAATATCGCGCGACGCGACTCAGGACGAGGTGAAGAAGGCGTACCGGAAGAAGGCGCGCGAGAACCACCCCGACTTGAATCCGAACGACCCCAACGCCGCCGAGCGCATGAACGAGATCAACGAGGCGTACGATCGCATCATGAATCCCGACAAGTACGCTGCGGCGGATCGGCGCGCATCGGCCGCTTCGGGCAACCCCTATGGCGGCTCGTCGTCGACGGGCGGCTATGCCGGAGGGAACCCGTTTGGCGGCGCTTCGTCTGCGGGCGGCGGGCAGCAGCAGGGTAACCCGTATACCCAGGGCAACCCCTACACCTCGGGCGGCCCGTACGGATGGGCCGGGGGATTCGGCTTCGACTTCGACGACCTGTTCGGTTACGGGACGGGTGCCGCGAGCGCTCCGCGCCCGGAGGCTTCCATGGGCGATCCGGCCGAGTTCCGCGCCGCGATCGACCTCATCAATTCCGGCGATGCGGCAAGCTGCAAGCGCGCCGCGGACATCCTAGCGACGGTCACGAGTGGCGGACGCAACGCGCGCTGGTACTACTTGAGTGCGCTTGCGAACAACGGTGCGGGAAATTCCGTCATGGCGCTCGACCAGATCCGCCGTGCGGTCCGTATGGATCCGAACAATCAAGACTACCAGCGCGCCTATCGCGCGTTCCAGAATTCAGGGCAGGCCTACACGCAGGAGCAGCAGACGCGCGGGTTCACCATATCGGCGATCGACCCGACGACGCTCTGCTGCGGTTGTTGCATGCTCCAGTTGTGTCTGCAGCAAGTGATGCGCTTCGGTTTCATGGGGATGTAGGTTGCGGCGGCTTTTGCCAGCCGCCGCAACGGGCCGACGCTGCGCGTGATTCTGACGGCACAGCTGGCGCTCCAAAGATTTCTCGCGTACCGAAGTACGCGCCGAAATCTTTTCGCGCCATCTGCGCTCGTCAGAATCACGCTCGCTGACTCTTCGGCGACCTGGGATTTTCGGCTGGCTTTGTGTTTGCGGCAATCTCTCGGAAGGAGAATGAAATGGCGGCAACAATCGGAATCGACTTGGGCACGACGAACAGCTGCGCCGCGGTGGTGGAAGGCGGCAAGCCCGTCATCGTCCACAACGCCGAGGGCAATCGCACCACGCCGAGCGTCGTGGCGTTCACCAAAGACGGAGAGCGCCTGGTCGGCAGCCCCGCGATCAGGCAGGCGGCCATCAACCCCGACCGCACGATTTCCTCGGTCAAGCGCCACATGGGAACCGACTGGCACGCTCCGATCGACGGCAAGAACTTCACCCCGCAGGAACTCTCGGCGATGATCCTGCGCAAGCTCCGCCGCGACGCCGAGGCGTTTTTGGGGGACACCGTGACGCAGGCGGTCATCACCGTGCCCGCCTACTTCAATGACACGCAGCGCCAGGCGACGAAGGACGCGGGCCGCATCGCGGGGCTCGACGTGCTGCGCATCATCAACGAGCCGACGAGCGCCGCGCTCGCCTACGGGCTCGACAACGGCGACCCGCAGAAGGTCATGGTCTACGACCTGGGCGGCGGCACGTTCGACGTTTCCATCATCGAGATCGGCGAGGGTGTCATCGAGGTTCTGGCCACGGCGGGCGACAACCATCTTGGCGGTGACGACTTTGACGAGCGCGTGGCGAACCACCTGTTCGAGGAATTCCAGCGCGAGAACGGCATCGACCTGCGACGCGACCCCGCCGCTTCCCAGCGCGTCCTCGAGGCGGCGCGCCAGGCGAAAGAAGAGCTTTCCTCCATGGAGTCGACGCGGGTGAACCTGCCGTTTCTGGCGCAGGGAAAGAACGGCCCGCTCCATCTGGAGTCGCAGCTTTCGCGCGCCGAGTTCGACCGCATGACCGCGGACTTGGTCGCGCGCACCGAAGGGCCGGTGTCCCAGGCACTCGTCGACGCGGGGATCGCCGCATCCGAGCTTGGCAGCGTGCTTCTGGTCGGCGGCTCGACGCGCATCCCCGCGGTGCAACAGAAAGTCCGTTCGCTCACGGGAAAGGAGCCTTCCTCGTCCATCAACCCCGACGAGTGCGTCGCCGTGGGTGCAGCCATCCAAGGCGCGACGCTCGCCGGTTCGTCGACGGGGCTCGTGAAAGCCGATTCCATCCTGCTGCTCGACGTGACGCCGCTTTCGCTTTCACTCGAAACGGTCGGGGGCGTGGCGACGCGCATCGTCGAGCGCAACACGACGCTGCCGGTCCACTACTCGCAGGTGTTCACTACGGCGGCCGCGTTCCAGACGAGCGTGGAGATCAACGTGTTGCAGGGCGAGCGCCCGATGGCCCGCGACAACAAGTCCATCGGCAAGTTCCGCCTGAAGGGCATCAAGCGTGCGCCCGCCGGCGTGCCGCAGATCGAGGTCACGTTCGACATCGACGCGAACGGCATCCTCACCGTGTCGGCGAAGGACAAGGGCACGGGCAAGGAGCAGTCCATCACGATCGATGATTCGGGCCGCATGTCGGACGAGGAGATCGAGCGCGCGATCCGTGATGCCGAGACCTACGCTTCCCAGGACGCGACGCGTCGCGACGCCATGAGTGTGCATGCGGAGGCGGCCAAGCTCGCCTCCGAGGTGGAGGCTGCGCTCGCGAAATCGGGCAAGCAGCTGGAAAAGAGCGAGAAGAAGCAGGTCAAGGCCGATGTGAACGCCTTGCGCAAGCTGCTCGTCAAGAAGACCGAGAAGCTCGAGGAGTCCGACATCGCGGCGATTCGTGCGGCGACCGAGCAGCTCGAGCGCTCGAGCGAGCACGTTCGCAGCTTGGGATAGCGTTTCCCGTCGGGCATGCTTGGCACAGGCGCCAGGGCGAAAGAAAGGGCGATGCCGCAGGTCATATGCGGCATCGCCCTTTTTCAGCCACGGTGCTGTTTCCCCGCTACGCCGCGGAGGCTTTCTTCTCGTGCGCGCGGCGCTCGTGCTTCGTCATCATCGATTCCGGCATCTCGCGGCGCCCTTGTTCGGCGAGCTTCTTCATGTCGGTGACGGCCATGCCCTGGGTCGGGTCGTTCATGCGCTTGTCGTGAAGCGGGTCGGCCGGGTCCCTCCAGAGGCGTTCGGCCACGGGCGTCCATTCCTCGATCGAGTCGTGGCATTTCGCGCAGAGGTCCTCCGCGCTCTCTTTTTCCTGCAGGTCGGTCGAATGCGCGCCGGCGCGCTCGACCATCTGCGCGAGCGCGCCCTCGTTCTCGAGGATGGGGCAGGGGCGAAGCAGGTTGTCGTTGAAGGGCTGCTGCTCGTAGTACTGCATGAAAAGCGGTGATTTCAACGCGTCGAGCAGGCTCGTTTCGCGGATGTTCGCGTTGGCGTAGTGGGCGAACACGCAGGGCTCGACGTCGCCTGCGGCGTTGATATGCAGGTAGCGGCGCCCGCCGGCGATGCAGCCGCCGACGAACTCGCCGTCGTTTTGGAAGTCGAGCGTGAACAGGGGCTTCTTGCTGCGCATCTCGCGCACGAAACGATAGAGGCGCTCGCGCTGGTCGGCGTGGACCATGAGGCTCGTGGGGGAGCCGACCCCGACGGGCATGTAAGTGAAGATCCACGCGAACAGCGCGCCCTTGTCGATGAGCCAGTCGAAGAATTCCTCGGATGCGATGGAATCGGCGTTGGCGCTCGTGTAGCAGCACGACACGCCGAAGGGCAGGCCGTTTTCGCGCAGGAGGTCCATCGCGTGGGAAACCTTTCGGTATGTGCCCTCGCCGCGACGTGCGTCGGTGGCTTCCTCGAATCCTTCGACGCTGATGGCGGGCACGAAGTTCGCCACGCGGATCATATCGGCCACGAATTCCTCGTCGATGAGCGTGGCGTTCGTGAACGAGAGGAACGCGCAGTCGGGGTGCGC
This sequence comes from uncultured Ellagibacter sp., assembly GCA_934654815.1. Taxonomy (GTDB): domain Bacteria; phylum Actinomycetota; class Coriobacteriia; order Coriobacteriales; family Eggerthellaceae; genus Ellagibacter. The sequence continues at coordinate 9,202 of CAKUGU010000007.1, forward strand.
CTCGCAGAGCCTGATGAGGTCGTGCTTGCGCACGAGCGGTTCGCCGCCGGTGTAGATGTAGACGTGGGTGCCGAGCTCTGTGCCCTGGTTGATGATGGAGTCGATTTCCTCGTACGTGAGGTTCTGCTTGTGCCCGTATTCGGCGGCCCAGCAGCCCGTGCAATGCAGGTTGCAGGCGCTTGTGGGGTCGAGCAGGATCGCCCAGGGGATGTTGCAGCGGTGCTTCTCTCGCATCGCTTCCTGCTTCGGCCAGGCGAGCATGTTCGCGTCGACGACGAACATTTTCAGAAGTCTGTCTCTGACCTGCGGATTCGTGTTATGCAGGATCTTCATGATGAGTTGGTACCAATTCGTCTTGTCGTCGATCGCGTGGCGGAACGCTTGACGCTGAGTCGGGAACACGTCTTCAGGCGCCGCTTTGTCGATCATGTCCATGATCTTCACGACGTTGCGCTCGGGATCTTCGAGCAGGTAGTCCATGGCTTTGTTGAGTGCGGCTCGTTTTAATTGCTCAGTTGCTTTCATCACGTGTCCTTTCACTCGCGATATTCCACAGATGTGGAGTATCTTATCTCAGAATTATAGAGTGTTCGCAATAGAAGGCAAGCTACAAAAAGGCGACATTTGTGGTATAAAGTGCAAATGATGAAAAAATGAACGACCGAAGGGGAGCGGTATGCGGGAAAGCGATGAGGGCGCCTCGTCTCAAGACGGTGCGGCCGGCGGCCAGGAGATAGCGCCGGGCGTCGCGGGCGGTGCGAACAGCTCCGTCGATCGACGCGTTGTTCGCACGCGAAAGGCTATCCGCAAGGCGTTCATGCGCCTGATCCAGGAAACCGACTACCGGAAGATCACCATCACGGCCATCGCGCGCGAGGCCGACATCGACCGCAAGACGTTCTATCTTCACTATTGCTCGGTCGAGGACCTCGTCGATGAGATCATCCAGGACGAGGCCGACCGCATCGCGAAGGCATGCGTCGAGTCGCTTTCGGGGAGCGATTCGACGCAGATCGTGCTCAACCTGGTGAAACAGCTCTCCGCAGGGCTTGCCCCCGACCCCAAGAACACGCGCCGCATCGTGTCGCACATCCCCTACGAGCAGGTGCTCGACAAGCTGGAAGGGTCGCTTACCGCGTCGCTCATCGAGAACGACACGCTCGGCCTTTCCTCGATGGGCCCCTACTTGAACTACTGCGTCGCGTTCTTCAGCGCCGGGTTCGTGGCGGTGATCCGCCGCTGGATGTGCGCCGGCGCCGACGTTTCCCTCGAGGAGGTCGCGGAGGTGACGCACGTTGCCGCCCGTTCGGGCATCGACGGCGTGCTCAAGATGATGCCCGAGGTTTTGGCGAACGCGGCGAAGGAATAGCGCCTGGTGGGGAAGGGAGCGGCTCGTCCGTCGCGGGACTCGGCCGCCTTCTCGCCTTCAAGCTTCGGTTCGATTATTCCTTGACTTTTCCCCATGCGGCGCGTATGTTTATTTGGTTACAGCGCGGTTTGGCGAAGAAACCTTGCGTATACTGATGCAAGCATTTTCAAGCGAGCATCTTGAATGGGGCGGGGCGGCGACATGCTCCGAACCTGGTCAGGTCCGGGAGGAAGCAGCCATAAGGGGCCTCTGACGAGCGCCCTGTCCTATTCAAGATGCTCGATGCGGCGGCTTTGGCCGCCGCTTTTGTATACGCCTTCGGTTTAGGGAATCTATGGACATCATCAACTTCTTCGTGAGCCTTCTGTCGGATCCGCGCGGCGCGATCGCCGGCTGGATCGTGGCGCTTGGCGCCGCCTGGGTGTATACCCCCCTGTTCCTCATCGTGTTCGTCGAAACCGGCCTCGTGTTCTTCCCGTTTCTGCCGGGCGACTCGCTCCTGTTCGCGTCGGGCGTGTTCTCGGCCGACGGCGGCGGCCTGCATCTGTGGGCGACGCTCGTCGTGTTCTATGCCGCGGCTATCCTGGGCAACACCTCGAACTACTGGATTGCGCGCTTCTTCGGCAAGCGCATCATCGATTCGGGCAAGATCAAGGCGCTCACGCCCGAGCGCATGGCCAAACTCGACCATTTCTTCGCGAAATACGGCGGGCTCACCATCGTCATCACGCGTTTCATGCCCTTCTTCCGCACGTTCGCCCCGTTCATCGCGGGCACGGGCCATATGAATTTCGCGAAGTTCACGCTGTTCAACGCGATCGGCGGCATCTCTTGGGTGAGCCTGTTCGTTTTGGTAGGATATTTCTTCGGAGGCGTCCCCTTCGTGCAAGACCATTTCGAGGTCATCGTGCTCGGGATCGTCGCGGTGTCGGTTGCTCCGGCGGTGATCGGGGCGATTCGCACGGCGATGAAATCGCGCAAGAAGAAGGGTGCTCACGAGGCATAGACGAAGAAACGGTAAGACTGGAGCTTAAGGCGCATGGCAGAGGCACTGTATACGAAATACCGTCCGCAGGTTTTCGAGGACGTGGTGGGTCAAGAGCATATCGAACGCACGATCAAGAACGCCATCGAGCAGGACAAAGTGAGCCATGCGTACCTGTTCTGCGGGCCCCGCGGCACCGGCAAGACAACGACCGCGCGCCTTCTGGCGAAAGCGCTTCTGTGCGAAAAGGGCCCGACCGCCGAGCCCGACGGCACGTGCGAGGACTGCCGGCTCATCGCCGCGGGCGAGCATCCCGACGTGTACGAGCTCGACGCGGCAAGCCGAACGGGCGTCGACAACGTGCGCGAGGAGATCATCGGGCGCGTCCAGTTCGCCCCGACGCGCGGGCGTTACAAGGTCTACATCATCGACGAAGTCCATATGCTCTCGACGGCGGCGTTCAACGCGCTTCTGAAAACGCTTGAGGAACCGCCGAGCCACGTGGTCTTCATCCTCGCGACGACCGATCCGCAGAAGGTCCCCGAAACCATTCAATCCCGCTGCCAGCGGTTCGATTTCAGACGCATCTCGTCCGATGCCATGGTGGCGCGCCTCGGCGCGGTGTGCGTGTCGGAGGGCGTCGAGTTCGAGGGCGAGGCGCTCGATTTGATCGCGCACCGCGCGGAAGGCGGATTGCGCAACGCGCTCACCTCGCTCGAGCAGATCATCGCGTTCGGCGAGGGCAAGGTGACGCTTGCGGGCGCGGAGAGCATGCTCGGCTCGCTCGATTCGAGCGAGATGTCCGAGATCATGGCGGCGATTGGGTCGCGCGACGCAGCGGCGTGCTTCCGCTGGGTGGCCCAGTACGTGGAAACGGGCGCCGACCTCGCGCGATTCACCCACGATTTGGCCGAGCACGTGCGCAACCTCTACGTGATGTCGCTCGCCGGCGCCGATGTGGCGCTCGAGGTGAGCGCGACGGAACGCCGCGAGCTCGAGGCCGAGCTTCCCCGGTTCGGCGGCGACCGCTTGGCTCGCCTGCTCGGCATCCTGGGCGACTTGTCCGCGGAGCTGAAGACGTCGACCAACCCGCGGCTCTCGTTCGAGATCGCGCTGACGCGCATGGTCCGCCCCGACACCGACCTGACGCTCGAGTCGCTCGCCGAGCGCGTCGAGGCGCTCGAGTCGGGCTACTCGGCCACGTCGCACGTGATCGGGAACGTCGCTTCGCAGGCCGTGCAGGCGGCGCCCTCCATGGATGCCCGCGAGTCCCGCGCCGAAGCCGCGCACGCGAACCCCGCGCCCGATGTGCGCGTTGCCGGGGAGGGACGCGCGGTGCGCGCGGGTCACGCCGTTGTCGAGGAGCGCGGCGCAGGCGAAAAGCCCGCCGCAGGCCGTGCAGGCGGGGCCTCTTTCGGGGGCTCCCGAAGCGCCGAGCCTGCCACCAAGGCTGCCCAGCCTGCTCAACGCGCTGTTCCGGCATCCGCCGACGAACCGCGCGCTCGGGTTGCCGAACAGCCGGAGCCGACGCTTTCGGCTTCGGGGGCAAACGGTGCGGGCGCGTCGGGCGTCTCGGACGAGGTAGCTCAGACGCTTCGCAACGAGGCTGCTCTGCAGCGCATCTGGAGCACGGCGATCGCGTCGCTCAAGAAGAGCAAGGCCGCGTACGGCGTGCTGTTCCTGAACACGAAGGCCGTGCTCGACGAGGCGCACGGCATGCTCATTATCGAGTTCCCGAAAGAGAACGCGTTCGCCTTCAAGGCGGTGCAGAAGCCCGACGTTCAGGACGCGGTCGCGGCGGCGCTCGCTGCGGCGTGCTCGGCGCAGGTTCCCTTCGCGTTCTCGCAGGGCCCGACCTCGCCGTCCGCGGCGTCCGTTGCCCGCGCGGCGCAGGCGGCAAGTAGCGAGGCTGCTCGTAGCGATACCGGTGCGCCTCGCGCTGCGACCAAGGAGGAGGCGCCTTCGGCGGCTCGCCAGGCGGCTGCGGCCGCGCTGCAGCGCGCGAAGGCGCGCGACGCCGCGGCGGCGAACGTTCGAGCTGCGGCTTCGGCGGCGAACGCCCGCACCGTGCCGGCGGGCTCTCGCGCGGCGGCACCGTCGTATCCGGAGCCCGAGCAGGTGCCCGTCGACGCATACGGCTCGGTTCCCTACGACGAGGTCCCGTACGGAGACGCCGACGTCCCTTTTGACGAGGCTCCCGAGGCCGCCGCGCACGGCGCTTACGGGAGCGCTCCGGCAAGCTCCCCGCGCGATTGGGACGGGCGCGCGGCGAAGGCGCCCGCTGCCGATGCGGACAACAAGTTCGCCCAGATGGCGCGCGAGGCGGCGGTGCGCACGGCCGCGAGCCGCGCGAACCCGCTTTCGCAGGGCGGCGAGCCCGACGCCCGGACTTCGGCGTCGATCGAGACGACGGGGCCTTCGGGCGAGCCGCGCGACGGCACGTTCGCCTCGTCCGACGACTTGGCGGCGCTTCTCGCTGCGGGAGGTTTCGCGGGCGCGCACGTCGAAGAAATGAGAGAATAGGCACTGCTGTTTTCCGCGCTCGCGCTTCCGGCTTCCGGGCATGGCGCGGCGCTTGCACTGAACGAAACGATTCTTGAGGAGAGAAGATGGCTAAACGAGGAGGATTCCCCGGCGGCGGCATGGGCAACATGAACGCCATGATGAAGCAGGCCCAGAAGATGCAGGCTGAGCTTGCGAAGGCCCAAGAAGAGGTCAAGACCATGTCGTTCGAGGCGACGGCCGGCGGCGGCATGGTGAAGGTGGTCGCCCTCGGCGACAACACCATCCAGTCGATCGCCATCGACCCCGAGGCGGTCGACCCCGAGGACGTCGAGATGCTCGAGGACATGGTGCTCGCCGCGGTGAACGAGGCGCTGCGCGGCGTGTCCGACATGGCGGCCCAGCGCATGAGCGCGGCCACCGGCGGCATGAGCATCCCCGGCCTTCTGTAAGCGGTCGCGTCCGTGAATTCGGCCCCAGCGATCCAAAAACTCCTCGATGAGCTCGAGCGGTTGCCCGGCGTCGGCCCGAAATCGGCCCAGCGCATGGCGTATTGGCTCCTGAACACCGACCGCGCCACGGCGATGCGTTTGGCCGAGGCCATCATCGAGGTGAAGGATACGGTCCATTTCTGCTCGCGGTGCTTCAACTACGCCGAGGGCGACCTGTGCGAGATCTGCGCGTCGGCGAAGCGCGACGCGGGCGTGATATGCGTGGTCAGCGAGCCGCGCGACATCCCGCCCATCGAGCGCACCGGCGTCTTCCAGGGCGTGTACCACGTGCTTGGCGGCGCGCTTTCCCCGCTCGAGGGCGTAGGCCCCGACGATCTGCACATCGCCGAGCTCATGGCGCGCCTCGGATCGGAAGAGGTGCGCGAGGTGGTGCTCGCCACCAACCCGAACGTGGAAGGCGAGACGACCGCGTCGTACCTCGCGCGGCTCATCAAGCCCTTGGGCGTGAAGGTGACGCGCCTGGCGAGCGGGCTTCCCGTCGGCGGGGACTTGGAATTCGCCGACGAGGTCACGCTCGGGCGCGCTCTCGAAGCGCGTCGAGAGCTGTAAGCTCGGGCGGTTTCCCGTTGCATACGACGCGCCCCTTTCAGCCGAAGCGGAAAGGGGCGCGGGAAAAAATAAAGCCTCGCGTTCGCGAGGCTTTATTTGCTTCGTCCAACAATGAGGAACCTGTCCCCTCCAAAAACAGGATTCTCGCTGTTGCCGAAGTCCGAAAAGCGTAGTAGTTCGCCACGTAGTATAGCATTGTTCGCAGCCTGTGGGCGGTTTTTCTGGCCCGACCTTGAACCGACCCGCAGGTCCGCCTCCATGCCCTTGCGGTGGCTGCCCACCGGCGCGCTGCCCAGCCTGTTTCCGTCCTTCCCGTGCGGCTTGCCGGGCGGTTCGCCCGCCGCCGCGCGAGTGATATACTTTCGCCTTACGGAAACAGACGGGAGTAATGCACTATGGTGAATGTGCCCAGCCCGGCGGTTGCGATCGTCGGACGCCACAATTCAGGGAAAACGACCCTTATCGTGAAACTCATCGCCGAGCTCGTTGCGCGGGGGCACGACGTGGGAAGCGTCAAGCACCACAGCCACAAAGGCTTCGACATCGATTACCCGGGTAAGGACTCATATCGCCATCGCGAGGCGGGCGCGTCCGAGACCGTGATCGCGGCGCCAGGGCAGATCGCCCGCATGAAAACGCTCGACGGCGAGGTCGAATGCAGCGACATCGTCCGCAGCATGCCCGGCCACGACATCGTCGTCGTCGAGGGGTATCGCAAAAGCGGGCTCCCGACGATCGAGCTCATGCGCGCAGGGAACGAGGCCGACGCGCGCGTCGCCGCGGCGTTCGCCTTGGGGGCGAAGAACGGCTGGCCGCTCGGGTGCGATTTCGTGCAGAGCGCGCGCGAGCTTTTCTCGCCGGAAGGCGGCAAGGTCGAAGGCGCCGAGGCGCGCATCGACGCCCGCTTCGCCGGCGAGGACGGAGAAGCGCATCCCGACCTCGCGTCGAAGATGCCGACGGGGGACACGGTCGCCATCGTGACCGACATCCCCGAGGCCGCCGAGGCGGCCGCCGCCTACGGCATTCCCGCCATCGACCTCGATGATGTGTCGACGCTCGCCGACTTCGTCGAAGAGCGCTTCGTGCGCCCGCGCGTGACCGTCGTCATCCAAGCGGGCGGGGAAAGCCGCCGCATGGGCCGCAGCAAGGCAACGGTCCCGTTTTTGGGCCGCCCGCTCATCTGCCGTCTCATCGAACGCCTAAGCCCCGTCGCCGACGATCTGGTCATCACGACAAACGAGCCCGATAACCTTACCTTCCTGCATCGCGAGTTCCCGCACCTGAACATCCAGCTCGTGTGTGACAACTTCGACAGCCGCGGCGCGCTGCCGGGTCTTCACACGGCGCTGCAGGCCGCGCGCAACCCGTATGTCGCCGTGGTCGCGTGCGATATGGTGTTCGCGAGCGCGTCTTTGGTGGTCGCCGAGGCTCTTGCCATGAACGAAACGGGCGCCGACGTGGTCGTCCCCGTGAACAAGCACGGTTTCGAGCCGTTCCACGCGATGTACCGCCGCATGAACTGCCTGCCGGCCGTGCGCCGCGCGCTCAACCGCGGGGAGAAGCGTGCGCAGGCGTTCTTCAGCGACGACGCCGTCCGCGTGCACGAGTTCCCGCAGAGCAAGGTGCTCGAGGCCGAGCCCATGGGAGGCTGTTTCATCAACGCGAACACGCCCGAAGAGCTGCATGCGCTCGAGGACATGGTGCTGGAGGACTAGCCGCGCGATGGGCGCTGGCGCGCGCATGCGAAGAGGACGAGTTGCCATGCGGCGCTTTGCGGCGCCGCGCGCATAGAGGGGTGTGTACATGCCGAATCTTTCCGATATCGTCGATGTTGCCGAGTCGCTCGAGGGAAAGGCGGTCCTGCCGGTCGAGAAACGCTGCGTCGCGGTGAGGAACCGCCATTCGACCTGCACGAAGTGCGTCGACGTCTGCATCGCGCACGCGATTTCGGTGGAGGACAACCGTGTGGCGATCGACGCGGGCGCGTGCGTGGCGTGCGGCACATGCACGGCGGTGTGCCCGACCGAGGCCCTCGTCCCGATCGACCCGACCGACGAGCGTCTGGCCGAGGCCGCGGCGTCTGCCGCTGCCGCGCTCGGCGGGAAGACGGCCGTGTTCGCCTGCGCCCGCATGGCCGCGCGCAACATCGGCGACCCCGACAAGTACGTCGCCGTCCCCTGTCTGGGGCGCATGGAGGAAAGCCTGCTCGTCGGGCTCGTTTCCCACGGCGTTTCCGACATCGTGCTCGTCGACGGCGTCTGCAGGACGTGCAAGTACGGCGGAACCGACGCCGCGACGTCTGCAGCCGTGGCGTCCGCGAACACGCTTCTCGCCGCTCAGGGCTCCCGCGTTCGCGTGAGGCGCGCATCGGAATTCCCTGCCGAAACCGTCGAGGAGACGGGGCGCAAGTCGCGCGCGGCGGCGCGGCGCGGGTTCTTCACGCAGGCGGGCAGCATGGCGAAAGGCGCGGTGCGCGCCGCGACCGAGAAGGCGATCGACGACACGCTCGGCAAGAAGGAGCAGCCCCTGAACCTGCGCGAGCTTCTGCGCACCGACGACGCGGGCAACCTTCCCCAGGCCGAGCAGACGCGCCACATGGCGATTCTCGACGCCATGGACGCCATCGGAGGCTCCGTCGTTCCCGAAATCACGACGCGCCTGTTCGGCAGCGTTTCGATCGACGAGTCGAAGTGCCGCGCGTGCGGCATGTGCACCGTGTTCTGCCCGACGGGCGCGCTGAAGAAAAGCGACGAGAAGCCGGCGGATGGCGTGGGCAGCTACCTGGAATTCCAGGCGCTCGACTGCGTGCAGTGCAACCTGTGCGCCGACACGTGCCTGCAGAAGTGCATCGAGGTGAGCCCGACCGTGTCGACCGCCGAGCTCTTCGACTTCGAACCGCGGCTCATCCACTTGCCCGAGCCCCCCGACCGCGGCACGCTCCTCTCGCGCATCAAGGGGCTGTCCCGCTAAGCCCGGCTCCCGAACAGTGCATCCGCTCGCCGCCCACACGTATTTGCGAGCCGTTCGCGCTCCAACGCTATAGTGTGCTATACTGTGGTCGCTTTAGCGCAGTAAAGTGCAAAAGCGCACTAAGGGAGAAGCGGCGGCGCACACGGCTCTCGGCTTGAACGGGGCGTGCCGCCGATGACGAAGGAGGAACCATGAAGAAGATGAAGGCCCTCGCGGCCGTCGCCTGCGCGTTCGCCCTCGCGGCGTTCGTGCTCGCCGGCTGTTCGAGCAACGCCGCAAGCTCGTCGAAGGGCGACGCGGCGAAAAGCGACGCGCAAACCGACAAAACCACGCTGACTGTCGGCTTCGACCAGGCGTACCCGCCCTACGGGTTCGTCGGCGACGACGGCAACTACACCGGCTTCGACCTCGACCTCGCCGCCGAGGTCGCCAACCGCAACGGCTGGGACCTCAAGCTCGAGCCCATCGATTGGGACGCGAAGGACACCCTGCTCAATTCCGGCGCCATCTCCTGCATCTGGAACGGCTTCACCATGGAAGGCCGCGAGGACGACTACACGTTCTCCGACCCCTACATGCTGAACGCGCAGGTCATCGTCGTTAAGAAGGACTCCGGCATCTCGAATTTGGCCGACCTTGCCAACAAGACCGTCATCACCCAGGTCGATTCCGCCGCTTACGACGTGCTTGCCGGCGAAGAGGCGACCAAGGCCGACGTCGCCGCCACGTTCAAGAACCTTGAGACGATCGGCGACTACAACACCGCGTTCATGCAGCTCGAGTCCGGCGCCGTCGATGCGGTCGCGTGCGACCTCTCCATCGCGCAATACCAGATGAGCGCCAAGCCCGACGCCTACGTCATGCTGAGCGAGAACCTTTCCACCGAGCACTACGCGGTCGGTGTGAAGAAGGGCGAAACCGAGCTCGCCGACACCATCACCAAGACGCTCAAGGAAATGGACGCCGACGGCACGGTGAAGACGCTCTGCGACAAGTACTCGGGCTACGGGCTGTCCTACGAGAACTGGCTTTTGAAGTAGAAGCGGCGAACTTCAGCGGCGTGCCAAGGGCCGCCTGGTAGAATCGCCGATGGAATACGTTTCGACATGCGGATCGCGAGCGGGGCAACCTCGCTCGCGATCCGCGCTGTTATGAAGAAAGAGGGCTGCCGTGGAAATCGGAACCATGCTTTCCATGCTCGGGCAGGGGTTCGTCGTCACCCTGCAGATTTTCTTCCTCACGCTCGTGGGCTCCCTGCCGCTCGGCGTGGTGGTCGCGCTCGCTCGCATGAGCAGGGTGAAGCCGCTCGCGTGGCTCATGAAGTTCTACATCTCGGTCATGCGTGGGACGCCGCTCATGCTGCAGATGTTCTTCATCTACTTCGCGCCGTACTACCTTCTCGGCATCTCGCTTACCCCCGAATCGAAGTTCTCGGCGACCATCATCGCGTTCATCATCAACTACGCCGCCTACTTCGCTGAAATCTACCGCAGCGGCATCCAGTCCATCCCGCGCGGACAGTACGAGGCGGCGCAGGTGCTCGGCTACTCGCGCAGCCAGACGTTCATGAAGATCGTGCTGCCCCAGGTGGTGAAGCGGATCCTGCCGGCGATCGGCAACGAAGTCATCACGCTTGTGAAAGACACCTCGCTCGCGTTCGCCATCGGCGTCGCCGAGATGTTCTCGACGGCCAAGGCCCTCGTCGCCTCCCAGGTGAGCATGTTGCCGTTCGTGTTCGCCGCGGTGTTCTACTGGGTGTTCAACTTCATCGTGGAAATCGTGCTCGGCCGTATCGAGAAGAGGATGAATTACTACCATGACTAGCGACAACGTGCTCGTGAAGCTCGACCATGCCAAGAAGAGCTTCGGCGACAACCAGGTGCTCAAGGATATATCGCTCGAGGTGCGCAAAGGCGAGGTCGTGGCGATCATCGGCCCGTCGGGCGGCGGTAAATCGACGCTTCTGCGCTGCATGACGCTCCTCGAGACGCTCGACGGGGGCTCGCTTGCCTACGGGGACTTGTTCGTGGCGCGCGACGACGGGTCGGGCCGCGCGGTCTACGGCGGCAAGGACGTCATGAAACAGGCGAAGGCTCGCTTCGGGCTCGTGTTCCAGAACTTCAACCTCTTCCCGCACTACTCCGTCATCAAGAACGTGACCGACGCGCCGCTTTGCGTGCAGAAGCGCCCGCGCGAGGAGGTCATGAAGCATGGCGAGGAGCTGCTCGCGAAGATGGGGCTGGCGGGCAAGGAGAACATGGTGCCTTGCGAGCTTTCGGGCGGCCAGCAGCAGCGCGTCGCCATCGCGCGCGCGTTGTGCCTGAACCCCGAGGTGCTCTTCTTCGACGAGCCGACGAGCGCGCTCGACCCCGAGCTCACCCGCGACGTGCTCAAAGTCATCCGCGATTTGGCGGCCGAGCACATGACCATGGTCATCGTCACGCATGAGATGTCCTTCGCACGCGACGTCGCCGACCGTATCGTGTTCATGGACGGCGGCATGGTCGTGGAAGAGGGCCCCGCTGCGGAGCTCGTGAACAACCCCAAGCAGGACCGCACCCGCGCGTTTTTGAAGCAGTACCTCGAGGGGTAGCGCGAAGCAGCCGGCGAGCGTACACCCGTGGGTGTATCTCCGTGACGCAATGGTGACGATTGGGGCGCTCGCGAACGGGCGCCCCTTTTCGCGTGCTAAGGTTTGCTCGTCAACCCGATAAGGGCCAAAAGGAGCGTGAACCATGAGCGAATACGACAATAACGGCGCAGGCGGGCAGGGCGCTGGCAGAAACGACGCGCCCGTTCCCCCTGATTCTTTCTACCATTACACGGGAGCCGGCCCCGGCGGCAACGCCGGCTCGAACGCCACGGCGCCCAACGCCGGCCAGCAGGCGCCCGGCGCCTATTACGACCAGCAGGCGACGCAGCCGGTGAACCCGCATGCCGCGGCTTCCGGGCCTGCGACGTCCCATGCGCCGAAGAAGCACGCCGGCGCGAAGACGTTCGGCATCGCGTTTGCGGGCGCGGCCGTGGCTTGCGTGCTCGTGATCGGCGGGTTCTCGGCGTTCAACGCGGCGACGACCGGATCCCCCTCGGGCACGACGACCGTGCTCGGGTCGACGACATCCACCGCGACCACGGGCAGCGCCGACGGCGACACGACGCTTGCCGAAAGCGTGTCGCAGAAGTGTTTGCCCTCCGTCGTCGCGATCGACGTGTACACCAACCAGTCGAGCGGCTACTACGGGCCGAACACCTCGAACTCCCTGACGGAGACCTCCCTCGGCAGCGGCGTCGTCCTGTCCCAAGATGGGTACATCGTCACGAACTACCACGTCATCGAGGGCGCCGACGCGCTGAAGGTGACGATCGACGGCGAGGAATACGACGCCGACATCGTCGGTTCCGACCCGAGCTCCGACATCGCCGTCGTCAAGGCGAAGAACGCGAGCGGCTTGACGGCTATCGAGCTCGGCGATTCGGACAACCTGACGGTGGGCGAGTGGGTCATGTCGATCGGCAGCCCGTTCGGCCTTGAGCAGTCGGTCGCGACCGGCATCGTCTCCGCGACCAACCGTTCGCAGGTGATGGACAACTCCTCGAGCTCCGATCAGTACGGGCAAAGCTCCGGCACCGGCACCACGACCGTCTACACCAACATGATCCAGACCGACGCGGCCATCAACCCCGGCAACTCCGGCGGCGCGCTCGTCGACGCCGACGGCAAGCTCATCGGCATCAACACGCTCATCACCTCGTATTCTGGCAACTACTCGGGCGTCGGCTTCGCCATCCCGGCGAACTACGCGGTGAACCTCGCGCAGCAGATCATCGAGGGCAAGACCCCGACGCACGCGCAGCTCGGCGTGTCGCTTTCCACCATCAACTCGCAGATCGCGAAGCGCTACGGCTTCTCGGTCGACGAGGGCGCGTACGTCTCCGCTGTGAGCAGCGGGTCGGGCGCCGATTCCGCGGGCATCAAGGTGGGCGACATCGTCACCGCGTTCGACGGCAACAAGGTCACCTCGGCGAGCGACCTCATGCTGGCGGTTCGCTCGAAGAACCCGGGCGACTCGGCCACCGTCACGGTGAACCGCGACGGCCAGAGCCAGGACATCCAGGTGACGCTCGGCTCCGACGAGAACTCCCAGGCAAGCGCGAGCTCGCAGAACTCGACGCAGAACGGGTCGGGCTCGTCGAGCCTCGAGGACATCCTGCGCCAGTACGGGCTCGGCAACTCCGGCAGCCGCTCGGGCAGCGGCGCCAGCGCGCAGAGCGGGACGAGTTCCCAGGCTGTGTAACCGATCGCGGGCCGCACGGTTTCCGTGCGGCCCGGCCGGAGGCGAGCCGTCCTTCTCCCTTTCCTTTCAGGCGACTCGTTTCCGGTCGGGCCCGTGCTGCCGGGCTCGCAACCTCTACTCATTTTTCTTCCCTTGGAAGGGCCTTCGGGGCGTTTATTCCCCGAAGGCCCTTCGCGTTTGGGGGCGTCTGGTTCCGGGTGCCCGCCGGGCAGTTCTCTTCCTAACGGAGATGGCGTGCAGTTGCCGGGCTGCGCGCTCGCGACAGGCCTGTTTCGGGTAATATAGGTCGGAACGAGTAAAAGGACGCAGACGATAGGGGTCTTAATGGCGAACGATTACAAGTACAAGCGCGTGCTCCTGAAGCTTTCCGGCGAAGCCCTCGCGGGCGATTTGGGCTACGGCATCGACCCGAAGGTCGTCGATGATCTGGCCGACCAGATCGCGGAAATCGTGCACGACGGCGTGCAGCTCGCAGTCGTCGTTGGCGGCGGCAACATCTTCCGCGGCGTCTCGGGGGCGACCGAGGGCATGGACCGTGCGCAGGCCGACTACATCGGCATGCTCGCCACGGTGATGAACGCGCTCGCTTTGCAGGACTCCTTCGAGCGTCACGGCGTGATCTCGCGCGTGCAGAGCGCCATCAACATGCAGGAGGTTTCCGAACCCTACATCCGTCGTCGCGCCATCCGCCATATGGAAAAGGGCCGCGTTGTCATCCTCGCTGCCGGCACGGGCAACCCCTACTTCACCACCGACACCACCGCCGCCCTGCGTGCGTGCGAGCTCGACGTCGACTGCCTCATGAAGGCCACCAAGGTCGACGGCGTCTACGACAGCGACCCGAAGACGAACCCCGATGCGAAGCGCTTCGAGTCGATCAGCTACATGGAAGTGCTCAACCGCGGGCTGCACGTCATGGACTCCACGGCCACGTCGCTGTGCATGGACAACAACGTCCCCATGATCGTGTTCGACCTCACCGTTCCCGGCAACATTTCTTGCGCGCTCAAAGGCGAAGCGGTCGGAACCACGGTAAAATAACGGAAAGGGAATCCTGGCGGCGCGCTTGCCTGGGCTTTTCGGCCGAAGCGCGTCGAAACGGCGGCGCTTTGAGGCGACGCGGGGATGAAAGGAAGCTGATATGAGCATCAACGAGATCAAAGCGCAGGCGCAGGACCGCATGAAGAAGGCGGTTGCCGCGCTGCACGAGAACTTCGCGTCGGTCCGCACGGGCCGCGCGAGCGCCATGTCGCTCGACCGCATCAAGGTCGACTACTACGGCGTGCCGACTCCGGTGAACCAGATGGCGGGCGTGAAGACGCCTGACGCCCACATGCTCGTCATCGAGCCGTGGGACAAGTCCAGCCTGAAGGCCATCGAGAAGGCCATCCTCGAAAGCGATTTGGGTGTGACCCCGTCCAACGACGGCTCGGTCATCCGCCTGCCGTTCCCGGCCCTTACTGAGGAACGCCGCCGCGAGCTGGTGAAGCAGTGCAAGACGTACTCCGAGGAGGCGCGCGTCGCCATCCGCAACATCCGTCGCGATTCCAATTCCGCCGTCGAGAAGTGCATCAAGGAAGACAGCCTTCCCGAAGACGAGCAGCGTCGCGCCGAGGGCGAGATCCAGAAGCTCACCGACAAGTTCATCGCCGAGGTCGACGAATCCTTCAAGAAGAAGGAAGCCGAGGTCATGGAGGTTTAGGCGGCATCGTCGCCTTGCCGCGCCTTCAGGGGAAGGGCAATTTGCCCCGAAGGCGCGGCCCCGTTTTCTGTCCGCCCGATCGCCGAGGTCTCTTTGAACAAGCCGCTTGACTACATATTCCCGAGCCCCCCTTCGGGGCTTTCCCCCGAAGATCTCGATTGCTCGCGCATCCCCGAGCACGTCGCCGTCATCATGGACGGCAACGGACGCTGGGCGAAGAAACGCGCGCTGAATCGGCTGAAGGGGCATAAGGCGGGAATCGAAGCGGTCCGCGAGACCATCCGTTGCGCGAGCGATTTGGGCGTTCGCTACCTCACCATCTACTCGTTCTCGACCGAGAACTGGAAGCGCCCGCAGGAAGAAGTCGTCGGGCTTATGGACCTCTTCGCGAAGACCATGCTCGCCGAGGTCGACGGCCTTCACGAAGAGCACGTGCGCGTGAAGACCATCGGGGATTTGTCCCCGCTTCCCGAGGAAACGCGCGTCGCGTTCGAGGAAGCATGGGAGAAAACGAAGGACAACACGGGGATGACGCTCGTCGTCGCCGTGAACTACGGGTCGCGCCAGGAAATCCTCCAGGCGGTGAACCGGTGCGCCGAGCAGGCCGTCCGTAAAAGCGAGGCGGGAGAGGGCTTCGAGCCCGTAAGCGCCGAAGACTTCGAGGGTGCCCTGTTCACAGCCGGTATGCCTGATCCCGATCTCGTCATCCGCACGAGCGGCGAGGTCCGCATCTCGAACTTCCTTCTGTGGCAGATCGCGTACGCCGAGTTCGTGGTGACCGACGTGCTCTGGCCCGACTTCGACCGCTACGAGTTCTTGCGCTGCCTTCTCGAGTTCCAGGGCCGCGATCGCCGGTTCGGGGCGGTGAAATAAGCGTGCCCGCCACCGACGACCGCAAGCGAACCACGAAAATCAAGGACTTCGCGTACGAGAAGACGCCGCAGAAGCTGAAGAACGCAACCGATTTGCAGGTCCGCTTCCGCACCGGCGCGGTCTACGTGACGCTGTGCGTCGTCTGCATCCTCGCGAGCGACATCACCACGCTCGTCTTCCTCTGCGCCACGGCAGGTATCTGCGCCGGCGAGTTCTACTATATGCTCCGCGCCGATGCGAAGCTTCCGAACGAAATGCTCGGGATCATCGCGGCGGTGCTCTACCCGATCAGCGTGTACTTTTTGGGAATCACCGGCGCGCTCTACGTGAGCATCGCCCTTCTGCTCGCGCTTATCGTCTGGTACGTCTTCTGGCTGCGGGCCCGCGTTCCCGACGTGGGCGTCAGCTTCTTCGGCGCCGCCTATACCGGCCTTTTGCTGTCGGGCATCATGGTGGTGCGCACGTCGTTGCCCGACCCTTGGGGTGGCGTTCTCGTGATCGGCATCTTCCTGAGCATCTGGGCGAACGACTCGTTCGCTTACCTGGTGGGCAGCAAGATCGGCAAGCACAAGATGGCACCGCGCGTCAGCCCTAAGAAGAGCTGGGAGGGCTTTTTTGCCGGTCTTGTCGGCTCGATGCTGTTCTGGGCGCTGTTCACCTTCATTCCCGGTCTGAACCTGAGCCTCCCCGAGGCTGTATTCTTCGGGTTCGTGTGCGGTCTTATGGGCGTGCTCGGCGATTTGGCCGAAAGTCGTATCAAGCGCAATTCGGGCTTCAAGGACTCGGGGACGATCATGCCGGGCCACGGCGGGCTTCTCGACCGCTGCGACTCGCTGTTCCTCGTTGCGGCATCGTCGGCCATCCTCCTTCTGGCTTCGGGTGCCATCCCTTACAACTTCTAATATCACCTTGCGGAAAGGACTCGATATGAGGCGCATCGTCGTTCTCGGATCGACAGGTTCTATCGGAACGCAGACGCTCGACGTGGTGCGTCAGCATGCTGACAAGCTCGCTGTCGTCGGCCTTGCGGTCAACACGCGCGTGTCGGACATGCTCGCGCAAGCGCGCGAATTCGGCGTGAGCCATCTTGCGGTGGGGGATTCGGGCCAGGCGAAAAGCGCCGCGGCCGCAGACGCCGTCGCCTATGTTTCCTCCCTCAGTGGCGAGGCGACGATCGGCTTCGGCATGGACGCGGTCGTCGATCTTGTTCGTCTTCCCGAGGCCGACGTTGTCGTGAACGCGCTCGTGGGCGCGGCCGGGCTTCGGGCGAGCTATGAAACGCTCAAGGCCGGCAAAGTCCTTGCCCTGGCCAACAAAGAATCGCTCGTCGTCGGCGGAGACCTGATCATGCCGCTCGCCGCGAAGGTTGATGCGCGGCGCCGCGCAGCGGGCACGGCTCCGGCGACGGGTCCGGCGGGCGGGTTGATGCCCATCGACTCCGAGCACGGTGCAATCTACCAATGCCTCCTCGGGGAGAACGAGCGCGAGGTCGCGAAGCTGTGGGTGACGGCGTCGGGCGGTCCGTTTCGGGGAAAGAAACGCTCCGACCTCGCGTCGATCACGCCCGCTCAGGCGTTGAAGCACCCGACCTGGCATATGGGCGCGAAGATCTCGATCGATTCCTCGACGCTCATGAACAAGGGGCTCGAGGTAATAGAGGCGCATCATCTTTTCAACATGCCCTACGACAAGATCGAGGTGGTGGTGCAGCCGCAAAGCGCCATCCACTCCATGGTCGAATACGCTGATGGCAGCGTGAAGGCGCATCTGGGGACGACCGACATGCGCATCCCCATCCAGTTCGCGCTTTCGTATCCCGACCGATGGAGCGCCCCGGTGAAACCGCTCGATTTCCGGACGCTCGGCTCGCTTGAGTTTGCGGCTCCCGACGAGGAAACGTTCCGCTGCCTTCCCCTTGCACGCCATGCGGGAAGCGTCGGCGGGACGCTGCCGTGCGTCATGAACGCCGCGAACGAGGTCGCCGTCGCGGCGTTCCTCGCGGAGCAGGGAACCTACCTCGGGATAGCCGAGTGCGTCGAGGCGGTCATGGAGGCGCACGAACGGGAAGGCGTGCAGAAGGTCGAGAGCCTCGAGCAACTCGAATCGCTTGACTCTTGGGCTCGCGCGAAGGCGAGGGAGAACGTTCGCTAGAGCGTAAGGTCCGGCCTTCGCCCCGTCGAGGGCGAAGGCCGGAACCGAGTGCGAGTCTTTACCGAGGCCTTGCGCCGCGCTAATCCTCGGAGGGCTCTTTCGCCCGGTGCATCGAGATGACTCGGGCCGCTTTCTCGACGGCGGCGTCGCGCATGAACGCCGATTTCCCCGTTCCGCTGATCTTCGCCGCGTAGGCGATCATCCTCGCGTTCGATTCGGGGCATTTGAACGACAGGTTGGAGTTCGGCTCTCCCGACAAGCGGGGTCGCCCGGTGCGCTGGCCTTCGGGACAGCTGTCCCAATCGAGGCGTTGCAGCTCGTTTGCCCGGTCCGCGACCTCGGTAGGAATGATGAACCCGTTTATCAGCTGATAGCTTGCCATTACCTGCCCCTTTCCCCTTATCTTCATAAGGTACCGTATAAAACGGGAAGAGGGAACGAGAATAATAAGAAACCTTGTGATAAAGCCGCCTCGTTTTTCGCGGGACGGCTTTATTGCCCTTGTGCGCCTAGAAACGTCGGCGCCCCTGCATCGCGCGTTTCGCGAGGGCGATAGCCGCCGCAGCGACGGCGAGGGCCGCGACGACGGGCAGCGCCTTTATCGCCGTACTCAAAGCGGCGTCGCCGGTCTTTCCCAGCGTGCCCTTCGCCTTGGTTTCGGGCTGCTGTTCGGGGACGGGTTCGGGCGCTTCAAGATCGGTATCGGCCTCGACCGACACGACGGCGTGGGCAAGCCGGTCGTCTTCAAGGCTCGGGCTTGAAAGCGTTGCGCGATTCGAGAACTTCGTCCCCGCAAGCGATTCGTCTTCAAGGGAAGCGGCGAACGTTATCTTCGCGATGCTTCCATCCTGCAAGGTTCCGATGCTCGCGGAGAACGTGTTCCCGTCGCTCTCGATCGGGGCATCGACGTGCACGCCGTCGACCTCGACCGAGATGCTCTCGAAGTCTATCGGTGCCCCTTCGGGCATCTTCGTGTCGCTGACTTCAGCGTCCCTCACGGTACCGCCGACGGCCCTCACCTCGATCTCGTACGAGAGCACATCTCCGACGGCTGCGGTTTCCTTGTCGACCGACTTGGTGATTATGGCATCCGTTTTCGATGGCGGCACGGGCACGACGACGACCTCCGCTTTGGCGCTGGGGCTGTTCGCAAGGCTGCGGGAAATCAAGGTCGCCGAGTTTTCGATCTTGTCCCCGATGAGCGATGCGTCTTCGATGGTCGCCTCGTACTCTATCGCTATCTGCGAGTTCGCCGGCACGCGCCCGAGCGCGAGCGAAAACGAGTTCGCGCTCTTTCGCTCGAACGTCGCCGTCGAGGTTTTGCCATCGATCGTCAAAACGAAGGTCGCGTAATCGATGGAGACGCCGTCGGGCATGCCCGTATCCTCCACGCGCGCGTCTTCCAGGTCGGTGTCTCCCGAATCGATGCGGATGGCGTAGGTGACGGTGTCGCCTTCCGCGGCGCTTTCCGCCGACGCCTTCTTCTCGATGGTCGCGGAAGGCTCGGGCGTGGGATTGTGCGGGCTTTTCTCCACCTTGACGATCGCCTGAGCCATGAGGTCGGCCTCGAGGTCGGGAGAGGAAAGGACGGCGTTGTTGATGACGCGCTTCCCTGCGAGCGCCTCGTTGCTGGCCACCGCCGTGAACGACACCTTTGCGGTGTCGCCTTCAGAAAGGGTTCCGAGGTCGACCGAGAATCCGTTGCCCGAGGTATGGAGCGGAGCAGCGCCGAGCGCCTCGCCGTTCACCTCGGCGACGATCCTGTTCAGGTCGAGGGCCATCCCGTCGGGCAGGCTCTTGTCGGAGACGACGGCGTTGCGCGCTGTCCCCTCGGTCACTGTTGCGGTAACGGTGTAGTGAACGGGGTCGCCAACGCGGACGATGCCTTGGTCCGCCGCCTTCTCAATGGTCGCGAGGGCTCGCTTGCCGATCACGGCGACGTCGTGGCGGGTCGAATCTCCCGCAGCATCGTCGGCCGTTGCCTGCGCGCGGTT
The DNA here is from genome assembly GCA_934654815.1 of uncultured Ellagibacter sp. Classification (GTDB taxonomy): domain Bacteria; phylum Actinomycetota; class Coriobacteriia; order Coriobacteriales; family Eggerthellaceae; genus Ellagibacter. The sequence continues at coordinate 29,104 of CAKUGU010000007.1, forward strand.
CTCCACATACTCGCGTTCTTCGGTCATCGTGGCATCGTAGGCGACCGTGATCGTCTCCTCGTCCGAAAGGTCGAGCCCTGTTTCCAGAGAGAACCCGACGATACGGCCCTCGTTATTGGTTTGGGGTGTGACGGATTTCGGCTCCACGGCGTTGCCCTCGCTATCGATAAGGCGAATGCTTTCGAGGTCGATTTCCGTGCAGGCGGCGTCTTCGAAGGAGTCGACGATAACGACGTTGTGCGCTGTCGTGTCCTCTCGCGTCTGCGTGACGGAGAGCTCGTAGCGGGCCGTGTCGCCGATTTCGTACGTTTCCTTGTCGGAGTGCTTCTGAATGCGAAGCTTCGCGCCCTTCACGGCTACGCTCTCGTCGTCGGTCGTCTTGGTGTTCGGCTCGTCGACCACGGCGAGAGCGGTGTTATCGACGGTCTTTCCCGCCAGCGCCGCGTCGGCGATGGCGACGGTGTAGTCAACGTACACCGCGGTTTCACCTGCTGCCTCCAAAGGGTTGCTCCCAGAGGCTTCCTTTTCCCCGAAGCTCCAGGTCGTGTGGGTGTCGGAATCGTTTACCAGGTTCTTATGCGTTTCCACGATGAAGCTCGGCTTGTTCCTGTTCGTGTGGACGGTGCACGAATCGGTGATGTCGTTGCCGTCCGAGTCCCATATCTTTATGCTATCGCGTTGCAATTCGACTCCTTCGGTGTGCAGCAGGTCGGAGATGACGAGGTCCCGACCGAGCGTCCCGGCCGTCTTGTTCGTGGCCTTGATGTGATACGTGATGAAGTCGCCGACGGTATAGCGGGAAAGCGAGGCCGTTTTCTCGACGTCGAGCGTCGGCTGGTTCACCCAGATAAGGGCGGTGTTGTCTTCCGGGAGCGCATTGTCGGCGGTGACAGTCGCCGTGTTCTCGATTTCCCATCCGGCAACCGATTCCTCCGGGTAGCACCGGTAGGTGATCGTTATGGGGGCGTTGGCCGGCAGGTGGTTGATGACGGCCGAGAACCCCGTTCCGTCAGGGGCGACGCTGCACGTCACGGTACGTTCTTCCGCTTCGCCGTGCACACGGTCGCTTCCCGCCGCCGGATAGGCGACCGCGCTGGGGACGCCGCTGATATCGAGTGCGAGCTCGCCTGAGTTCGTCCTCCCGATCTTCATCCCCTCGGGAAGGCTCGCGTCGCGTATCACGACGTTGTTCGCGATCGTGCCCTCCTTCATGTTCTCGACCACGACCGTGTACTCGACGTATCCGGCGTCTACGTCGGACGCGCCCACGTAATGCTCGTAGTAGTCGGCGCTTTTCCGCACGTCGAGTTTCGCGGTGTTCGTCCAGATTTCGGCAGGGTCGTTTTCGTCCATGCAATTGTTGGCGTGGGCCGCGGAAAGGTTCACCTGCTCAACCCCGTTCCCCGACTGCAGGGCGATTGCCTGGCACGTGACGGTCAGCGTGTCGCCGTAGCCGAACTTGTCGAGGGAGTAGCTCCAGCGGTTCTCGTTGATGCTCGGGGCGGGCAGGTTCTTGATGCCCGTCGCCTGCACGGTCTCGGGGATAAGCTGCATGCCTTCGGGGAGGTTGTCGGAGAATACCGCCTCGCGGCACTGGGCGTTCTTCTCGGTCTGCGTGAAAACAGACGTGAAACCGATCACGTCCCCGACTTCGTATTCATAGGCGTCGGCCGTCTTGTCGACGTGCCATTTCGGCGGGACGAGGCTCGTTTCCACCGAGTTGCTCAAGTACGCGCCGTTGCTGTTCACGTGGGCGTACGCGCGGTTCGAGATGGAAAGCGACCCGTCGGCGGGGTACTCGGTTAAAATAGCCTTGAAAACGAAGCGGTAATGCTCGCCCTGCATGCGCATGGAGTGGGCGAGGTAGTCGCGCGAGAACTCGAACTTCACCGTGTTCTCGGTGGTCGCGGCGTCCCCATGCCCTTCGTAGACGACTTCGCCCGCGCCCTCGATGCGCTTCCCCTCGCCGTCTGTGAGGTATCCCGACCCGTCGACATAACGCATTTCGTCGGGCAGGACGTCGACGATCTCGAAATCGGTGTACGAGTACCCGTTTCGGCAGGTCACGCCTCGCTCGTGCACGGGAACGTCGACGGTGTAGGTGACGACGTCGCCAAGGGAGACCCCCTCGGTCTTGTCCGCCGTCTTCGTGACTTTGAGCTTGCCGATGTCGGTGATGTCGTCTTTGGGGTTCGGCACGGTGAGAAACTCGTTCGTCATGGCGAAGAAGGACTGCGCCGTCGAATCGACGCCGGTCCAGCTCGTCACGAACGTGAGCTCGCAGGGCATGCCGCGCCGCTGCCCCGTGGTGTCGAAGTACGCGCCCACGAGACCGAGCTTGTACAACGGGTCGTTCGGGTCGGCGCTGATGGCGCCATACGGGTCGTCGACGCCCCCGCACGGGTAGTTGGGCGAGGTGACGAGCCTCTTCTCGCTGTCGATCGAGAGGAAGTCGTTCTCTGCGACGACCTGCGCGAGCGTGGTTGCGCCGCCGAACCCGAACTTCTGGCCGACGTCGAGATCGATGCAGGTCGCGTGCCCTTTTATCTCGTAGGGGTCGTTCGTTCCGGAATAGAAGAACTCGACTTCCACGACGAGGTCGGTGAGCCCTACGGTATAGAAGTTGAAGTTCTCGATAAGGGAACCTTGGCGCTGGTAGTTCGTGTTCACGAAGACGCCGGGCTGGAAGGTGTCGTAATCGACGCGCTCGTAGTACTCGTCCCACCCGGTTGCTCCGTTCGACATGATGGGCTCGACGTAGTTCCAGTCGGCGAGCGTGACGACGGCATCGACGACGTCGCCTTTGTGCGTGGCCCCAGTATAGCGCAGCGCAAAGCTCCCCTTCGGGGTCGACCGGCCGATACGCGCCGCGAACCCCGGGTCGCCGGGCTTTGCGAGCTCGTCGTAGTCGCGCGGGTAGAACTGCGCGATGTTCGACTCCTCGGTGAACCCTTTGGCGATGTGGACGTCGGTGAAGTTGATTCCCCAGTTGAAGCCCTCAGGAGTGAAGGCGTCTTCGGGGATGTACTCGATAGCCGCGGTGCCGCTTGCCGCGACGGCGACGTTTGCCGGCGCAAGCGCGCAGGCGGGGACGACGCCGACTGCAAGCAGTGCTGCCGCGGCGATTCGCGCGACTTTCGCCTTGAGGGAGGGCGCGTTCGCGCTTGGCGAGTGGTTTCTACCCATGCCAAGTCTCCTTCCCAAGATGGCGTGTACCGATGGTCTCCATGTGCGCTCCTTTCTCGGTCGCTGGTTTCGCGGGCGCTGGGTCCCGCATAGGGAGCCCAACGGTACCTGCGGAGCCTTGCGGAGGAGGGCGCGCGGCAGGGGCTTCGCGTGCGTTGCGCGCTCGGCAGGTTGCCCGTTGAGAAACGGCGGGGTCTCGACGGATTCCAACGCGCTTCCAACAAGGATTCGACCCGATTGCCCGAAAGCGCTTTCTGGCTCCCGCAAGCCCGTCGCGGCTCCGCTTCGCCCGCGCCGAAGAGGGGCCGTTCGACAACGATGCGGCAACGAGGCGGTGCTCACGTTGTAGGTTTTTCCCGAATAGACGAGGGGAAAGCGGCTCTTTTCCTATACTGAACGCGATACGATTTCGAATCCCGCGGCTTCGCAGTGCCGCGTTTCCCCTTAAAAGGAGCTGCTTTGCTGGATATCGTCCTGATGGTCGTGTACGTGTCGATCGCTCTAGGGTTTCTGGTGCTCATCCACGAAGGAGGGCACTACCTGGCGTCGCGGGCGTTCGGCGTCCGCGTGACCGAGTTCATGATCGGGTTCCCCGGCCCGGGAATCGGCTTCACGCGCGCAGGCACGCGCTTCGGCATAACCATCGTCCCCTTGGGCGGCTACGCGAAGGTGTGCGGTATGGAGCCGGGCGAGATGAGTCCTCACCTGGAGAAGGTGCTCGCAGCGCTCTACCGTCGCGGCACGGCGAACATGGAAGACATCGCGAGCGACTGCCACATCGGCAACGACGAGGCGCTCGAGGCCCTCGATGAGCTGGTCGAATGGGGAAGCGCCACCGCCCCGACCAAGAAAGACGAGTTCAACACGTACCGCGCTGCCGCGTACCGACCGACGAAGAAGGAGATCAAGGCCGCCGAGGAGGCGGGCCGCCCCGCGCCGCTTGCCTACGAGCTCGGACAGCCGCGTCTGGTCGACGACGAGCACGGGTTGTTCGAAAGCGAGTACCGCCAGCAGTATCGAAGCCTCCCGTTCTGGAAGCGCACGGTTATCCTGCTTGCGGGAATCGCGGTGAACCTGCTGTTCGCGGTGCTCGTGTTCGTGCTGGTGTACTCGGTCGTGGGCGTCGACGTCACGAACTCCCAAACGGGCGACGTGACGCATATGACGGTGTCGCCGCTGCGCTCGATCGAGGCGGGGTTCACCTACATCGCGACGGTGTTCCAGATGGTGGCGAGCCTGTTCAACCCGCAGACGGCGGGAGACGTCGTGTCGAACTCGACGTCGGTCGTGGGCATCGCGGTCATGTCGAAGACCTACGCCGACGCCGGTGTGCTCGAGTTCGTCTTCTTCATGGCGATGCTGTCGGTGTCGCTCGGCGTCATGAACCTCATTCCCATCCCGCCGCTCGACGGAGGCCGCTTCGTCATCGAGGTGTTCCAGAAGCTGACGAAGAAGAACGTCTCCATGCGCGTTTTGGGATACCTAAGCGCCGCGGGCATGATCTTGTTCCTCGGGTTCTTCCTGATCATGGTCAACCAGGACGTGCAGCGGTTCATCTTCGGGAACTGGGGATAGGAAGGATCTCGATGCAAGGAAAAACGATCGGCGCCATCTTCGACTGCGACGGCACGCTGCTCGACAGCATGGGCGTGTGGCGCGAGATGGAATCGGAATTCGCGCACCGCGCCGGCGGCGAGCTCACCGAGGTAGACCGCGATTTGCTCACGACGCTCACCACGCCTGAAGCGGGGCGTTTCTTCCATGAGAAGTTCGGGCTCGGCGATTCGGCCGACGACGTGGTCGCCATGGCGAACGAGTACATGCTGAACTACTATTCCACGCGCGCGGTCGCGCGGCCGGGCGCCCTGTCGTTCGTGCAAGGGCTTTCCGAGCGCGGCGTGCGCCTCTCGGTCGCTTCATCGAGCCCGGTCGCGTTCTTGTGCGCGGGGCTTGAGCACACGGGGTTTTTGCCCCTGCTCGACGCGGTCGTCTCCGTCGACGACGTGGGAAAACCCAAGCGCGAGCCGGCCGTTTACGAGCGCGCGCGCAGCCTTATGGGAACCGATGCTGCAACGACCTGGGGCTTCGAGGACGCGGCCTACGCCATCGGCACGCTGAAGCGGGCGGGGCTTCATGCCCTTGCGGTCTACGATTGCGACGAATCGGGAACCTTCGAGGAGCTTTCGGCTGCCGCTGACAAGACGGTGCGCAGTTTCCTCGAGCTCGATGCGGGCGAATTCGTGAAGCTGGCGCTGTCCGCGTAAGGGAAGGCAGAAAACCGGGTGGGCGCCGTCAAGTTCGCCTGTCGGCGCTTGTCACCATCTGGTTTCTCTTCCGCCCCGCGTTCTCCCGTATAATAAGGATACGTACGCGATGGAACCGAAGGGGACGCATGGCAAAGGATATCGAAAGCCAAGAGAAGCAGCACGGCGGGCAAGCGGGCTCGGAACCGGTTTCCGGGCCGAAGCGGAAGCTTCCCGTGGCGCTCAAGGCGTTCGGCATCCTGTGCATCGTCGTCGGCGTGGCCACGTTGCCGATGATGGTCTGGAGCGCGCTCGCGCTCGTCAACCTCGCTCGCTCGGGCAAGCTTGCCGGTGAGGCCATGACGCCGGTCGTCGTCACCATCGTCCTGGTCGCGGCGCTTCTCGCCATGACGGTCGTGTCGGTGCTTCTGGGAATCAGGCTCCTGCGCGACAAGCGACGGTTCGCCGCCGTCACCGCCGAGGTCCTCATGGCGCTCGACGCGGTGGCGATCGTGTGCAGCATCATGCTGAACGGCATCCATGAAACGCTTCTCTTCAACTGCATCATCCTCGTGGCCCTGTTCTTCATTTCGGGCTACGTCGATCCCTCGCTTGCCGAGGAACGCCAGCTTCAACGCAAGCTTCGCGATATGGAAACGCGCGACCAGGCCGAAGAGGGCACGCTCGGGCTTGACGAGACGGGGCGCGGCTACATCGCGCTCAACTTCTTCAACGTGTTCTGGATCTTCGTGGTGTGCAGCGTCCTCGGTCTCATCATCGAGGTCGTCTACCACTTCATCGTCGTGGTCCCCGGCGAATACCAGGATCGTGCGGGCATGCTGTTCGGGCCGTTCTCGCCGATCTACGGCGTCGGAGCGGTGCTCATGACCATGGCGCTCAACCGCTTCCATGACAAGCCGGTGCCCGTCATCTTCTTGGTGAGCGCGGTTATCGGCGGTGCCTTCGAATTCTTCGTCAGCTGGTTCATGGAAATGGCGTTTGGTGCTGTGGCCTGGGATTATACGGGAACATTCCTGTCGATCGACGGGCGCACCAACGGTATGTTCATGGCGATGTGGGGTATGCTCGGCGTGCTGTGGATCAAGGCGCTTCTGCCGAAGATGCTCGACATCGTGAACCTCATTCCCTGGAAGCTGCGCTACACCGTGACCGCCGTGTGCACGGTGCTCATGCTTGCGAACGCCATCATGACGCTGCAATCGCTCGATTGCTGGTACGAACGGCTTTCGGGGCACGAACCGGAAACGCCGGTCGAGGAATTCTACGCCACCTACTTCGACGACGACTTCATGGCGAACCGCTTCGAAAGCATGACCATCAGCCCGGGCGGCGCGACGCGCGCTCCCGAGGCGCCGAGTGCGCCGGGGGCGTCCGGGTAGCGCGAACGGTTCCCGCCCGCTAACGACGAAAGGCCCGCCGAACTGCTGATACGGCAGTCCGGCGGGCCTTTGTTTCACGCGCGTGGCCGGCTTAGGACCAAGGGTCGCGCTCGAAGAGCGGCGTCGTTTCGCGTCGGTCGGAGTACGGGTCGTACCCGTCGTCGTCCTCGTTCTCCGCGCGGATGCACGGGTCGAGGCGCCTTTCGCGCTTTCGCGCCGCCTGCTCGAGCAGCTCTTCGGCAGTGGGCCGCTTGCGCTCGGAAGGCGCGCTACTCATGGGGATGTTCCTCGTCGCCGATCGCGTTGATCTCGTACGGCGTCGTCTGGTACACGTAGTAGTTGAGCCAGTTCGTGTAGAGCAGCTGGGCGTGCGCGCGCCAGGTCGACTGCACGGGGCGCGTCGGATCGTCGTCGGGGAAGTAGTGCTTGGGAAGCGCCGCGTCGGGGTGGTCCTTCGAGTCGCGCTCGTATTCCCACATGAGCGTTTCGCGGTCGTACTCGGGGTGCCCGAACACGAAGAAGTTGCGGCTGTCGGTGCTCTTCGCCATGTAGACGCCCGCCTCGTCGGAGATGGCGATGATCTCGAGGTCGGGGTTCGCCTCGATGTCGGCGGCGTGCACGTTGGTGTAGCGCGAATGCGGCGCGAAGAAGTGGTCGTCGAACCCGCGAACCCAAGGCGACGAGGGCTTCACGACCCGGTGGTCGAAGACGCCCGTCGTCTTCTCGGGGAGTTCGTACTTCTCGATGCCGTAGCGGTAGTAGATGCCGGCCTGCGCGCCCCAGCAGATGTGCAGCGTCGAGTGGACGTTGGTCTTCGACCAATCCATGATGCGCGTGAGCTCGTCCCAGTAGTCGACGTCGCTGAAGTCGAGCAGCTCGACCGGCGCGCCGGTGATGATCATGCCGTCGAAATGCTGGTCTTTCACGTCGTCGAAGGACACGTAGAAGGTTTCGAGATGCTCTTCCGACACGTGCTTCGCGACGTGGCTTTTCGTGCGGAGCAGCTCGACCTCGATCTGGAGCGGGGTGTTGGAGAGTTTGCGCAGGATCTGCGTCTCGGTGGTGATCTTGGTCGGCATGAGGTTCAGCAAGAGCACGCGCAGCGGTCTTATGTCTTGATGCAGCGCGCGGTATTCGGTCATGACGAAGATATTCTCGTTCTCGAGCGTCGCGCGCGCGGGCAGCGAATCGGGAATCTTGATAGGCACGAGTGCCTCCTTCCAGTTGAAGCAGTACCGCAATAGTAGCAAAGAAAGCGGAAGCCGGGTTATAACCAACAGAGATTACGCGTTATCGCTTAAAGGGAATCGGCCGGGTTATCGAGCCGGGCCGCGTGTGACGTGCGGGAAGGCGGCGGCGCCGTCGGTTCAGGGTGCTTTTCCGCCCCGCAATTCGAAGACTTTCTGCAGATGGCCGCGAATAGGGCGATTGATTGTTGACTTTGCTCGCACAAGGCGGGTAGACTACAAAAGTTCGCTTTCAAAAGCCCCGTGAAAGCAGAGGGAAGAAAGCGCAGAGGTGAAGGAGTCCAGGCCCGAGCCACGCGTGCCGGCGTAGGAAACCGGCGTTCGACCGATCTGCACTTTTGAAAACAAACACCGCTTGCGGTAACGCGCAAGCATCCTCGTCGCAAGCCGATGAGGCTTGTTGTTCGAGGCAAGAGTATCTATTGGAGGAAGCAAGTGAAGACGTATTATGCGAAGCCCGGCGAAGTCGAGCGCGAATGGGTCTTGATCGATGCAACCGATCAGGTTCTTGGCCGTGTTGCCGCCAAGGCAGCTCAGATTCTCAAGGGCAAGCACAAGCCGCAGTACACCCCGCATGTTGATACCGGCGACTTCGTGATCATCATCAACGCGGACAAGATCCGCGTGACGGGCACGAAGGCGGCAGCCAAGGAATACTACCGCCACAGCGGTTTCCCCGGCGGCCTTAAGTCCGAGACCTTCACCGAGGCCATGCAGAAGCACCCCGAGCGCGTCATCGAGCATGCCGTCAAGGGCATGCTGCCGAAGAACACGCTTGGCCGTGCGCAGGGCAAGAAACTGAAGGTGTACGCTGGCCCTGAGCATCCGCATATGGCTCAGAAGCCCCGCGAGATCAAGATGGAGGGTTAATCATGGCTGCTGAAGCTCTGTATTACGGCACTGGCCGTCGCAAGAACGCCGTTGCTCGCGTGCGTATCGTTCCGGGTACCGGCAAGGTGACCGTCAACGGTCGCGACGCCGTCGAGTACTTTGGCCGCGAGGCTTTGGTCGACTACGCCAAGACCCCGTTCAAGGTGACCGACACCGTGGATCACTTCGACGTGATCGCCCGCTGCAATGGCGGCGGCATCTCCGGCCAGGCTGGCGCTCTGCGCCACGGCATTTCCCGTGCTCTGCTTGAGGCTGGCGACTACCGCGCCGAGCTCAAGAAGGCTGGCTTCCTTACGCGCGACGCTCGTATGGTCGAGCGCAAGAAGTACGGTCTGAAGAAGGCTCGTAAGCGTCCGCAGTTCTCGAAGCGCTAGTTTCTTCTGGAACATATACGGTTGCAAGCCCCGTCTGCTCCCTTGGGAGCGGCGGGGTTTCTTTTTTGCCGCGCGCGGAATGTCTCACTCTTGGGAAAATGCTGTTGCAGGACATACAATTAAATGAGAGTCAAGCGATAACAGTAAAAAATACGCGGGAACGGTTGAAAAAATTTTGCGAACGGTAAAAAAGTGCTGAAAAACGGTTGAAATGGAGAAGGTTAGACATTATCCTATACTTGCTTTTAAGGGGTAGGGATTGAAGCGAATAGGGGCGCTCGATTCCGCGATTGAAAAGGGGAAATATCATGGACGCAGCACTGGACAAGATCATGGAAGCGCGCAAGTACGACGGCGTTGCCACGAACGCTCCGAAGGCTTCTCGGGAAACCGTTCGAGCAACGAGCGAAGAGCATGAAAAGGCACGTACCGGTCTGTTCCCGGCGCTCGTTGGCAAATAGCGCCCCCTTCTTTTCGAGGAATGAACCGGCCCGACGGAGGAATCCGTCGGGCCGGTTTTTTATTGCGATGATAGTAAAGGGGACGCTGTGCGGCGCCCACATTGCGCCATGTTCGCGTTTGCGCATTGGAATTGCAATTGCAAGGGACACGGGCCTCATGGCGATTGGGGGTTAGCCATGAGGCCCGTTTCGGCGCCTTGAAGGGGCGGCGCCGGGCTTTGCGAATACGTCGAGTGGGAGAAAATGGAAGAACCTTAACTCGTCTCTCGCAAAGTCGATCTCGCTGTGGAAGAATAATGAGCGAGACAGGTGAATAGTAGCATAGTGCAAATAGTTGTACAAGCTTATTTGATGCTATCCGATGAGGCCATTTCCCTAAAACGATCCGAGCGGAAGCGGGCTGTCGGACACGATCCATTCGTCGCGAACGAGTTGCTTCCGCAAACGCTTCACGTCGCGCCTCAAGAAATCCGGGTCGGTTGAGAGATCCCTGCCGCGCGGATTCGTCCCCGCGTCGGTCCACATGGCGTTTCCGCAGCCGCAGCCGTTGGGAATCGATGTTCCCGCCGCAAGGCGCATGATCGAGGCGAGGAACATGCCTCGCCGGCGCGATATGGGCGTGGCGTTTTCCATCGCCGTGCCCGGCGCGGCCGTGAGCACGCCGACGCCGGCGCAGATGGGCCGAAGCCCGATGACCTCGAGCATCTTGTCCGCGATGTCTTCGTCGGGCACGCCTTCGTAGACGGGCTCGACGGCGCTCATAAGGGCGAGCCCCGCTTCCTGCGCCGCTTCGATCGTCGCTGCGCGGCGGGCGGGCGAGATGCCGGTGATTTCGCCTTCCCCCAAACGGTTTGCGTGATAGAAGACCTGGACCCCTGCGTCTTTCAGCTGCTTCGCCTGGTCGAGCGTTATGTCGCCGATGTTCGCCATGATCGGCAGGTCGGGGGATATCGCGCTTCTCACCGAATGCGCCACGAGAAGGAAATGGTCGAACTCGTACGCCGCTGTTGCCATGAGGGATATGAGGTGTACGCCGGCATCGCTGAAGACGCGTGCGTAATCGGCGACGTCTTTATCGGGCACTTCCGCGCGTCCCTTCGCCTTCGAGTTGCGTGCCGAAAGCGTGCAGAACGCGCAGTTTTCGGGACAAGGCGTGGCGTCGAGCCCTATTTGCGCGTAGATCTTCGCCGTGTTGTGGGCGGCTTCGCGCCCGATGACGTCGGATCCCCAGCGCACGTAGGCCGCTTCGGGCGAGTTGGTGGCAAAGCGCATGAGGAACAGCAGGTCATCGCGCGTCGCGAGTTTCCCCGCGACTGCGTCGTCGACGATGCGCTCAACGTCGCGATCGATCATTTCGCGTCCTTTCGCCTGGTGGGTTGGTTTTGCTTGCGTCGCCGTTTCAGGATGCGGCGGTGGCGCGGATGATGGCGCTTCCGCATACCGAGTCGACGTCGTAGGCGAGGGCCTTCTCGAGCGCCTTCTCGCGCTTCTTCCGCGTAGCCTTTTCGCGAAGCACGTCTACGGTGTACACGGTTTTCGGCTCGATGCTCGTTTTCGCGAAGCCGCATTCGCCCATCATCGCGCGGTACTCGTCGGCGGGCGTGATTCCCCGTCTGCAACCCGTGATGGTGCTGAGCGCATCGCCCGCACCGTCGGGAATGGGGGAGAAGGCGACGATGTCGGAGACGACGAGCCTGCCGCCCGGGACAAGCACGCGTTTCGCCTCGGCGAACACGGCGGCCTTGTTCTCGCAGAGGTTGATGACGCAGTTGGATATGACCACGTCGACGCTTGCGTCGGGCAAGGGGATGTTGTCGATCGATCCCTCGATGAAATCGACGTTGTCCACGCCCGCCTCTGCGGCGTTCTTCCGCGCAAGGGAAATCATGTCGGGCGTCATGTCGAGCCCGAACACATGCCCTTCGGCACCCACCAGCCGTGCGGCGATGAGGGCGTCGATGCCGCCTCCGCTTCCCAGGTCGAGCACGTGTTCCCCTGTTTGCAGGTTCGCCTTGGCGACGGGATCGCCGCATCCGCGGCTTGCGGCGAGCGCGCCCTTTGGGAGCCCGGCAAGGACCTCCTCGGCATAGAGGGAAAACGCCTCGCCCGCCTGAGCGGGGTCGGGCTCGCAGCATTCGCATGCCGCCCCGGCGCTTCCCGCTGCGCGCGCGACATCGCTGTAATGGGCGGCGATCTCCGCGGTCTTTTCCGCGGCTTGCGCGTTGCCGCGAGGGGAGGCGGCAACCTCATTCTCGCACGTCATCGGTACAGCCTCCGGCACATCTCAACGGATAGCGCGAGCGCCTCGATGTCCTCGCAGGTCGTGTGCACGGCAAAACTCGCCCGCCCGGTGCCGACCATGCCGGTCGATGCGGCAAGCGGCATGGCGCAGTGCCCGCCCGAGCGCACTGCGACGCCCATCATTCCGCAGGTTTTGCCGATCTGCGGCGGCGTCACGTTCGCGAGCGAGAAGGACAAAAGCCCGCCCGCCCCGTCGGGCTTGGTGTGGTCGCCCCAGATGGTGAGGCCTTCCACGCCGTGGAGCGCATGCGCGGCGAACCGCGTCATGGCTTCCGCGTGCTCGAGCACATGATCCATTCCCAGGACTTCCATGTACTCGATGGCGCCGGCCCAGCCGATCGCCTGCGCGATCGGCGGCGTCCCCACCTCGTATTGGATGGCCCCTTGGCGCAGGTAATAGGAATCGGTGGCTGCATAGGAAATCGTTCCGCCCCCGATGGCGACAGGATCCATCTCGGCAAACGCGTCTTTCCCGATGAACAGGCCTCCGATGCCGAGGGGGCCGTACATCTTGTGGGCGGAGAACGCGGCGAAGTCGCAGCCGATTTCCTTCACGTTGAACGGCAGGTGGGGGAACGACTGCGCCGCATCGAGCATGAACCGCGCACCCGCGTCGTGGGCCATGCGCGCCATGTCGGCGACGGGGTTGATGATCCCGAGCACGTTCGACACGTGGGCTACGCAAACGAGTTTGGGGCGGGCTTTCAGAAGGCGGCGGTATTCGCCCAGGTCGAGCCGCCCGTCGGGTAGAAGCGGGATGAGGTCGAGCACGGCGTTTCGCCTGCGGGCCAAAAGAAGCCACGGCAGAAGGTCGGAGTGATGTTCGGACAGCGCGACGACGATGTGGTCGCCCTTGTCCACGTTGAAGTCTCCCCACGACTGCGCCACGAGGTTGCATGAGGCCGACGCGTTCATGGTGTACACGGTTTGTCGGCGGTCGGCGCCGATGAAGTCCTCAAGTTTCTTGCGGGCGTCGTTGAGGTACCCGGTCGCGTTCGCGGAAAGCTCGTAGCCGCCGCGGTACACGTTCGCGTTCTCGTGCTCGTTGAAGTTCGCCTCCGCTTGAAGGGCGCGAAAACAGCGCTGCGTCGTTGCGGCGGAGTCCAGGTAGGCGAGCGTGTTCTTCTGCCTCCTGTCGTTGAGCAGCGGGAAGTCCTCGCGGTTGCGCCAAGCCCAAGCGTCCGCCCAGTCGAGCTTCTCGCGCTCTTCCCGGGGAAGCTGCGCGTGCCACGCGTCCATGCGGCTCACGACGTCGCGCGCCACTTCGATGAGCTCCTCGTCGGCGGCTGATCGCTTGGGGGCGTGGTTTTGCGAGGTCGGGGAGGCCTCGGGAGCCTTCAGTCGCTCAGACAGCCCTCGCTTCGCTGCGGAACTCGCTTTGTGAAGGCCATCGAGGCCTCCTTCCGCTTCGATGGATTCTTCGATATGGGAGTCGTTTTTCTTCGCCTCTTCCCGTGCGATCTGAATCGCTTCACGGGCGGAAAGCGTGCGCTCTTTCTTGAAACGCTCCAGCCTTTCGGGCACGACGTCGTTCGCAGCGAGCGTTTCCTCCCCGAAGACGACGTCTTTCAGGGCGATGCGCGGCAGGGGCCGGTTGATGCCGTCCGGCCCCGCTTCGCACAGGCCGCTTGCGCCGAGGCCTTCGAGGAAGCGGCGGGAAACGAGCATCGGTGTGCGGCGATACCACTGGATCCACGACGCCACGACGTCGAGGGTGGGGTCGCTTCGGAACGTCTTGCATACTTCGAACAGGTGAACTGGGGTGATGCGAACCTGGTCGCAGGAAATGATCATGACGGAATCGGCTTCGGGCGTGGCGTCGAGCGTCCGCTTCGCGTAGTCGAGAAGGTCTTTCGGCAGGTCGTACAACGTGAAGCCGCACGCGTCGATGGTGGCGCGGTAGGCGGCATCGGCGTCGTAGTCGATGAAGGATATGTCTTGGCCGGCGAGGATGCGCTCGACTTCGGCGCGATCGGCGTCCGTCCCGCCGACGAGTGCGAACGTGCTTGCGAACCTCGCCTTCGCGACGCATTCGGCGACGCGGGCGACGAGCGGTTCGCCCTCGAAGCGCTGCAACGGGCGAGGGGTACCCGGCTCGCCTTTCTCGCTGGAGTCGCAGACGACGGGCTCCTTCTCGGGATCCTCGAACGCGACCTTCAGCGGGGTCGTCCCGAAGTTCGTGGCAAGCACGAGAGCAACGGTGCTGCCGCATGCTCGCGCCAGCTGCTCGTCGCTGGGGGTTGGATGGTCCACCGGGCCCGGTTTCGGCTGGTGCGTCTTTCGGTCGTTTGCAATTCGGTTCATTGTTCCGCCCTTCGAGGGACTCTCAATTCGGTACGGCAAGTATAAGGCAGCGTTCGGCGGCTCGCTGCGTCGGTGGAACGGGACACGGCCGTCGCATGCTCGTCGCAGCTTACTGATACGTATCATATACTGGCATATGTCATATAATAGCCAATATATAATTAACATGCGTTCGATCGGAGAAACTTATGGACTGCACGATCGCCCAGATCATCGCCCGTGCACAAGAGGGGAAACCGCCCACCTACGAGGAGGTCATGGACCTGCTCGCTCTTGACGAGGCGTCGCCCGAGGCCACCGCGGTGCGCGGTGCCGCGAACGACCTCGTGCGCGCGAAGACGGGCAATGCCGCGGTGCTTCTCGGTCAGATCGGCGTTGACGTGTACCCTTGTGAGGCGGATTGCCAGTTCTGCAGCTTCGGCAAAAGCCATACCTGCTTCACCGAGCACGAGACCATGCCGGTCGAAGAGGTCGTCAGACGCGCGAAGGATTTCACCAAGGGGGGCGATTTGTATGCGCTTTACCTGATGACCATGCATTCCTACGACCCTGATTACTTCCTCGAGTGCGTCAAGGCTGTTCGCGCCGCGATTCCCGCGAGCTGCCGCTTGGTGTCGAACATCGGCGACACGGACGTCGAGTACTTCAAGAAGCTGAAAGCGGCCGGTCTCGATGCCATCTATCACGTGAAGCGCCTCGGCGAGGGCACGCTCACCAAGATTCCGCCCGAACGCCGCGAAGCGACGATTCGCGCCGCATACGAAGCGGGGCTGTCCATCCAGGACTGCTGCGAACCCATCGGCGCGGAAACGCCGAACGAGGACATCGCCACGCGTCTGTTCGAGATCCAGGCGCGCGGCCGCGAAATGGGCCTGCACGACTGCGCGGGCGTCATGAAGCGCAACTCCGTCCCCGGCACGCGCTACGAGGGGCTGAAAAACGAGATCACGGACATGCGCTTGGCGCTCATCGGGGCCATCGAGACGTTCGTCATGGTCGATCAGGACGACTTCCCCTGGATGGCCGTGCATGAGCCGAACACGGTGAGCCTCATGAGCGGCGCGAACACCATCTGGGCCGAAACGGGCTTCAATCCGCGCGACACCGCCGAGGACACGTCCGCCGGCCGCGGTCTCGACGTCCCCGCCGTTCGCCAGATGTTCTACCAGGCGGGCTTCCGCACGCTCGTGTGCGGGGACGGAACGAGGGTCGATCTTACCCCCGAGTACATGGAGGCGAAGCTCGCCGAATAGCCTTGAAGAAAGCGAGAGGCGGAAAGGCGAAAGGCTGCGCCTGAGGTGGTGCCCGCGAGGGCTTGAGGGAGCGGCCTTTTCCCGATAGTGCGTGCAACGAAACGAGAGAGAGGGAACATGAAGAAAGAAGTAGAGGAAATCATCGCCCGCGCCCAGGAGGGCAAGGCCCCGACCTACGAGGAGGTTCTCAACCTGCTCGCGCTCGACGAGGTGTCGCCCGAGGCGACCGCGGTGCGCGGTGCCGCCAACGACCTCGTGCGCAGCAGGACGGGCAACGCGTGCGCCATCTGGGGGCAGATCGGAATCGACGTGTACCCCTGCGAGGCCGACTGCCAGTTCTGCTCGTTCGCCAAGTCGACCACCTGCTTCACCGAGCATGTGACCATGCCCGTCGAGGAAGTCGTCGAGCGTGCGAAGGAGTTCACCAAGGGTGGGGACTTGTACGGCTTGTGGCTCATGTGCATGAACAGCTACGACGAGGACTACTACCTCGAGGTCGTCAAGGCGGTTCGCGCTGCGATTCCGCCCCAGACGCTGCTCTTCTCCAACATCGGCGACACGGACGTCGAGTACTTCAAGAAGCTGAAAGCGGCCGGCCTTGCCGGCGCCTACCACGTGAAGCGCTTGGGCGAAGGTGAGCTCACCAAGATCAGCCCCGAGCGCCGCGAGGCGACCATCGCCGCAGCTCATGAGGCCGGGCTTATGGTCCAGGACTGCTGCGAGCCCATTGGCGCGGAAACGACGAACGAGGCGATCGCCACGCGTCTGTTCGAGATCAAGCAGCGCGACGACGACTACGGCATCCGCAACGGCTCCGGCGTCATGAAGCGCAACTCCGTCCCCGGCACGCGCTACGAGGGGCTGCAGAACGAAATCACGGACATGCGCCTGGCACTCATCGGGGCGATCCAGGTTTTCGTCATGGCCGGTCAGCCGGAGATGCCGTGGTTCGCCATCCACGAGCCGAACACCGTGAGCCTGCTTTCGGGCGGCAACAGCATCTGCGCGGAGGCGGGCTTCAACCCGCGCGACACCGCGGAGGACACTGCGGGCCATCATGGCCTCGACGTCCCCGCCGTTCGCCAGATGTTCTACCAGGCAGGGTTCCGCACCATCGTGTGCGGTGACGGCACCCGTATCCCTCTTACCCCCGAGTACATGGAAGCGAAGCTCGCCGAGTAGCGCTTCGGCGAAGGTACTCTTCACGGCCCGTCTGCGGCATCGAGCTGCGGACGGGCCTTCTTTTCGCGCGGGCGGATCCGCGTGGCCCTACGCGTCGAGGGCGGTGAGCCGCTCGACGAGCTTTTGGGCGCGGGCGTCGAGCATCAGGGTCTCGCTGCGGTCGTAGTAGGCCTCGCAGGGATGCTTTGCGATGAACGCCGCGAGCACGCGGTTCATCGTCATCTCGTTAAGCGCGAGCGTCATCTCGTTGCCTTCTCCCCATGCGGCGTCCATGAAGGCGAGCGCGGCGGCGATCTCCTCCTCGACGAGCGCTCCTTGCTCCTTATGGGCGCCAAGGCGCGCGTTGTAGTCGGCGGCGAGGTCTTTCAAGGAGGCGGCGTTTCCGCGCAGCAGGGCAGCCCAGGCGCGCAGGCTCTTGATCAGGGCATGCTCGACGCCGCGCGCCATCGCGTCGTGTCTGAATCGCCCGGCGTCGGCGATAAGCGTCGACTCGTGCTCGGTCGCCGCCTGGTCGAGGAACGCCTCGGCGTCGTTTGCCCCTCGCGCCTCGACGAGCAGTTTTCGCAACGCGGCAAGCTCCCGTTCTTCCGCGACGTTGCTTTCCGCATGGGAAGCGAGCGAGTCGACGAGCAGCCCCGAGAGGGCCATTCTCTCGTCGAAACCAGCGCGGGCCGCTTTCGCGAGGACGGGGGAATCCTTCTCGGTGGCCGTGCCCGAAAGGATATCCTCGATGCGGTAGTCTTCGCTGTAACTTGCGAAGAGCCGCAGGTAAACGCAGAAATCAGCGGCAATCGCGGGTGTCTGTATGTATTGTTCGATCAGCGCGTCGTCGATTTCCAGCCCGTTTTTCTCATAGAGGCGCATCATGCTCGAAAGGTCCATCCAGGCGCGGGCCGTCACGAACTCGCGGGTGCGGCCCTTGGTCTCCATGTGGTAGAACGCGTCCGGGCGCATGTCGAGGAAGCTCACGACGGCGGGATGGGCGCCGCTTGCGACGGCGTATTCTCGCCAGGCGGAAAGGTCGGGCTCGACCTCGATGAGCTTCACGCGGTCCATCGTGACCACGTCGAAGGAGCGGGCGCTCTTGTTGTACTCGAGCGGGTTTCCGGCGCTTGCGACCACCCAGCCGTCCGGTACGCGGTAGTTCCCGAGCATCTTGCTCTGCAAAAAGCGCAGCATCATCGGCATGAGGGTCTCGCTCACGCAGTTGATTTCGTCGAGAAAGAGGATTCCCTCCTTGCGCCCCGTACGCTCGATCGATTCGTAGATGCTCGCGATGATCTCGCTCATGGTGTATTCGGAGATGTCGACCTCGCGCCCTCCGTAGGTGTGCTTTGTGATGAAGGGAAGGCCTATGGCCGATTGACGCGTGTGGTGCGTCATCGAGTAATCGACGAGCCCTATGTCCAGTTCGGTGGCCACCTGCGCCATGATGGCGGTTTTGCCGATGCCCGGGGCTCCCAGCAGGAAGACGGGGCGTTGCGCTTCGATCTGCATGACGTAATCGCCGAACCTGTCCTTGGTGAGGTAGGCGATGCACGTCTTTTCGACCTGCTCTTTTGCTTGCTTGATATTCATCTATCGCTCGCTTTCGGTTTGCTTGGCGGCGGCGTGCGCCGGGAATCCTTCAAGTTCGTCGGAATAGGTGATCGCGCTCGTCGCCCAGGCGGGGCAATCCCCTGGCTCGTCGACGAAGACGAAGGCGGCATCGTAGGGCGGTGCGTCGTCGGGGTAGGTTCCCTGCCCGTCGGTGAAGTAGATAAGCGCTTCCCAGTTGTCGACCTCCCCCCGCTCGAGCATGTCGTCCATCAGGTCGAAAACGGGACGGAAATCCGTTCCCCCTAGGCCCTTGACGCGGT
Source organism: uncultured Ellagibacter sp. (assembly GCA_934654815.1). Taxonomy (GTDB): domain Bacteria; phylum Actinomycetota; class Coriobacteriia; order Coriobacteriales; family Eggerthellaceae; genus Ellagibacter. The sequence goes on from CAKUGU010000007.1 coordinate 47,805, forward strand.
AGCCCTCGAGCACGTCGACGACGTCTTCGCGGGAGGACAGCTTGCGCACGTCTTGCACGCGATCGTCGCACTGCACGAGCCAGATGCGCGTCTTGTCGGAGATCTGGGCGCTTTCGAGTAGCATGCCGCAGGCTTTGGCGACGAACGCTTTCACGCGCGGGCCGCTGCAGCTGCCGGAGGTGTCGATGGCGATGCAGAAGTTGCGCAGCTGCGGGGTCTCGCAGTATTCGAGCGGCTCGACGAGCGCGATGCCGTTCAACTCCGACAGGCCGTAGCTGTAGTAGATGTAGTCGAATTCTTCGTCGCTCACCCGCATCGTTTCGCGCGGGGCGGCGTAGATTCGCAGCAGCTCGTCGAGGCTCATCGCGCTTGCCCGCGTGTTTTTCAGCTGCTCGTCGAGCGAGCTTGGAGCCTCGTCCGGGTTTCGCTGCATGTCCATTTCCGTCGCGGCGGCGATTTCCTCCCAGCGTTTCTCGAGCTGGCGCGAGACGTCTTGCTGGTCGGTCGATTCCTGCTCCTCGACGCCGTCGGGCGTCGTGAACCACAGCTCGTGGCTGTCCATACCGACGACGATCTCGATTTCGGCGAGTTTCTCTTGCGGCAGATTCTCGCGCTGCAGGAGCGCGTAGAAGGCCGTCGCCGTCGGGCGCTCGACGCGGCCGCGCCATAAGGCAAGGGTTTCGTCTCGCTTCGGATCGGCGACGGCGATCGCGTCGCAATCGAGGTCGCCTATCGCGCAGCCGACGGCGAGGTCGCAGGCAACGCTCCAGGTGAGCGGGTCGACGGTCACGGCGGGGAAGGGGTGGCGAAGCAGGCAGTGGAGGATCATGTGGAGATACGCACGCGCGATGACGTGGCGCGCGCCTCGAAACGCGTCGAGCACGAAGGCCGGCGAGAAAAGGGCCTCCCGGCCGTCGGTCATGCAGCCGCCGCGGTCCATTTGGATGCGCATCGGGAGCTGGGCGAGCGGTCGGTTGACGAAGCGGATGCTCGTGAGCAGCTCGTCGCGGGAAAGTGCGAGCATGTCGTCTGCGAGATGCGAGGCTTCATCGAGAACCTCCGTGCCGCCAAGCGATGCCGCGCTTCGGTTGGTCGTCGTGTTAGCGGTCGCCATGCTAGAAATCCAGGAAGTCGAGGGCGTCGTCTTCGCTCGTCGCGCGCATGATCGCGGCGGCGGCTTGGGGCTTGCCCGATTCCTGCGCGGCGGCAAGCGCGGCGTCGAGCCATGCGGTTTTAAGGCTGTTCCACGCGAGCACCGCTTCGAGGCCTCGCTGCTCGCCGGCGTTCGCAAGCGTTTCAAGCAGCTGCCCCGTGCAATCGCAGTGGGCGGAATCGCTGTGGCACGCGATGGCGGAAAGCTTCGCTGCGAAGTCCTTCTGCCTTCCGTACGAGCCCCACCAGCCACGATAGATCCGGCACGGCGCGCTGCCAGTATGTTCGAAAACGAGGTCGAGCGTTTCGAGGGAGCGTTGCGGCGTGGCAAGGGCGCTCCACAGCGCTTCGTCGTTTTGCGCGGTCGCATCGTCTGCCGTCGTTTTGAGGAGCTCGGCGGGAACGTCGTCGGCGTCGTCTCGCACAAGGCGCGCGCCGCCGTCCGTAAGGACGCGCGCGAGCGGGGTTCGGTCCATGCGCAAGCTGAGCGAAAGCAGCTCCGACTCATCGATTTCCCCGAACAGCCCCGCCTTCTGCATTGCCCGGACGGGAGCAAGGCTCGCCTCGGACTCGACGACCGGCAGGTAGTAGCTTCGCTGCGCCTTGCAGTATCGATAGTCGGAAAGGAAGCCCAAAAGCCCGCGCATGCCGCTTGCCTGCTCGATGGCTTGCTGAGCTGCGGCGTCGTCGGTGACGGCGAGGTGGAAGCCAAGCTCGCCGAGGCGGCAGGCCGTCTCGGTCATGCCGCGTGCGATGGCGGACGAAAGGCAACGCCCGGTGAATTCGACCGAGTTCGCGCCGCCCTGGTCGAGCCAAGCGCGCACTGCCTGCTCGTCGCCCGTTTCGATGAGCGCGGCGAGCTCTTTCTCCGCTTCGATCGCTGAATCGTGCGACACGATGCCCCCTTCGTTCTTTCCTCCTGCCATAATACCGCTCGCGGACTATTGGTTATTGTCTATTACGGGATTCGGTCTTAATATCAACCGAAAACGAGTGAATCGATCGAGAGAGGAATCACCATGCCCCTGCCACGTGTCGACAAGGAGGTCATGCGCATTGCTGATTACTGCATGGACGGCAAGACGCTTACCCACGAGGACGCCGTGTACCTTTGCGATGTTGAGCCGTTCACCCCGGAAGGCCACGTCTTGAGCTACGTCGCACGCGAGCGTCATTTCAAAACCGCGAACGGCATCGCGGAAGTGCATGGGCAGATCGGCATGGACGCCAACCCGTGCCCCGCCAACTGCGATTTCTGCTCGTTCGCCGTCGGCGCCGAAGCGCGCCCCCATGGCCGTCACGAGATGTCGCTCGAATCGATCCTCCGTTACGCGCGCGACTACTACGACAACGGGGCCAACGTCTTGACGCTCATGATCACCGTCGATTACGACTTCGACCAGTACCTTCGCTATATCGAGGCGGTTCACAAGGAGCTGCCCGACTTCCCCATCATGGCGAACATGGGGGATTTCGATCTTGCGATGGCGAACGAACTCAAGGCGGTCGGCGTCGGCAGCGTTTACCATGCGATCCGCATGGGCGAGGGGCGGATCAGCAACCTCAGCGTCGAAGAGCGTGTGAAGACGATCGAATCGGCGCACGCGGCCGGCCTCAAGGTTTCCACCTGCACCGAGCTCATCCGCCCGGGTATCTCCGCTAAGGACATCGTCTCCGCGCTCGAACGCGAGGTCTCGCTCGAGCCGGAATCGGGCTTTGCGGGCGGGTTCATCGCCGTGCCCGGCACCAAGATGTTCGACGCGCCGCGCTATAGCTGGTCGAAGATCAACGTCTTCGGCAACATCCTCCGCTTGATGACGCCGGAGGGGAAAATGCCCTTCGGCAGCGGCAACCATACCTGGGCTGAGGTCGGCACCAACCCGCGCGACGACAAGAACGAGACCGAGAAGGGCGGGCTTGGCCCCGACCTTCTGAAAAGCCGCATGGAGTTCGAGAACAAGGAATGGACCGTGCCGTTCGGCCCCTCGAAGTTCTGGTAAGAAAAATCGCAGGCGCGGCGGAAGGGCGCTGTTCTTACTTCGGCGGAGGCTCATGCCTTTTCGCATAATGGACTGCGCCCAGTATGGTCTGAGCTCTTATAATAGGTGGTACCGAAAAAGAATGCTGCGACGAGGGGGAAGACGAGATGACCCAGGTATTCGACGAGGAAATCTACGGCATCGTGGAAAAGGGCCTTTTGGGCAAGGGCCTGACCGAGGCGGAAACGCTTAAGCTCTATCAGGTTCCCGAAACTTCGAAGGAGGCCGCCTATATCCGCTGGGCCGGGCAGGAGCTTTCCCTGCGCGCGGCAAACGGCAAGGCTGAAATCCACGCGCAGATCGGCTTGAACTCTACCATCTGCCCGAAGAACTGCAAGTTCTGTTCCTTCGCGGCATGCAACTCGTCGCGTAAGGGGAAGTTCGAGCTCTCGAAGGAAGACGTGCTCGAATACGCGAAGCTCTACTGCGAAGACGGCGCGAACCTCATGCTTCTGCTCACCACAGCGAGCTACAGCTTCGAGAAGCTCGTCGATATGGTAGGGAGCGTCCGCGAAGCCATCGGCGACGACATGCCGCTTTTGGTGAATACCGATGACATGACGCTTGAGCGCACGACGGCGCTCAAAGCGGCGGGCGCGAACGGCGCGTACCATGCTGTGCGCATGCGCGAGGGCATCGACACGGAGATCCCCGTCGAGAAGCGCATGGAGACGTTCGCGAACCTTGCGGCTGCCGGCATGAGCCTTTCCACCTGCGTGGAACCGGTCGGTCCCGAGCATACGCCCGAGGAAATCACCGAGGCGACGTTCCGCTGCATCGGCACGCATCCCGTGTCGGCGGGCGTTGGCAAGCGCATCGCCGTTCCCGGCACGCAGCTGTTCGATTTGGGCATGCGCACCGACGTGTCGAACGCGAACATGGTCGCTATCTACCGCCTGGCGAGCGGCTTGGAGCCGCGCCTCAACTGCTCGGCGAACACGGTGATGACGGCGGCGTCGGGGGCGAACCTCGCCTGGGCCGAGGTAGGCACGAACCCGCGCGACACCGTGGAGCGCACCGAGCACGGCGGGCGTGGCGCGAGTTTCGCCCAGCAGCGCAAGATGTTCTTGGCTTCCGGCTGGGAGATCGCTGAAGGGCCGTCGCAGGGCTGGATGCTGTAGGGACCGGACGTGAACCCCTTTGCCGACGATTTCGAACCCTTGGTGCCCGCGCCTTCGGAAAACGATGGGCGCCGGAGTTTTTCCCTTGTCCTTGAACGCTACTACTCGCGTAACGAGCCCCATGTCGTCGTGCCTTTTGGGACGACGCAGATTCTCCCCGAGGCTTTTCGCGGCCACGACGAGATAGAAACGATCGAGCTGCCCGAGACGCTCGAGTCCATCGGAGCTGCGGCGTTCCGCGAATGCTCGGGGTTGCGTGAAGTCGTCGTGCCCGGATCCGTTTTCGAGATCGGCGACCGTGCGTTCTCGGGGTGCGCCTCGCTGCGCAAGGTGACGCTTCCGCAGGCGCTTATGGGGGTCGGGCGATCCGTATTCAGCCGCTGCTCTTCCTTGGAAGCGCTTCGCGGGGGCGACGAGGTGTACGAAGTGGGGGCGAGCGCGTTCTCGGGCTGCACCTCGCTGCGCGATTTGCCGCAGTTTCCCCGACTGGAATCCATCGGCGCGGAGGCGTTTGCGGGATGCGGGTCGCTCAAGCGGGCCGTTTTGCCCCGGACGGTTCGCTCGGTGGGGACGGAAGCGTTTCGCAGTTGCCTCGGGCTTGTTTCGGCATACATTCCCGAATCGGCCGATGACCTGGGGCGGAACCTCTTCTCGGGCTGCGTGAACCTGGGGGTGATCGAAGGCGTAGACGCGCTCGTCGACCGCTTCCCCGACGCGTTCCCGCGTGGTCTTTCTGCATCGCGGGGCTATGTTCGCTCGCAGGACCGCTCCGAGCAAATCCGCGCCTATCGTCGGGTGCACGAGGACGATATCGATGCGCTGAAAGGGAAGATAGCGGCCTCGCGGGAAAAAACGGGGCGGATCTCCCGGGAAATCGAAGACGCCGGCCTTTTCGAGCGGGCTCGCCGGAAGGAATTGGCGGAATCGCTCGCTCGGGAACGAGGAACCCTGCGCGACTTGAACGAGAGGCTCAAAGCCCTCGAGAATCCCTCCGACGAGGAGCTCCTCCGAATGATGCGCGAATCGTAGAGCGAATCGCGGAAAGCCTGTATTCCGTGGACGGTGTGAACTGACTACTCGCTGGCAAGTATTGGACAATCTCAACTATATGGGATAAACTACCAAAGTCTGGTCACAATTATCCATAGCAAAGCGGGAAAAGAGTTCATGGCGTCTGACGCGGTACAAAAAAGAAGCTTCTCCGACTGGTTTTTCGGCAAGTTCTCCCTTGCGAAGCCGAAGGAAATCGTGAAGCTCGTGTGCCCGCTCATTGCCATGGTCCTCATGATGATCGTCAACGGCGCGGCCGCGGACGTGTACCCGGACGGCGAGACGACGGTGTACTATCCGATCTTCATCCGGGCGTCGATCGTCGTTTACGCGATCCTCATCGTTTTGAGCATTTGGTTCGAATATGCCCGCCGCCACCTGGTTAAATGGTGGGGGCTCATCATCTTCGTCTACCTCGCTTCGGGCATCTACAACCTCTGCACGTTGAAATCGGGGATTCTGGAGCTGCCGTACTTCCCCTCGTTCGAAAGCATGCTCGCCTATTGCTTCGAGCATTACGGAAGGATCGCGGGAGATCTGTACAACTCCGTTACCCTTTACCTGCAGGGCGTTTTCATGGGCGGCGTTCTCGGCTTCCTTTGGGGGTCGGCCATGGGCTACAGCAAGCATGCGAATTACTGGCTCAATCCCATCATCAAGATCATCGGCCCTGTTCCCGGCGTTGCCTGGGTGACGATCTCCCTCGTCTTGGCACCGTCGAACCACTTCGCCGCGCTTGTCGTCATCGCCTCGACCACATGGTTCCCCCTTTCGGTGAACCTGGCGGGCGGCATCCGTTCGGTGAGCCGGGCGAGCATCGAGCGTGCGCAAACGCTTGGGGCCTCCAACTGGTACATCATCCGTCACGTCGTGTACCCGGCCGCCGCGCCGAGCATCTTCACGGGCTTGTTCATGGCGTTCTGCTTCTCGCTCACCTCGCTTGTCACCGCCGAGGTGATGGGCGTGAACGGCGGTCTTGGCTGGCGCATCTCGTGGGCGCAAAGCTATATGGCCTACGACATCATCTACACCATCGCGATCATCTTCATCGCCATGGCGTTCGTTCTCATCACGCTTTTGTTCATCGTCCAGCGCCATACCATGAGCTGGTCTAAGGAGGTCGTCCAGTGGTAGACGCTCAGGAATCGACCATCGCACGCGAAGGGGACAAGCGGCTTGTCGCCAAAGACGTTCGCCGCGTGTTCGACGATGCTGAAAAGGGAGAGCTCGTCGCCCTCCATGATTTCGATCTTGAAGCCGAGCACGGTGAGCTCGTCGCGCTCATCGGCCCGTCCGGCTGCGGCAAGTCGACGTTTTTGCGGCTCGTCGCCGGGCTTGACAAGGCACAGGGTGGCACCATCGAATACGGTGGGGAGCCCATCGAGGGGCCGTCGTACAACCGCGGCTTCGTGTTTCAGGAGACGAACCTCTACCCGTGGCTTACCGTCGAGAAGAACATCGCCTTCGGGCTGAAGGCGCGCGGCGTTTACAAGCAACAGAAGCATCGCGTCCAGGAAATGATCGACCTCATGGGGCTTTCCGGCTTCGAGAAGTCGTATCCCCACCAAATCTCGGGCGGTATGGCGGCGCGCGTCGCGATCGCCCAGACGCTTGTTCAAGACCCGGGCATCATCCTGCTCGACGAGCCGCTTTCCGCGCTCGACGCGTTCACCCGCGCCGTCATCCAGGACGAGATCCTGAAGATGCGAGATCGGTTCAAGCCGATCATCCTCATGGTGACGCACGACATCGAAGAGGCGGTCTACATGGCCGATCGCATCGTCGTGCTCAGCCCGCGTCCCGGCACCAACATCGGCGAGATCGTGGTCGATATGCCTCATCCGCGCGACCGCATCTCCCCGCAGTTCATCGAGTACCGCCATGCGGTCATGGACATGCTCCAGTTCGAGTAACTGCGCAGACGATGGGTACCGTATGACGACCGTTGATTTGAAAGAAGAGCAGCGCAAGGAAGAAGAGAGGCTTTTCGTCAAGAAGAAAAAGCCCCTCATCAGTCGCGCCTCGCTCAAAGATGCGCTGAAGATGCTCGTGCCGTATCTGGGCATGGCGATATCGGCCTTGGAATTCTCGCTGCTTCCGCAGGTCCATCCGATGAAGGTGCAGTACCACGCCGACACGTGGCTTCCGACGCTTGCCGTCTGCGCCATCGTCTACGCGGTTGTCTATCTGGTCTCGCTGTTCGTGAGGCCGGTGCGCGAAAAGGTGTCGCATGTCTCCTGGTTCGTGTGCGCGATGTTTCTGTTCTTCACGCTTCAGGACTACCTCACGCTTCGCACGGGGATCTTGAAGCTGCCCTTCATCCCCTCGCCGGACAAGATCATGCACGAACTCGTGGCCAACATCGACGTCATCGCGGCCGACGCCGTCTCTTCGATGACCACTCTGTTCTCCGGTCTCGCGATCGGCATCACGCTCGGCTTCGTCTCGGGCGTCGCATGCGGATGCGTGCGGCTGGTCGATTACTGGGTGAACCCGCTTCTGAAAGTGGTCGGCCCTGTTCCGGCCCTCATCTGGATGCCCATCTTCTTCGTGACGTTCCATTCGAGCAACGTCGCCGCGCTCGCCGCGGTGGTCCTTGCGTCGTGGTTCCCGCTGACGCTCATGATCTCGAGCGCCATCAAGAGCATCGACCGCAAGCTGATCGAACGCGCCGAGACGCTCGGTGCCTCGAAGATGTACGTGGTGATTCACGTCATGCTGCCCAATTCGATTCCGGCCATCGCGAACGCGCTGTTCATGGCGCTGTCGCACTCGTTCGGCGCGATGGCTGCGACCGAGCTGTGCGGCGTCAACTCGGGGCTGATGTTCCGCATCCAGTACACGCGCGTCATGGCCAACTACGGCGAGGTCTTCGCCGTCATCGGCGTGATGATCGTCATCTTCTCGACGCTTACCGCGATCATGTTCGCGTTCAGGAACTGGCTGCTCCGTTGGCAGAAGGGGCTGGCGCGATGGTAGCGGCGGCGAAGAAGGCGCGGTCTTTCCAGCCGGAAACGGCTGTGGACATAATGATAGGAAAAGGAAAGGAATGCGTATGAGCGATTTGACAAGGCGCTCGTTCGTCAAGGGCGCGGCGGCCACGGGCGCCGTGGTTGCCGCCGGCGCCGCTCTGGCCGGCTGCGGTTCCAACGACGCGAGCTCGAAGACCGACAGCTCGAAGGACAGCAGCTCCACCGGGAGCACCGAGAAGATCCCTATGACCATCGGCTACTGGGGCGGCAACTGCTGCGAGCTCGCCGTGTACGTGGCGATCGAGAACGGCTGCTTCCAGGACAACGGCATCGAGCCGAACGTCGTGACCATCACGTCGGACACCTCCGAGCTGCTTGCGAACGACGAGATCGACTTCTTCCTGTGGACGCCGGGCTTCTTCCTGTCCTGGCTGCAGGGCGCCAACGCGAAGCTGATCGACACGATGCACACCGGCTGCTGGTCGGGCATCACGCTCGAGGGCAACGGCATCAACAGCGCCGCCGACCTGAAGGGCAAGAAGGTCGGCTGCACCGGCATGAGCGGCCCGTCCTACGTCGAGTCCAACGCACTCTACTCGCGTGCGACCGGCGGCAAGGGCGCCGAGGACATCAACTGGACCGTTTACGACGGCTCGCTTCTGCTCCAGGCGCTGAAGGATCACGAGGTCGACGCCATCATCGGCATCGACTCCACGCTTTACCCGCAGGTGAAGGACACCGAAGGCGCGAAGTTCTTCTTCATCTCCGCCCAGGAGCTCTCCGACTACTACTGCTGCTTCGTTTGCTGCAACAGCCACACCCTGGAGAAGTACCCCGAGGCGGGCGACCGTCTGGCCAAGGCCTTCGCGGACGCCGACGACATCCTGCGCAAGGACGTCGACGCCGCCGTCGAGATGGCCATCGAGAAGGGCTACACGGTCGGCAAGTACCCCAACATCGAGAAGGGCCTCGCGAAGAACTACCTCTACGGCCACGGCAACGAGGACGACTTCAAGGCTTCCATCTACGAGCGCTGGGACGAGCTTCGCGTTTCCGGCTTCCTGCCCGATTGCCCCGAGGACGAGGAGAAGGCGAAGGCTTACCTGCAGGAACTTACCGACGGCATCGCCGAGTGGCATGGCAACGTGGGTTCGGCGACCGCGGCCAAGAAGCTGAGCGAGCAGGTGAAGGAGCGCGGCGACGCGTTCGGCAAGAACGCCGATGACGTGAGGAACGCCTAACGGCTTACTGCTTGCGGTAAAACGAAGGCGGGGCGTGGTTCGAACGAACTGTGCCCCGCCTTTTTCGTGCTTTGGCGCCCTTCTTGTGCCAGGGATTCGGAACCGCTGGCACAAGAAGGGGTCTTCGTTTACGCGACGCGGAAAGTCTTCCCCTGAAGCGTCATGATGGTTTTCGCGCGAGACGCGAGCGCGGGCACGTGAGTCGCATACAGAAGCGCGTTTCCCTGCTCGGCGTACTCGAAGAGCGCGTCGGCTACTTCCTTGGCCGATTCCTCATCGAGGTCGTTGGTCGGCTCATCTGCGATGATGATCTTCGGCTTGAGCAGCATCGCGCGAGCGACGGCCACGCGACGTTTCTGACCGACGCTCAGCTGATGAGGGTAGTGGTACATGCGGTCGGCGAGCCCGAAGCGCTCGAGCAGCTCCTGCGCACGTTCCTTGACGTCGAACGGAAGCTTCCCCGTCGCGAAGTCGGAAGGCGCGATGACGTTCTCGATTGCCCGGAGCGAACCGATGAGCTGGGTGCTCTGGAACACGAACCCGAGCAATTCCCTGCGCAGCCTCGAGAGCTGCTTGTCGGGGAGGGACGCGGCGTCGACGTCGCCCTCGACGAGGACGGACCCCGAATCAGGCGTCATGAGCAGCCCGGCCATTGCGAGCATTGTCGACTTCCCCGAACCCGAAGGGGAGGTGAGGGCGATGGTGTCCCCCTCGTTCACCTCGAACGACGTGTCCTCGATGATCGGGTTGCCGTCGAATGCCTTGGAGACGTTGGCGATCTTCAAAAGTGTCATTAGTCGATATCTCCTTGCTGCATCGCGGTGGATGGGTCGAGACGCTCAATTTGCCTCAGGGGAACGATGATCGAAAGGATGCTGACGATCTCGACCGCCGCAACGGTCACGACGACGATCGCTGCGCACAAGGTGGCGCTGGGCGGCGTGTAGGGGAAGGCGAGGCCTTCTTGCATAACCCCGAGCAGAACGCTTTGGGCCGCGAACCCGAGCACGATGCCGATGATAAGGCCCGAAACGGAAAGCGCCTCGGCTTCCCCGACGATGAGTTTGCGCAAATCGCCCTTGCCCGCTCCGATAGCGCGGTAGAGCGCGAGTTCTTTCTTGCGGTCCCAAACGCTCGAATAGAATCGCGCGAACAGCTGAAGAAGCGTGACCGCCGCCATGACGATCGCGGCGACGAGCAGAAGGAAGAAGACTGATTGCAGCTGCGCGGTCGCCTTGTCCGCCACCTCGGAGCGAACGAGCGGCGTCGCCTTGCCCGAGAGGTTGATGCGGGCTTTCACCGCGGTGAGCGCTTGGGCGTTGCTGTCGTCCAGGTCAACCATCACGCACGAGACGAGGTCGGCGGGGTCGCCGTTCTTCTGCCAGTAATGCTCGTACCCGGCGAGGTTGCGGCTGATGTCGCGAACGAGGTCGATGTCTGCGACGATCGACGAGTCGAACTCGGTGCCGGTCTCCGCCATGGTCGCGACGACGCGGTACTTCGTGTCCCGGATCGTGAGGGTGTTGTTGGTCACGCCCCCGACGGCGCTTCCGACGATGATGTCTGTCTCGTCGAGCTCTGAGACCGCCTTCTCGCCTGCGAGTGCGCTCACGACGAAGTCCGTTTGCGGGTCGATTCCGATGAGACGCGTCTCGCCTGTGGTCGAGCAGCATCCCGAGTCGAGCGTCTGGCCGTAGAACTGGGGGGAAGCCTTGAGCACGCCGTCGACAGAAGCGATCTCGTCGGTGATGCTCTTATCCATGTACACCGGTGCGGGGGCGCCGGTGTAGAGCAACTCGGTTTCGTCGATATACTGCATCGCGTCGGTGGGAACGGCCATCACGTCCGCCCCGCCGCGCGCCTTCGACGTCTCGATGCCTTGCTGAACGCCTCCGTAGACCAGGCCGAACGTCACCATGAGCATGACGGACAAGGCGACCGAGGCGATGATCGACGCCGTTTGGATCTTATGCATCTTCAAACTATGGAGTATCAGACGTTTCACGTAAGTCCTTTCTTCTGGGCTGCCGAAGGCGTGGTTTTTCCCTGGTGCGCTGCCGTGCTCGGAAACCGTTCGCGCTCGAGCGCGGCGAATGGAACCGGGCCGCCGATCCGCTCGGCCCTACAGCTTCATCTTGGGGACGTTCGCTTCCTCGGGATTCGCCTTTGCAAGCTGGACGATCGCGCAGACGATCGCCACGGCCGAGGCGATCCATACGCCGAGCGCGGTTTGGTGGCAATGCATCGCGGCGTTGCCGCACAGCCCGATCCCCGCGTCCATCGTGAAGAAGAACGAGATCGCGGCGATGACGATGACCCCGATCGCGGCGAAGCGGCGCCCTTCGGTCGTCTTGCCGATAAGGGCGAGCAGGGCGTTTACGATGCCGGCGATGCCGGCTATCGATATCGCGACGAACGTCCAGTGGCATTTCATGAAGCAGGTTCCGCCGCTCGTGGTTTCAAGCGTGTGGCTGCAGCCGCCCATGAGCGCTGCGATCGCAACGACGGCTGCCGTCGCGATGATTTCGACGATTCCGACTACGGTCCAGGCCGTTTTACTCATTCGATTCCTCTTTCTTTCGATGATTGCTTACGATTATCCGATGCCGAGAAGGGAAAGGCCTCTCTTCCAGGATTCGATCACGTCCGCGCGGAACGCGTCGGGATCGAGGATACGCGGCGTTGCGATGCGCGCCTTCGGGGCTTCGCCGTCCGCTTCTTCCAGAAGTCCTACTTCGAGGAAACGCCTGTTGAGGGTGACGTCTTTCGTGGTGGCGTCGAACAACTCGGGCTTCGCGAGCATCGCCGCCGCAACGACGTCCCAGCAGGTGAAGCCTCCCCATTCGTATTCGCGGTCCATGTCCGAGAACCAGTAGTCGACCGCTTTCGTGAGCATGCCCTCCACTCCGAATTCCCGTTCGAAGTCGTTTCTCGTGAAAAACGAGGGGAGGCAGTTCTGTGCGGTCGCGATGGACACGGGCGTGCCTTCGCTCGCAGACTCCAGGATGCGAAGCGTCGCCTCGGCGTCGCAGCTGAAATTGAGTTCGTCCATGATGCGCCCGTTGATGACGAGGCTTTTCTCGATGCCACCCATCAAAGTGACGCTCGCGACGTTTTGGAAGAAGCGAGGGTCGTTAAGCTGCGCCCCTTTGAGGTTCGTCGTCGACCCCGTTGCGAGGATGCAAAGCTCGCCTGGGGCGGCTGCCGCCTCGCGCGCAAGGAACGCCGCCGCTGCGCTTTCCTTCGCCGCGTTGTCGTTGGGTTTGTCAGACCCACGGTAAATCGGGGTTTCGAGGTGCCATTCGCTGAAGAGCCGCTCGGTGTTTTCCTGCACGGCGTCGAGCGTGCTGTTGCCGTAAGTGGTGCAAACGGCGCGAAGGCTGACGCGATCGGGGTTGCCGAGAAGATACAGCAGCGCGAGGCCGTCGTCGACGTCGCAGCCCCTGATCCCCATCGTGTTGTCGAAATCTATGATAACGTTCTTCAAAGGTAGTCTCCCTGAATCGATAATAGACACCATCATATAATAGAACAAGTACTCTATTCAATTTAAGTGACGAGGCAAGGCGGTAGGCATGGAAACCCTAGAGGAAGCGGAGCGATACCTTTCCCGATCGAGAGACGTTCGCGACGCTTTGGGCATCGCCCGAAGCGCGCATCTGGAGGCGGTTCCCATCGGGCAGGGGGAGCACAACGCGAACTTCCGCTTCTCGCACCCGGAAACGGGAAGGCGATACGTGTTGCGCTTGAATTACGCAAGTCAGCTGGGGCTCGAGCGCCAAATCAGCTACGAGGCGAACGCGCTGCGGGTGCTCGAGCCGTCGGGGCGGGTCCCAAGGGTGCTTTACGTGGACGATACGCGTGGGGTTGTGCCGCGCGGGGTACTCGTCGAGGAATACGTGTCCGGCGCCCTGCTCGATTTCGACAACCAGGAAATGGTTCGCGAGGCCGCGGCGATCGTGGCCGACATCCACGCTCTTTCGCCGTCGCCTGATTGCGGATTGATGAAGCCTGACGATCCCCTCGTTGCGCAGCGGGAGACGTGCGAGGCGTACTTCGCGAACTACTGCGACTCGAAATACGCCGATTCCCAGGTTGCCCGTGCGGTCGAAGAGCTGTTCGATCAGGCAAGGGCTTTCGGGTCGCCTTCGCCGGAAGCCGATGATTGCTCGCATGTCGTCAACACCGAGGCCGTCCCTTCGCATTTCATCATGCCGATCGACGGCGAGGGGCACGTAACGGGCCCCGGGCGCATGCTCGACTGGGAGAAGCCCCTTATCGGGGAAGTCGCGCAGGACGTCGCGTACTTCCTTTCGCCCACGACCACCATCTGGGACACCGACTACATCTTCGACCGCCGCGCGCGGGATGAGTTCCTCGAATCGTACTGGCGCGCGGTCGGCGGGCGCTTTGGCAGAGGCGCGTTCGACGAACGCTTCCCGGCATACGTGATGTCGAACTGCCTGCTGGGCATCACGTGGAGCTGCAACGCGTGGGTGGAATACCACGACCCCGATCGCCCTCTGAAGAGCGAGGCCACGTTCACCCTATTGAAGAGGTATCTGTCGATGGAGTTTCTCAAGGAGGCGCGCGAGATCTGCTTCAGGTGGTGATCGAGGCCTCCGGGCCTTCGGCGTCGCAAGGTGGGGCGTCGCTCGCGCCATTCGCAAGGCGACATAACGTCCCGCCATCTTCATCGGGTACAATAAAACATTATGGCTGAATCGTTTAACCGCAACGTTTACGGGGCGATGCTCCGGGTGAAGGCCGCTTATCCGTTCGAGATAGGCGGCCTTCTTATGCGCATGTACGCGTTCATGCGCACCATCGGCACGATCACGATGCTCACGCTTTCGGGGTACTCGTACCTGCTGTCGGGGCTCGTCGCCTCGGTTGTGGCGTTCGCGCTGTTCCTCATCTCGCCGCGCGTCTCGAAGCTCATCGACGAGCGGGGGCAAAGTCGCGTTGTCCCGGCCGCGACGTGCATCGCGCTATCCGGCTGCGCGATCATGCTTGCGACGGTCCTTTTGAAAGGCCCCATCTGGATATGCTTCATCGGCGCCGTTCTCATGGGCTTTCTGCCGACGCCCCAGGCGCTCACGCGTGCGCGTTGGGTCTTCCTCGTGAAAACGGGACGTTTGGGCGACGGCGCGCCCGAGCTGAAGACGGTGTTTTCCTACGAGGGCGTCATGGACGACGTGATCTTCATGATAAGCCCGGCGCTTTCGATCGCGCTTGCGTCTTCGATTCATCCGATTGCTGGTATGACCTGCGGATTTATATGCTGTGCGGTCGGCATGGCCCTCCTTATGTCCTCGAAGTCGACCGAGCCCGTCGTCGGATGGGAAAAAGAAGTCGTCGGCGCTTTTGAGAAAGGGGAAGCCGAGGCGTCGGCCGACGAGGCGGGCGCGCCGAAATCGCAGGACTCTGACGCGCCGACCGGCGTGCGCGGCAAGAGCCTGTTCTTTTCGAACCCTGTGGTGTGCGTGCTGTTCTTCCTCTCGCTGCTCATGGGAGCGTTCTTCGGCGTGCTCGACACCGCAACCGTGTCGTATGCCCAGATAGAGCTCGACGACCCCACGTTCGCGAGCATCATTTTGGTCATCGAGTCGTTCGTGTCGACCGTCGCCGGACTCGTGTTCGGCATGGTGGTCATCACCGCCCGGCAATCGAAGAAGATGCTCGCGGCCTCGATCGCCATCGGCGTCGGCTACGGCACCATGATATTCGTCAGCTCGTGGTGGTCGCTGCTCATCGTCATCTTCATCGCGGCGGGTACCTACGCGCCCTTCATCATCACGATGAACGAGACAGCAGAGCAGGCCGTTCCCGAGGCGAACCTGACCGAGGCTTTGACCTGGGTAACCTCGGGGAGCCTCTGCGGCCTCGCATTCGGCCCCACCCTTGCCGGGTTCATCATCGACACCTGGGGGTCGTTCGCCTGCTTCGGCACGGGGGCGGTGCTGGCGCTCATGGTTCCCGTCCTTGCCCTTGTCACCTACCCGATGATGAAAAAGCGCGTGGGGTAGGTCGGCAGGCCGCCTTTCCTTTCATGTATAATGCATGCATATAGCATGCTTACGTGAAAGGAGGACGCCATGCCCGCATTGCAAGTCCGCGATTTCCCCGAGGATCTGTACGAGAAGTTGAAGGTGCTCGCCGCGCGTGAGCATCGAAGCGTCGCGCAGCAGACCATCGTCGCCGTCGAGGCGATGGTGTCGGGTGAAGGGGCGTCCGCCGACAGCGATCGCCGCCATCATGCGCTCTATCTCGACTTCGACACCGAAGCGAAGCGCACCGCTCGCATCAAGAAACGCCAGGAGCTGTTCGAACGTACTGAAGCGATTACCAAAAGAAACCCCCAGCTGCGGGAACTTTCCGCCGACGACATCGTGAAGACGATTCACGACGCGCGGGAAGAACGCTCCGAGCATCTTTTCAGCGTATTAACGGACAACGACTAAGGGGGGGCTCATGGTTGTTCTTGACAGCTGCGCCGCGTTCGCCATGGCGAACCACACCAAGGAAGGAGAGGCGGTTTCCTCGCTTTTGCTGGAAGGAGAGGAATCCATTGCTCCGACGCTCTATGTTTCCGAGATGGCGCACACTATTGCAAAATACATAAGGGCGGGGCGTATGAGCGAAGATGATGCGCAGGAGCTTCTCGGAGCCTGCATCGGCTACATTGACAGGTTCGACGACGATAAGAACCTCGCCGCTGAAGCGCTTGCGGAATCCTTTCATTGGAAACATTCTTCCTACGACATGTTCTACCTCGTGCTTGCGCGTCGGACGGGCGCTACGCTTTTCACGCTCGACAAGAAGATGCAGGCGCTCGCCCGCGAGATGCACGTGAACTGCATCGAGGAAGTGAGCCTCGCGGATTAGAACATGGTTCGGGGGAGGGTCCTTCGTTCCCTCGGCCGCTCTTGGCGCATCCTGCGCAACAAAGTGTTCTCTGCTCTGAAAACTGCTCGAAACATTGCGCCGTTAGTTTAATAAGCGTCAGTTGCGGGATCTTCTTTACATAACTTCATGGTATCGTGTCGAGATGCATCCCGAGAGCGTAAGGCAAGGTGGCGAACCGAAGTAAACCAGGGTTGGCTTCGGGCCGTCGCGAATGCGAAACAGAGAAGGAGCTCCTTCATGTCACACGTTTCAGAAATCTACGGATCGATGGTGTTCAACGAGCACACGATGCAGGAGCGCCTCCCTTCTGCAACGTACAAGCAGCTCATGAAGACCATTAAGGATGGCGAGCCGCTCAACCTCGAGGTCGCCAACGTCGTCGCTCACGCGATGAAGGAATGGGCCATCGAAAAGGGAGCCACGCACTACACGCACTGGTTCCAGCCCCTCACCGGCATCACGTCCGAAAAGCACGATGCGTTCCTCGATCCGACCCCCGATGGTCGTGCGATCCAGAGCTTCTCGGGCAAGGAGCTCATCCAGGGCGAGCCGGACGCGTCGAGCTTCCCGTCCGGTGGTTTGCGTGCCACGTTCGAAGCCCGCGGCTATACCGCATGGGATCCGACGAGCTATGCCTTCGTCAAGGACGAGGTGCTGTGCATCCCCACGGCGTTCTGCAGCTATACCGGCGAGGCGCTTGACAAGAAGACCCCGCTTCTGCGTTCCATGGTCGCCATCGACGAGCAGGCCAACCGCGTGCTCTCCCTGTTCGGCGAGCCGCACCAGCGCGTGGTCACCACCGTCGGCGCCGAGCAGGAATACTTCCTCATCTCCGAGAAGGACTACGAGCGCAGGCTCGACCTTATCCTGACGGGACGCACGCTGTTCGGATACCCGCCGTGCAAGGGCCAGGAGCTCGAAGAGCATTACTTTGGTGCGATTCGCCCGACGGTGAACGAGTTCATGAAGGAACTCGACGACGAGCTGTGGAAGCTCGGCGTTTCCGCCAAGACCAAACACAACGAAGTCGCGCCCGCGCAGCACGAGCTCGCGCCCATCTTCTCGAACTCGAACCGCGCCATCGACGAGAACCTGCTCACGATGGAGAAGATGAAGCTTCTGGCCAGCCATCACGGCTTGGTGTGCCTGCAGCATGAGAAGCCGTTCGAGGGTATCAACGGCTCGGGCAAGCACAACAACTGGGCCATTTCCGCCGGCAAGAAGAACCTGCTCGACCCGGGCGAGAACCCGATGGATAACCTCCGTTTCCTCGTGTTCTTGACGGGCGTCATCCAGGCGGTCGACGATTATCAGGAGCTTTTGCGCATGTCCGTGGCGTCGGCCGGCAACGACCATCGTCTGGGCGCGAACGAAGCGCCTCCGGCGATCGTGTCCATCTTCCTGGGCGACGAGCTGGGCGCCATCGTCGATGCGCTCATCTCCGACACGGAGTACACCTCCGCTGAGCGCGTGGCAATGGACCTGGGCGTTTCGGTGCTCCCGAACTTCCTGAAGGACAACACCGATCGCAACCGTACGAGCCCGTTCGCCTTTACCGGCAACAAGTTCGA
>CAKUGU010000008.1 GCA_934654815.1 uncultured Ellagibacter sp.
GGTCGGCGCCATCCTCGACGCCGCGACCGAGAACCCCGCGCTCATCGACGACCTCGACCGACTGCTCGACTACTACCTGCCGACCACGGTGAAGCTGCTCGACGCTTACCGCGAGCTCGATTCACAGCCCATCCAAAGCGAGAGCATCCTCGCGTCGAAGCACGAGATCGAGGCAGCGCTCGAAAGCCTCAACACCGCGTTCGAGAAGCTGCTCGACTCGCTCTTCCGCGACCTGGGACTCGACGTGTCGTCCGACATATCCGTGCTCCACACCGTGCTCGCGCAGGAGGGCCTTGTCGAGGGGCCCTTCGACAAGGCGCAGGCACGTTAGCGTCACCGAAAAGCGGGCACCGCGCCCGCAGCAACAGAAAGGCATCGCCATGCAGAACAGCGCCGACCAGAAAACCACGCCCGAGCTCACGCTCACGCCTACGCTCGCCGACGAGCCCGCGCCCATCCTCGCCGCCGAGCCGGTTGCGGAACCGACAGCGAACGAAGCGGCGCCCAAGCTCGACGACACCATGCTCACCGACGAGGAAAAGCAGATGGTCGCCTCGTTCGCCGACCAGATCGACGTGCGCGACTCGGTCGCCATCATGCAGTACGGCGCCGGGGCGCAGAAGAAGATGGCCGACTTCTCCGAGTCGGCGCTCGAGCGCGTGCGCACGAAGGACCTAGGCGAGGTCGGTGGGCTCATCACCGATGTGGTCAGCGAGCTGCGCGGCTTCGACGCCACCGAGGAGAAGGGGCTCTTCGGCTTCTTCAAGCGCGGCGCGAACAAGATCGAATCGCTCCGCGCGCGCTACGACAAGGCCGAGGCGAACGTGAACAAGATCGTCGAAGCGTTGAAGGGCCACCAGATGACCCTTATGAAGGACGCGGCGATGCTCGACCAGATGTACGAGCTGAACCTCACGTACTTCAAGGAGCTCACCATGTACCTGCTCGCGGGCAAAAAGAAGCTCGCGCAGGTGCGCGAAGGCGAACTCGCCGACCTGGTCGAGCACGCGCGCGCCACCGGACGGGCCGAGGACGCGCAGGCGGCGCAGGACCTCGAGGCCATGTGCACGCGCTTCGAGAAGAAGCTCGGCGATCTGGACCTCACCCGCACCATCGCGATGCAGACGGCGCCGCAGATCCGCTTGGTGCAGAACAACGAGATCACCCTCGTCGAGAAGATCCAGACCACCATCGTGAACACCATCCCTCTGTGGAAGAGCCAGATGGTGCTCGCGCTCGGCATCGCGAACTCGACCGAGGCCGCCCGCGCGCAGAACGCCGTCACGAACATGACGAACGACCTGCTCAAGAAGAACGCGGAGATGCTGCACACCTCGACGGTCGACATCGCGCGCGAGTCCGAGCGCGGCATCGTCGACATCGAGACGCTCAGGAACACGAACGAGACGCTTATCAAGACCTTCGACGAGGTCATTCAGATCCAGGCGGAGGGACGTCAAAAGCGCGCCGAGGCCGAGAAGACCATGCGCGAGATGGAAACCGAGCTGAAGCAGAAGATGCTCGAGGTCCCGCGCGTGTAGCGAACGAGACGGCACGACACGTCGCAGGGCGCAGGCGGGAAAGGCCGCTTGTGCCCTGCTCGTTTGAGGTGCGGCTTTTAGGTGCGCGGGGGCTGCCCGGCTGGGTCTGTCGCGCGCAGTGCACACCCGTGCGCGCGACAGACCCATGAGCGGAAGTAACGCGACCAGGTTGCGCAGCCAGCGGCGCGCTTACGCGCGCGGCAAGAAGGCGTCGAGCTCGCGGTCGAGCTCGGGCAGATGCTTCACCGAAAGCCCGCGGACGAGCTCGCCTCGAGCCATGACCATCCGCACGTTGCGCAGCGCCTCCAAATCGTCGAGCGGATTCGCATCGACGACGATGAGATCGGCGGCCTTCCCCGCCTCGATCGAGCCGGTTTCGTCGCCAAGCCCCAGGATACGCGCGTTGCCGAGCGTCGCGGTGTGCAGCGCGAGCGTGCGCGAGGCACCGACGATGCGCTCGAAGTACACCACCTCGCGCCACATGTCGTACTGCGTGACGTACGGGCAGGCGGAGTCGGTGCCGATTCCCACGGGGATGCCGGCGTCGAGAGCGGCCTGCGCCGCGTGAACGATGCCGCGGTACACGATGTCGCCGTTGGTTTTCTGCACCTCGGTCGAGTGCGTCTTCTCGGAATCGAGCTTCACGAACGGGAGCGCGGGAGACACGGTGCAGGTGAGCGACGAGGCGCGACCTGCGCCGTTTTCCCTGAACAGCGCGATGAGATCGGGCGTTAAGTCGGCACCGTGCTCGATGGTGTCGACGCCCGCCAGAAGCCCCACGCGAACGCCTTCGGCGCTCTCGATGTGGGCGGCCGTGGACATGCCGAGCTTGTGGGCCTCGTCGACCGCGGCCGCGGCGATCTCGGGCGGCATGCGCAGCACGCCCGGCTCGCCTTCCTTCTCGGCATCGAACACGCCGCCCGTGATGAACAGCTTCACGAGGTCGCACTTGCGCGCGAAACATTCGCGCACGATGCCGCGCGCCTCGTCGGGCGTCTTCGCGATGTGCGCGAAGAGCCCCGCGCCGTGGCCGCCCGGAACCGTGACGCCCACGCCCGACGTGACAAGACGCGGACCGGGGTACTTGCCCGCGTTCACGGCGTCGCGCACGTCGACGTCGGCAAACCCCGGGTCGCCCACCGAGCGCACGGTGGTGACGCCGCTCGCGAGCTGCTGTTGCGCGTGCTTCTTGATGGTGCGACGCAGGTACCACATGCCGAGCGGGTTTCCCACCACCTTGTCGATGAGGTCGCCCGCCGCGCCCGCGCTCGTGGGCTTGCCCGATCCGCACAGATGCACATGCAGGTTCACGAGGCCCGGCAGAAGGTACGCGCCCTTGAGGTCGATCTCTTTCGCACCCGCAGGAGGCACGACCTCGGCGGCACTGCCGACAGCCGCGATGCACCCCGCGTCGTCCACAACGACGGTCGAGTTGGGCCGCGGCTGCATATCGGCGGTGCCGTCGAGCACGGTTGCGTGGGTGAAAACATAGGCCATGGGAGCCTCCTTGACGAAAGCGTTGCGCGGGATGAACCGCAAGAAACGACGGGCATTGAGCGGATTATACCCCATTTGTGGAATTGCCTCCCATGGCGGGTGCAAGACCAGCCTCGGAGCCGGGAGCCGGACTCACGCCGGGTCCCCACGTCCGAACTCGCCAAGCCCGCCGTGCCGCCTGAAGGCCTTCCCGGAAGGGAAGCCCTACTCCCCTTTCCCGCCTCGAGGGACAGAATCGCTCAATATGCGAGGAGTGCGTCGCGGCAAACTTTCACGGCGAGCATCGCGACCTGGGGATATGCGAATCGTCGAACGTATCAAGCGCCGAGCGCGCCGGATTCGGCTCGCAAATCGATGCCTTTTGTCCACGCCGGGCGAATTCCGAGCAAGATAGCACGCTCGCGACCCGCGAATCCCCCACGTCGCTACTGGTAGAACCTCAGGACGCCTCGCGGCACGCCGCGCGACCACATGTCGTGCACGCCGACTGGGCCGTAGGCGTCGATGATCATGTCGTCGCCGAGATAGATCGCGACGTGTCCTTCCCAGGAGATCACGTCGCCGCGCTGGCACATGGAAAGCGGCAGGTGGAGCACGTCGCCGTAATCCCACATGTTGTTCGCGTCGTGGCTGTGCCAGCCGTCCGATCCCGTGGCGTAGTGGTCGTACGGGTTGAACTCCCCGAGGTCCATGCCCGTCGCGTACAGGCATTGGTACACGAGCCCGATGCAATCGACGCCGACGCCCGGCTCCATCGAGTAGTTCCATCGATACGCCGTGCCGATGTAGTCGTAGGCGCGGTCGATGAAGGCGTCGATGCAGTCCTGCCGCGTCGCGTCGGGCGCTATGCACGAGGGGGTCACGTACGTGAAGTACCCGCTCGCGTAGTCGGGAAGCGTCACCGACTTCGAGCTGACCTGGTAGTACCCCGACGGATTCTGATAGCCAACCTTGTCGGGCATCGTGGCCGTCTGGAACGTGAAGCGCGCGGCGCGGTCGCGCGAGACGAGCTCGGCGTTCGACCCGTTCGCATTCCCCGACGCGCCGAGAGCGAAGGAAGCGTCCGCGGACGCGGCGAGCGCGAACGTCCCGTCGCCGTTGTAGTCGATGCGCCATTTCTGGGCCGCCGTGCCGTTCTCGTCGTACTGTTGCACGTTGGAGCCCGCGGCGATAAGCCCGTTGCACACGTCGAGCGCCATCTTCGAGCCGACGTTTATCAGAGTGTAGGACCCGTCCTCGTTGCGTGAGACGCGCCAGATCTGCGCGCCAGACCCATTCGAGGCCCACGTCTGCACGTTCGCCCCTGCGTCGAGGGACCCGTCCGAGACGTCGATCACCTGGTCGGAGCCGGAAAGGCGAAGCGTGTAGAGGCCGTCGGGCAAGGGCTGGGTCTCGCGAAGCGCGAAGAGCTGCGCGTCGGTGCCGTTCGAGGCCCACGTTTGAACGTTCGTTCCCGAAGAAGTCGAGCCGCCCGATAGGTCGAGCACCCGGCTGTTGCCGAGATTCGTGAGCGTGACGAAGCCGCCGCGCACGTCGGCGCGCCACTCCTGCGCATCGGTGCCGTCCGCCGCGCGCTGGACGACGTTGCCGTCCGAGTCGGAAGCGAGCTGCTTGCCCGAGCAGAGGGATTGCAGCGTATAGGTGTTCGCCCGGCCGGATACGCGCTTCACGTACCACTTCTGCGCGAGGGAGCCGTTACCATCCCATAGCTGCACGTTGGCGCCGTCGGCAACAGAAGCGCTCGCCACGTCGAGCGCCTTGGAGAGATCGCCCTTCGGAGCGACCGTGAAGATTCCCTCGGAAAGCAAGTCATCCTGAGCGACGAGCGCGAACGTCGAGCTTTCCACACTTGGATCCGCCTCGGCCTCCACATTCGCGCCCGCTTGCTCGCCCCCGGCAGCAAGCCAATAGCCCGTCGCGAGGTTCTGGAAGCGAAGCGAACCATCCTGCGTCCTTACGCCCGCCCACTGCTGGCGCTTGCTTTGCGCGACCGTGCGCCCAAGCGCGACGTTCGACGGCGAGCTCACAACACCCGGTGCTGTCTCGAGCGCGAGACCGCTCTCCACGCACACGATATGGTAGTAGCCATTCGCGTACTCGAACGTGAAGGTCTGGGAAAGCTGCGTGCCCACGAACGCGATCGAGACGTTCGCTCCGTCAGTCTCGGACTCAGCAGTGAGGGAAAGCCCCTCCGCCGACACGGGGCGAATGAACCAATACCCGGAAATCTCCAGGTCATCGCAGGGAGCGGCAAGGGAAGCCGACCCGTCGTCGAACACCCCGACGTCGTAGCCGCGCATGAGGACAGTCGCGGCGCGCTCGCGGGGGAGCTGCTCGTTCGCACGGAGCTCGAAGACGCCGTTACCGTCGTCGTAGCCGGAAACGAGGCCCGCGTCGACGCACCACGCAAGGCCGCGCGCCGCCCATCCCGGAACGCCCCCACCATCGGAGAATCGGGAAAGCGAGGACGCGTCGTAGCCGGAGCCGACCTGGTTGAAGTTCGCGACGACGGTGCAGAGCTGACCGATCGTCACAGGCGTGTCGGGCTCGAAGGAGAACGAGCCGTCGCCTTGGGGAAACCCGTTGATTACCTTGTTGGCAACCGCCCAGTTCGCGGCAGCGGTGTACCATGTTTGGGACATAACGTCGCCCATTCCCGTTGTGTTGGCGGCGTCGTTTCGGTAGGCGTTGGCCGCTTCCGGCTCGGCATAGCGCCACATCATGACCGCGAGCTCGGCGCGGGTAAGGCCCTGTCCCACCCCGAAGAGCGTCGTGCCCGCGATTCCCGTCATGATCCTCTTCTGCTGGCAGAAGATCACCCCCGGCTCGTACCACGACCCTGGAACGACATCGGTGTAGACGGCAGGGGAAGCGGAATCGGTTTCGGAAGCGGCATCGACGGCCCCAGGCTCTGACGCGTCGGCCGCAGAAGGCTGAGCAGCTTGCGACTGGGAAGGCGAGTCGCCAGCGGATGAGGCGGCGTCAGACGGAGTCGCATCCGAAGAGCCGGCGGGCGTCATGTCGAAGGGTTCCCGACCGGAAGGCTCTTGGCCAGAGGAAACACCTGCGTTCCCGGTTCCCGTCAGGCCGGCAGCGCCGCCTTCCGGCGAAGCCGAAGAAGCCGCGTCGTCCCGAGGATTTCCTTGTGCCTCCGCGACTGCTGCGGCAGCTTCGTCGAGCTGCGCGTTAGGAGCGCCAAAGGCCGCCGCGGGAACGAGCCCGACGACGAGCATCGCCGAAGCGAAGGCGGCGACCCCCCCCCGAGCGCATTTCGTCAATCCGTTATCCCGTTGCCCCATAAGCCTCGCCTCCATGGTTTCAAGCGAACAATCCACCCCGTCATTCTATCGCCCGATAAGATCGGATATGAGGCTCGCAGTCCGTTGTTGCTGCTCATCGGCCGATAGCGACGGGGAACCGTCGCCTTTCTGCGCGCCGTAGTCGCCGAACCCCGCGTGGTTGCCGCCCTCGATGACGACGGTTCTCGCCGAGGCGGGCAGATTACCGGCGTTGTCGGCAAGCGCGGCGCGGTTGATCACGCCGTCGGCCTCGCCGTATACGGTGAGGCAGTCCATGTCGGTGTCCGAAAGGTCAACGGCGGAATACGACGCCAGGAAGATTACGCCCCGCACATCGCCTTCGTGTGCCGAGGCGTACTGGGCTGCGGCAACCCCGCCGAGCGAGTGCCCGGCAAGCCACCATTCTTGCACGCCGGGAGCTTCGGCTCGCGCGGATGACGCGGCATCGATGTTGAAAAAGGCCAGGTTGAACGGCATTTTTTCGATGACGCAGTAATAGCCCTCGTCGGCGAGCTTGCTGGCGAGGGGAACGTAAGCCGCGGGTTCAACCTTAGCCCCTGGATAAAACGAGATGCCGACCTTCGCGCGCGGGTCGCCCACCGCGATGCTGTCAGACGTTTCGACAAGCTCGCCGGCGTCGGCAAGCGCCGACTCAAAATTGCGCGCCGTATCGCACGCATGATAGTAATCGGACACGTACGCGAAAAAGCCAATGGCGCATGCAGCCACAACAGCGAGGAGCGTCAGCGCAAGCCTGCGCGGCCACCTGCGCGCCCGGCGAAGCCTCGTGCCAGGCGAGGTTTTCGAACAAGCGCCCGAAGCGCCCTCCGCCGTATGCGTTTCCGGCACATCCACATTTTCAACAGCGCTTTCGTCTGAAACCTTCGTCACGTTCATTCCCTCCTCGCCAGGCGTTTTCCTGTGCGTTCCGGGGAAAAAGACGCCTCGCCCCTCGCGCGCTTTCCTGCTTCGTTCGATATTCTAATCCACCGGCTGGTTAGATGACGCTCGCCCATCGTCACGGCAAAAGTCAAAGGCTCGAAAGAGTAGCGGCTGCCGTTTCGCGAAAGACTTCGCCGCCGTACAGAAAGTCGATCATTTGCGCAGGTTTGCCGTGACAATTCGAGCAGAGCCACTTATGGCAACCGCAAAAAGCCAGGTCGTCGGCTCTCAACCAATCGAAACATCAGAGTCGGCGTGGAAAACCTGCGCATATGATCGATTATCGATGCTGATAGCCTCCACGCGTTTTCGGACGGACGCTGTGATCGGTCTCGTGGATTATTTCGACCAACAAGTTCACGGGGAATAACCTATCATGAGCAACGTCATCGAAAGGAGCCTTGTCATGTCCGAGACTGCACGCGTTGCCGCGCGCTCGCCTATCCTTATGCCACTCATCAGCAGCAGTTTCGCACTCGGGCATGCCCGCGAGCACGCCGAGTCGTTCGCCGACCCCGACGCGCGCTCCATCGCGCTCGCCGAGCTCGCCTACTTCCAGGGTCGCCCCGAGGACGCGCTCGAGCTCGCAGGTCCCTATCTCGAATCGAAGGACATGGGGCTTCGCAGCTCGGCGTGCTTCATCTCTGCCTACTCTTGCCTCCCTCTCGGCCGTATCGCGAAGGCGCGCGAGGCACTCGCCATCCTGGAGCGGCAGGCCGAAAGCGTGCGCGGGCCCGAAGCGCCCGTCGCGTTGTTCGCCCGCGACGCGGCGCTCTCGCTTCTGCACCTCGATGAGGGGAAGGGAGGCGCGCCCACATCCCTCGCAGCGCCTCGGGAGCTGAGCGAGGGAGTGCGCATGTTCCTCGCGAACGTGCGCGCGCACCAGGCGTATTTGCGCGGCGACTACGGGCATTCGCTCGGCATCGTCGAGGGGACGCTCTCCATGGCGAGCGCGCTCTATCCCGTCCCCGCGCTGTACCTGCACCTCGTCGGCTGCATGAGCGCGATGTCGCTCAAGCAGATCGATTACGCGAAAGACCTGTTCGCCCGCGCGTGGGACCTCGCGAAGCCCGACGGGCTCGTCCAGGGCATCGCCGAGCACCACGGGCTTCTGGGCGGGCTCATCGAAACCTGCGTGAAGCCGGTCGACCCTGACGCCTACCGCCGCATCATCGACATCACCTACCGCTTCTCTGCCGGCTGGCGGCGCGTGCACAACCCCCGCATGCAGGAGGAAGTCGCCGACAACCTCACCACCACCGAATTCTCCATCGCGATGCTCCTGAACCGCGGGTGGACGATCAAGGAGATCGCATCGTTTCTCAACGTGTCGGAGAACACGGTGAAAACCCACGCGCGGCGCGTCTACGCGAAGCTCGGGATCAGGAACCGCCGCGAGCTCTCGCGCTTCATGCTGCGCTGACGTTGCACCGCGAAAGGCGCGCGCAGGTCGGGCATCATCGGCGGTACGGGCTCGCAGGCCTGGCGGAACCGCGCGCCCGCGCCCCTCCGATAGCATTCCCCGTCACCCGATTCCACACCGGAACGGGTGACGAATCGCCTCCCCCGTTTTGGGAAAATACCAGCAGAAACGCAAGCGGGGAAAGCGAGGAAACTATGGGAAAAGCGAAGTTGATCGCCGGCGGCGCCATAGCGCTAATCGCGGCCGGGGCCGTCGCCTTGGGCGTCGCGTACGGCAAGCAGATAGCCACCGCGTCATCGCTCGAGCGTATCACCTCGTACGAGGACGGGTACAACCTGTACCGCGTCGACGTGGCCTACAGCTACGATCTCGACGTCATCATCGACGCCGATATGCACGACGACCAGACTTACATCGACGCCGTGCTCGCCCAGGTGCTCCCCGGCGTGCCCATCGAGGTGAAGGCACCGAAGTTCGCCTGCAGCGCCTTCCGCACGAAGACGATCGACGGCGACGTCCTCATGGGGCGTAACTACGACTTCAAGGACGACACCTCGGCGCTGCTCGTGCACACCGACCCCGCCGACGGATACGAATCGATCTGCTTCTCGGCGCTGAACAACCTGCGCGCGAACAGCCCCGATTCCAGCATCAAGGGCCGCATCGCGTCGCTTCTCGGGCCCTTCGCAGCGCTCGACGGCATAAACGAGAAGGGCGTGTCGATCGCGGTACTCACACTCGACAGCGAGGCCACCGATCAGCGCACGGGCAGACGGGCGATCAACACCTCGCTCGCCATCCGCCTCGTGCTCGACCGCGCAGCGACCACGCAGCAGGCCGTCGACCTGCTCGAACGCTACGACATGCACGCCATGGCGGGCCGAGACTATCACTTCTTCATAAGCGACGTCCAGGGCGACAGCCGCATCGTGGAGTGGGATCCGAAAGACGAGGGGCGGCGCATGGTGGCCACTCCCGTCCGCGAGATCACGAATTACTACGCGCTCTACGCCGACGAGGTGCTTCCCAATCAGAAGAACGACAACCTCGGCCACGGAAAGGAACGCGCGATCGCCATAGCCGATGTGCTCGACGCGCACGACGGCTTCGTGACCTGCGACGTCGCTTGGGAAGCGCTGCGAGCCGCGGCGCAAGACCCCAACCCCGAGGACGTGACAAGCAACACGCAGTGGTCGATCGTCTACAACAACACCGACCTCACTGCAGACGTCTGCCTGAGACGGAATTGGGACGACGTCGAGCGGTTCGAGTTGAACCGGTAGCGAACCCGCACCGCGCAAATTCGTGGGAAGAAACGTGTGGGCGCTTCGATAGAATAGGGGCATCGACTGGCGGCAAGCGTTTATCGGGGGGGGGACGCCTATGCTTGAAACCGAACGGCTCATCCTGCGGCCATGGCGGGAAAGCGACGCGCCGACGCTCTTCCGATGGGCAAGCGACCCGCGCGTGGGGCCCGCCGCCGATTGGCGCGTGCACACGAGCGTCGAGTACAGCCGCGAGATCATCCGTACCGTGTTCTCCGCACCAGAAACCTACGCAATCGAGCTCAAGGATGCAAACACCGTCAGCCCGCACGAAATCGAGGAGGCGGAGCGCGCCGGGCGCGCAGTCGAATCGAGCGCCGACGGCGAGCAGAAGCGCCGCTCGCTCATCGACCGCCTGACCGACCGATTCGCCGACAAGCCCGACGCGAAAGCGCCATTGAACCCCGTGGGAAGCATCGGGCTCATCCCGCCCGGCAAGGGCAACTGCACCATGGGCGACGACGAGATGGAGATAGGCTGCTGGGTGGCCGCCCCTTTCTGGGGGCGCGGCATCGCCCCCGAGGCAACGCGCGAGATCATCCGCCACGGCTTCTGCGATCTGGGGCTTTCGGCGCTCTGGGTCTGCAGCTTCGTGGAGAACGCGAAATCGGCGCGCGCTCAGGAGAAAAACGGCTTCCGCCTCGTGCGTGTCGAGGAAGCGAAAAACCACGTGACGGGAGCCGTTCGCACCCAGCAGGTGTCGGTGCTCACGCGCAAGGAGTGGCTCACGCGCCAGGCGTAGGGCGGGCATGTCGCCAGCCCGCCCTACTCGGTCACTGGGCTTCACCGCCGCCCCGCCACGCATCCGGGCCCCAGCCGCATCGCAGGCGCCGCGCAAGCCCATGCGAAGAGCCTGCGCGGCGGGTTCCGGCGTTAACACGCGTCTGCCCCACGGGCAGAGCCTAGGCCGCTTAGCGCGCCCTCAGCACGATCCCGATTGCGTTCAGGTATTCGAGCGCGCCGGCTCGAACCGAGGCGGCGTCGCCTCGCGCATACTCGTTGTCGCAGGCCAGCCAGTCGGCCCACGCCTCCTCATGGCAGGAGAGTTCGAACATCGACACGATGTCGGCGCTTTCCGCCTGCTCGAGGAGCGCCCGCCACCACGGGATGTCGTGCATGTAGTCCAGCTGATCGGGCGTCCACGACAGAAGCAGGCATTCCGGCAGATCGTCATGGCAGTCGCGCGCCATGCCGGGAATCGCGAGGCAGAGATACCCGCCCGTTTTCACGTAGGGAAGCAGCTTGTCGTCGAGGTAGCTTGCATCGCGCCCGAAGTAGTTGTACGAGTCGATGCTCACCACCCCGTCGAAAAACCCGTGGGCGAAGGGAAGGCCTTCTGCCGCGTCGGCCTTCACGGGCACGATGTCGCGGTTGGAAAGCCCAAGGCTTTCGAAGAATCGCATGTTCTCGCTCGGGTCGCTCCACAAATCGACCGCGTAGGTCGCAAGGAGGTACTCGCGCGCGAGCAGCGCCGAGGTGATGCCCGTCCCGCTTCCCAGGTCGAGCACGACCGAGCCTTCGCCGAAGGGGCCTGTGGCACGCTCGGAATCGTCAGATTCGGCTATGACCTGCGCCGACTTGCTCAGAAGCTCCTCGCAGAGCTTGAGCGGGTTGGGACCCATGATCTTCGATTTCACGATGGAATCAGGAAAAGCAGATGCTT
Source organism: uncultured Ellagibacter sp. (assembly GCA_934654815.1). Classification (GTDB taxonomy): domain Bacteria; phylum Actinomycetota; class Coriobacteriia; order Coriobacteriales; family Eggerthellaceae; genus Ellagibacter. The sequence continues at coordinate 11,691 of CAKUGU010000008.1, forward strand.
TTGGGAAATGCATGGTGATGTCCTTTGCATTGGTAGTTGCCATAGAATGAAACGAAAGGGAGCACAACCAACCACGGCAAGAAACCTCGCCCTTTTCAAGCGGGTCCGCGAAACCTTTCAGGCAGCGGACCCGACACGGTATGAGATTGCGCGTCCCTTACGAGGCAACGACCAAAAAGACATCCCCTTAGATGATCTTCAAGCGCAGGCCCACCCTACGCCCATGCGCGCATGATACCACGGCGAACGGCGTCACGCCAACTTCGCGTAGTCCTGCGTCTGACGGAAGAACCCGATGACGAAAACTGCGCCGCTCCCTACCATATTTATCTCGCATAGGTACCTTCAAAAGTTTTGCGCATCGTGCATTTTCATGCGATTGAAGTTCTGCGCATCGTGTATGGATGGAGAGCGGATTCCCAGATGCGAGCGTTTGCTTTGCCCACACTTCGCCCTTCGCCGATAGCTTCTATAGGCCGAAATCCACAAACTCAACACTTACGAAGCGCCTTGGGTTTGTGCTTTACTAGCTAGCGTCAAAGGCGCAGTGAGACGCTGCATGAGCATGCAGAGGTGGTCGCAACGAGCAGGTTGCGACCACCTCTTTTTTTGCGCCGACCAGCGCCCTTTAGCGACATCCAACCAAGAGGAAAGGGGTTTTCCGTCAGTGAATTCCGATCAGAAACAACGTCAAATGCCTAAGGCCCGCGTGGAAGTGAAGCATCCGTACCTCGCGCTCATGGGCCTTTACCTGGGCGGCTTTACCGGCATGTACAGCGAAACCGCCCTCAATATCGCGCTTCCCCAGCTTTCCGCCGCGTTCGGCGTGGAGGTGTCGGTCGTGCAGTGGCTCGTCATCGGCTACATGCTCGTCATCGGGCTCGTGCTGCCGTTCGCGAGCATCCTCATGAAATGGTTCTCCGCGCGCAAGATCACGATGTTCGCGCTCGGCGCGTTCTTCATCGGCGCCATCGTGAGCGCCGCCGCTCCGAACTTCGCCGTCGCGCTCGCCGGGCGCGCCGTGCAGGGCATCGGAACGGGTCTCGTGCTGCCGCTCATGTTCGCCATGGTGCTCGAGGTCATCCCGCCGCACAAGATCGGCGCGGCGATGGGAACGACGGCACTCGTCATCATGTTCGCGCCCGCCATCGGCCCCACTCTGGCAGGCATCCTTCTGGGCGCCGGCTCCTGGCGCCTCATCTTCGCGAGCTTCGCCGTCATCTTGGCCGTCGGCATGTTCTTCACGCTGAAGTTCGAGGTCAACCCCTACAAGCTGACCCGTCCGCACATCGACGCGCCCTCCGTCGCGCTTTCGTGCGTGGGCTTCGGCGGCGTCGTCTTGGGCGCCGGCATGGCGAGCCTCTACGGTTGGCTCTCGCCGGTGGTGCTCGTGGCGCTCGCGGCCGGCATCGTGTGCTTGGCCCTGTACGCCAAGCGCCAGCTTTCCATGGACACGCCCGTACTCGACGTGCGCATCTTCGGCGTGCAGGGCTTCCGCACGGGCGCTTTGTGCATGATGCTCAACTTCGGCATCACGCTTTCCGCCATGTACATCCTGCCGCAGTTCTATCAGAACGCGATGCTCGTCGCCGTGGCGCTCACCGGCATCGTCATGCTGCCAGGCGGCGTGGTGAACGCGCTCGTGAGCATGGTAGCCGGCCGCCTGTACGACCGCGTGGGGGCGCGCGGACCGGCGCTTTGCGGCTTCGGGCTCTCCATCGTGGCGGCTGCGCTTCTCATGATGGCCGGCCCCAACACGCCGATCGCGTACGTGGTGGCGTGCCACATCATCATGATGATCGGCGTGCCGCTCGCCATGTCCCCCTGCCAGACGCATGCGCTCTCGTCGCTGCCGCATGAGCTTTCCACCGACGGCTCCACAGCGCTCAACACGCTGCAGCAGGTGCTCGGCGCCGTATGCACCGCCGTCGCGACGAGCCTGCTCACCGCAGGAGAAGGCGCCTTCACCGCCGCCGGCGGCACCGACGCGGCGGCCGCGTTCGCCCAAGGGTCGCACTGGGGCTTCGCCTTCACGCTCGTGCTTGCCGCACTCGGGTTCGTATTCGCTTTGCGCATCAAAGCGAAGAAGCGCGTGAACGTGGGGACGGGGCAAATTCCCGCGGCCAACGCCGCCGATCGCGCCGAGGCGGCGAAGGCTGCCGCGAAGAGCGAGGCCGCACCCTCTCTCGAGAACAACGGCTCGGCTCTGAACCAGATTTAGGACACGGGAAAAACGCTTGGGGCCTCTTTTCGGGACGCAGGTGCATTCTTCGGCACGCAGGATCGCGCGACAATGACGCCAGGAAGGTGCAAATGACCTGATCGTTCAGAGAAAGGATGGCCCCCAATGATGGTAAAGAAGACCCTCATCGCCGCTGGCCTTGCGTGCGCACTCGCCCTGCCGTTCTCGCTTGCCGGCTGCTCGGGCGGAAGCGACGTCCCCGAAAACAAGCAGGCCGCATCCGAGCAAACGGCCGAGAAGGAGATCGTCCCCGGCGTCGTCGACATGGACCACCTGAAGGCTGGCATGAAATACATGAAGGAGACGAGCGTCGCGCAGTACGCCGACGTGGCTGCGCAGTTCGACAACGAGGGCAAGGTGTACGAGGAGTCGGACGGCACGTACGTCACCTACCGCTGGGCGACCGAGGACGACACAAACCGCGTGCTCGTCACCCTCACCGTCGATTCGGACGGGAACCCCGACAAGGTGAGCGGCAGATCTTGGACGGGAGACGAGATCAGGGAGTACATGAAGAGTTTAGGGTAGTTCTTGACCCCGGGCGCAACCAAGCCCAAACAGCAAGGCGGTGGGAGCGGAAACGTCCCACCGCCTTTTTCGTGAGCCTTTTCGGCTCGGCTCGCTTCCCCTTGAAGCGAGCCGAGCCGCCCCTTCTACGGCCTCTTCGCTCCGCAGTTGCCGCAGAAGGCGCCGGTGTTCTCCTGGCCGCAGGCGCACGTCCACGTGCCGGTCGCCGCTTCCGGCTTCTTCGCGCCGCAGTTCGAGCAGAAGTTGCCAGTGTTCTCGGTGCCGCACGAACACGTCCACGCACCCGCAGGAGCCGGCTTGGCGGCGCCGCAGTTGCCGCAGAACTTGCCCGTGTTCTGCGCCCCGCACGCGCACGTCCACGTACCCGCCGGCGCATCCGCGCCCGCGGCCGGGGCGAAGCCGCCACCCGCGGCCACGTTGTACTGGTTCTGCGGCACGCCGCCCTGCTGCTGGTAGAGCGCCTGCGGGTTCATGCCGCCTGCGGCGCTCGCCACGCCCATGCCCATGAATCCCATCATGGCGCCGTTCTCGTTGCTCGCCGCCATGCGCATCGCGTCGGCCTGCGACGCGGCCAGGTTCGCGGCCGCCATAGACGGGTCGCGCATGACCGCAGCCTTCTGCAGGTCCTTGATCATCTTCTCGTCCTCTTCGGACGCGGCGATCGCGTTCACGCCGAACGAGGCCACCTCGATGCCGCGCAAATCGCGCCATTCGCCCGAGAGCTCCTCGTTCAACGCCTCCGCGAGCTCGCGCGTGTGCGCGGGCACGGCCGAGTAGCGCACGCCCATGGCGGAGATCTTCGCGAACGCCGGCTGCAGCGCCGTCAGAAGCTCGCTTTTCAGCTGCGAGTCGATCTTGTCGCGCGTGTAGGGTTCCTCCACGTTGCCGCACACGTTCTTGTAGAACAAAAGCGGGTCGGTGATGCGATAGGAGTACTCGCCGTTGCAGCGGACGGAAATGTCCACGTCGAGCCCGATGTTCGCGTCGACCACGCGGAAGGGAACGGGGGTCGCCGTGCCGTACTTGTTGCCGATGATCTCCTTCTTGTTGAAGAAGTACACGCGCTGGTCGTTGCCCGTGTCGCCGCCGAAGGCGAAGCGGCCGCCCACGCGCGCGAACGCCTGTTTGATGCGCTCGCTCACGCCTTCGTCGCCGAAGAACAGGCTCGGCTCGGTGGAGCGGTCGAACACGAACTCGCCCGCCTCGCCGACCGCGTCGACGACGGCGCCCTGCTCGACGATGATCATGAACTGGCCCTCGTTCACCGCGATGATCGAGCCGTCGGAGATGATATTGCTCTCGCCCTTGGTGTTGGAGCTGCGCCCCTTGTCGGACGTGCGCTTCCGCCCTTTCGCCACGAGCACATCGGCGTCAAGCGCATCGCAGTAGAAGTAGTCGCGCCAGGAATCGGCCAAAACGCCGCCGAGCGCGCCCGCGCCTGCTTTCAAAAGTCCCATGAGTTCGTCCTTTCTTGTCGTCTATCCGTTGAAGTTGCCTTCTTAACGATGGCTTCCATTGCGCGATCTTCGCACCTTACCAGGTAAAACGTCAGAATGCGCGGTTGCCGCAAGGCCCCGCTGCCCGTGCGAACGCCGCAGCCGCTAGTCATCCTTGCTATCGGCGATCCTCGTCCGCGTGACGAGCGTGGTGACGTAGCGGTCGACCGAGCCGGTGAGGTTCAGCCCCTCCTGCGTGATGTAGCCCGCCGCGTCGTCCCGCTCCACGGCTGTCTTCATCTGCCGGTAGAAGCCATAGCAGGTGAAGCCCGCCGCGACGAGCGGGATGCCGCCGTCGATGATGACGCTCGTCGCCTCGTCGTCGAATTGGAACACCGAGACATCGAGCCCCACGAACACCGCAGCGAGCACCGCGAAGATACCGAGGAACCAAAGGACCACCTTGATCGCCGACACGGGGAGGTCGCCCACAAGGCGCCCCGTCTGACCGTTCATGGCGAAGAGGTAGTCGTCGTCCTTCCAGCGCGTGTGGAGCATCCACACGGGGAAGAGCGCCTGGCGCACCTCCCCCACCTGGGTATTCGCGTCGACGGTGCCCTCCCCCACCGAATCGTACCCGACGACCGTGGCGCGCAGCTCCTCTTCGAGGCTGCCGCGCATGCGGCGGTCGGCGCGATGGCAGCATGCCTCGGCGCCCTCGTCGTAACGCTCGGCCAGATACCCCGGCAGATACGCCACCGAGAAGTCGACGAGCTCCGAGAAGTCGAACGGCTCGATGGCGTCCATGTGCGCGTCGGGCATCTTCGAGGAGGCGTCGGCGGGGATGCGCGAGAAGGAGAGGCTGCCCGCGCGGTACGCCTCGTACACGTCGGTCTCGGTCACTTCCTCGTCGCCCGACCGGTAGCTGCGCACGTTCTCGCAGTGGAACGTGCCCGAGCCCTCGGCCGTGCCGTCGTAGAGCCAGAACGGCACGTACACGCCCTGCAGATGCGCGATGTGGTTTTGGCTCGCGAACTCCTTCGGCAGGAACTTCTTGCCCTTGTAGTAGGCGGAAAGCGCATTTTGCGCAGCTTCTTGGTCGAGCTTGAAGGGGATGAGCGCGTCGGGGCGGGCGCCGCCGGAAAACGCGCCCGGCGCGACCGCTTGGTTCCCGCAGTAGGGGCATTCCGTGACCTCGGTGGTGGCGTCGACGGTGACCTGCGCGCCGCACGACGAGCACGTGAACGACCGCAGACCCGCGCGCTCGCTTTCGTTCCACGAGGCGCGCGCGAAGTACGACGCCTCGGCACCACCCTCGGCCGCGGCCTGCCCGCTCACCGCGGCCGCGTCGTCGAGCACTTCCTGCGTGACCACGCTCGAAGCGCCCGCCGCGTCCCCCATCTGCTCGAACGCCGAGCGCTCGCCCGCCTCGGCGCGCGCGGTCGCCTCAGCCTGCGCCTCATCGGCCGCCTTCTGCTTCTCGGCGTAGAGCGCCTCCACCTCTTCGGGCGTGTAGGAGCTTCCGCAGTAGTCACACTGGAGCTTTCCCGTGTCGCCCACGTAATGAAGCGGGCCCATGCACGCGGGGCATTGGTAGTTGACGGATTCCGCTGCCATAGAGAGGCACCTCCGATCGAGCGCACGCGCTTTTCGTTTGCATGACCATGATAAAGGACGCGCGCCGAACCATACGCGGCAAAGATAGGATTCTCATCATGACCCCATGTCCCGAAACGCGCGCGATAGGTTGGACATCCGGCCCGTTTCGGGAAGGGCCCGCAGGCTATACTGGGCATGGCGGCGCACGAAAGCGGGAGAATCGGACGGGCACGTGGGGAAACGCGATCGGCACAAGGCAACAGGGGGCTTCGAGCGAAAGGCTCGCGGATCCTTCGCGCTCGCCGCTTGCCTCCTCGCCGCCGCCCTCGCCGCCGTGCAGGCGTTTTCCGGTTTGGCGCCGGCGCCCGCCCACTCCGTCGGCCAAGGCCCGTCGAGTACCTCGGGCCTCATGATGCTCGGCGGCGCGGCCATCGGCGCGTGGTGCTTCACGGCGAATCTGCGCTGCTCGGACGCGATCATAAGAAGGAACCTCACCGTTATCTCGGCGCTCCTCGTCTTCTGGCTCCTCGACGTTTTGGTGAAGTACCCGGCCGAGGACGACTGGGCGGTGTCGATGCTATGGTACCTGTACTACGTCCCCATGCAGTTCGTGCCGACGCTGTTCCTCGCAAGCGCCTGCCGCGCCGCAGCGCTCGACGTCAAGCCCGGCATCCGGAGGGCGCTCTCCTGCGCCTACGTCGCCGACGCGGCCGTCGTCGCGATGATCCTGACGAACAACGTCCACCACCTCGCGTTCGCCTTCGACTTCTCGAACCCGAACTGGGGCGGCGAGTACGTCTACGGCTGGGTGTACGGCGCATCGATCGCCTTGCAGCTTTCCCAGTACCTCTGCTTCTTCGTCGCCGCGGTGCCCGCCGCCCGCAAGCAGCTGCGCAGCGCCTTCGTGCCGCTGCTCGTCATCGTCGGCGTGGGAGCGGCCTACAGCGTTCTGTACATCCTCCGCCATACCGCCTTCTTCTCGACCAACATCGCGCTTGTATACTGCACGCTCGCGGTGGTCGCGCTCGAGCTGTCGCTCGATCTGGGGATATTCCCCTCGTATTTGCAGTACGGCCGTTTCTTCGAGAAGCTTCCCTTCGACGTGCGCATCCGCTCGAAAGCGGGCGGCACGGTGCTTAGGAGCGATCGCGCGCAGCCCCTTTCGCCGGCCGCCGAAAGCGCGCTCGCGCACGTCCGGACCCCTCTCCACGGCGTCACAGCCTTCCGCACCTCGGCCGTGCCCTCGACGCTCTTCAAGCTGTACCCCATAACGGGCGGGGAGGCGCTTTTGGTCGAGGACGTGTCGGAGGTCGACGCGCGCCGGGCCGAGCTTTCCGCCCGGCAAGAGCGTCTCAAGCGAGCGAACGCCCTGCTCGTCCGCGATCGCGAGGTGAAGCATCGCGCGCAGCGGCAGAAGGCCGACCGCGCGCTCTTCGACGAGATCGAGCGCGCGCTTTCAAGCAAGACCCGTCGCATCGAGGAGCTTCTAGCCGGCATGCCCGAGGGAAGCGGCGCCGCCGAACGCGCCGAGCGCCGCGAGACGCTCATGGAGGTGAAGCTGCTCGTCGCGTACTGCAAGCGCAAGGGCGGGCTCGTGATCGCGCAGGAATGCGACCCCGACTTCGACCGCGAGCGGCTGCAGCTCGCGTTCAACGAGACGGCGTCCGACCTGCGCTCGCTCGACATAGACTGCGCCGCGCTCGTGGAAACGTCCCAGATCCTGCCCGCGGCGGCGGCGAGCATGCTCTACGACTGCCTTTACGACTTCGCGGCAGCCGCCTTCTCGGCGAAAGACCCCGTGCTCATGCTGTACGTGCGCGATGCGGGCTCCCGGGCGGTCGAATTCCGCGCGGCACTTGAAACGACCGGCGCGCGAACGCCGCGCTACGAGGAGGCGCTTGGCGATTTGCGCCGCGCGCTCGGGAAGCGATGCGCGCGTTTCATGCTCTCCACCTCGGAGACGGGCGCGAGCCTCGCCGTCGTCATCCGTTGGGAGGAATGAGCCATGGACTTCCTCTTCGACGCGAAAGCCCCCGTCGCCTTGGCGCTTACCGTGCTGTTCTACCTGCTCACCGTGGCGCAGACGCTTCATGCGCTCTTCTTCCTGTGCCGCAGGGACACGCGCGCGGCGTCGGTCGCGTCGCTTTTCGAGCTCTTGGTGCTCGCTCACCTGCTCATAGGCTGCGCCGGTGCCGATTCGCTCTACAACGGCTACGGCACCGCCCTCTTCCGCATGAAGGCGATCGTCCTCCCCGTCGAAACGCTTCTTTGGGCGAACGCGGCCGCGGCGGTGGCCGCCCTTCTCCTGGCATGGCGGCAAAAGAACCCGCAGCGCCTGTTCGAAGCCGTGCTTCTCGGCGCGTGCACGCCTGCGGCGGTGTCCCTTGCGGGCCCGGCGATCGTGTACCTCGTCATAGCCGATGCGTGCTACTTCGCGTTCCGCACCGGGCTCTCCCTCGCGATCGATGTGCGCTACAACAGGGAAAACGTCTCGCTCATCTCGGTGGTGAACGCGGTCGACGCGCTGCCCGAGGGCGTCATCTGCGCCGACGAGAGGGGCCGCATCCTCTTCATGAACGATTCGATGCGCGAATGCCTGACGTCGCTCGGATTCGCGACCGACCTCGCCGACACGGCATCGCTGTGGGACGACCTGGAACGCATGGCGTGCGCGGGCACCTGCCCCGCCGACGCGAGCCTGCCGGAAGGCGTTCGCCTGCAGATATCCCCCGCGCAAACGCGCCTGTTCGTGCGCGACCGCGTGCTGCTCGGGAAGAAGGAGTACCGGCGCATGGTCGCGATCGACGTGACCGAGGAGGAGTCGGTGAACGTGGAAATCGAGCAGACGAACCGCCTGATGGAAGCCGCGAACGCCGAGCTCTCCGAATCGATGGGGAACGTGGCCGAGCTCGCGCGCGACGAGGCCCTCCTGCACATGAAGGCACGCGTGCACGACACGATCGGCCAGCGGTTGTCCATCCTGCACCGCTACCTGGAAGACGACGACGCGGAAGAGAAGGGGCTCTCGCAGGTGGTCGCCCTTCTGCGCAGCATCGTCGACGACCTGGCGTCGCCCGAAGACCCGTCCAGCGCCGAGGACCGCGCGCTCGAGCTCGCGTCCATCAAGAGCGCCTTCTCGCTCGTGGGCATCGCGTTTACGGTGACCGGCAAGCTGCCACGCGACGATGCCGTCGCCCAGGCATTCGTGCAGGTCATTCGCGAGGCGTCCACCAACGCCGCCAAGCATGCCCAAGCACAGCGCATAACCGTCGCCCTTTCCGAGCACGACGGCACCGCCCGTCTCGTCGTCGAGAACGACGGGGCGCCGCCCGTGAAGAACATGCATGAGGGAACGGGGCTTCCCCTCATGCGCGAGGCCATGGAGAAGGTCGGAGGCAGCTTGAGCGTGGCATCGACGTCGCCGTTCACGCTTGTCGCAAAGGCCCCAACGGAGAGAGAAAGCGGAAATCGAGATCCCGATCAAGGAGGAAGACCATGATCAAGATCGTCATCGTCGAGGACCAGGCCATACTGCGCGATTCCCTTTCGGCCACGATAGGGCTGCAGGACGACATGGAGGTCGTCTCCTCCGTGGCAGACGCCGCCTTGGCGCTTGACCAGGTCGAACGCGCCGGCGCGAACTGCGCGCTGCTCGACGTGTGCACCGAAAACGACTCAAGCGGCATCGTGGCCGCGGGCCGCATAAAGGAGGCGCACCCCGACGTGCGGGTCATCATCATGACCGGCATGCCCGAGATCACCTTCGTGGAGCAGGCGCGGGAAGCCGGCGTGGACAGCTTCGTGTACAAGAACGTCGGCACGGGCGAGCTTTTGAGCATCATCCGCTCGACGATGGAAGGCTATTCCACGTTCCCCCGCGCCCAGGAAAGCATATTTTCGGGAGCCTCCGCGCTCACCGACGTGGAGATCGACATCTTGCGGCTGGTCTGCGAGACGAAGACGCGCAAGGAAATCGCCCAAGAGCTGTACCTGTCGGAGGGCACGGTGAAGCGCCACATCTCCGAGATCCTCGCGAAGACGGGCTACGACAACATCCTGCGCCTCGCCGTGCACGCGGTGTCGAGCGGGCTCATCGTCCCCAAGATGCACTAACGGAGCGAAAAGCGAGCGCAAGCGCGCGAGGCACCCGAAATGGGCCGCAAGGTGGCGCGCCGACCCGTTCGCATGGGACGCCGGGACATTCCCCCTGTCGGTTCGTTGCCGCATCATCTTTCGCAGAAGATGCGGGCACCAAACGGCGAAAGGGGATCCCATGGGACTGTTCGGGAAGATCTTCGAGAAGAAATCCTGCGATATCTGCGGCGGGGAGATAGGCTTGCTCGGGAACCGGAAGCTTGAGGACGGCAACCTCTGCAAGGAATGCGCCGCCAAGCTCTCCCCCTTCTTCAGCGAGCGCCGCCGAAGCACCGTCGAGCAGATTCGCGAGCAGCTCGACTACCGCGAGGCCAACAAGGAACGCGTGGCGGCGCTGAACGTGACACGCACGCTCGGCGGGTCGACCAAGGTCCTGCTCGACGAGGACGCAGGGCGCTTCGTGGTGACATCCGCCTCGCGCTGGCGCGACGCGAACCCCGACGTGATCGACTTTTCGCAGGTCACCGGCTGCGACACCGAAACTCGCGAAACGCGCACCGAACTCTACCGCGAAGGCTCCGAGGGCGAGCGCGAAAGCTACGACCCGCCGCGCTACGACATCGACTACGACATGTACCTGACCATCCACGTGAACTCCCCGTACTTCGACGAGATCGCCTTCAAGGTGAACGACTACCGCATCGAGGAGCGCTATTCCGTCGAGTTCCGGGAGGCCGAGCGCCAGGCGAACGAGATCCGCGAGGCGCTTGTCAGCATGCGCGAGCGCGTGCGCGAGGAGGCGGCTGCGGCGAAGGCCCCGAAACAGGCGGTGACCTGCCCCTTCTGCGGGGCGACCACCACGCCCGACGCGAGCGGGCGTTGCGAGTTCTGCGGCGGTGCCATAGGGGCGTGAAGGCGCGCATGCAGGCCGATTCCGCCGGGACGGGCAGGCTTCGGCACAGGCGATCCGACGCGCATGGGAAATGCATCGAGAGGCAAAGACCGGAAAGGAAGTGTCATCATGAAATCGAAAGGGAAGATCCTCGCAGTCGCCGCGTTCGCGTTCGCGCTGTGCCTGGCGCTCGTCGGTTGCGGCGGGTCGGGCGGCGGCGACAAAAGCGCCGACTACAAGAAAGCGGTCGTGGGAACATGGGAGCTCACCGAGATCACGGGCGCTTCCGATGACGACATGGCCATGATGAAGGCGTTCGGCCTGACCGTCGAGATGGCGTTCGCCGAAGACGGGACGTTCAAGATCGGCATGCTCGGCGAGACGATCGACGGCACCTGGGAAGCCCCGTCGGCCGGCAAGGTCGTCATGAAGGCCGATGGCGACTCCATCGAAGCCACAATCGAAGACGGCGTGCTCTCCGCCGAGGTCGAAGGCGACAGCATGAAGCTCAAGAAGTCGAGCGACGAGGTGAAGGACCTGACCGCGGCGGCAAGCTCCTCGGACGGGATCGACCTCACCGCGGACAAGGAGACGACGGCCATCGACAAGGAGATCGTGAGCGACGACGTCCTTTCGGTGAAGGTCGTCAACAAGAAGCAGGACTGGATGGACGACTGCGGCTACACGCTCGTCATCACGAACAAAACCGCCGACACCCCCATCGACGTGGCCTCGGCGTACGGTACCTGGGTGGTGAACGGCAAGATGATCGACCCGCTTCTGTACGAGTCGATCCAGCCGGGCGCCTACGCGGAGACGTTCATGTCCTTCACCGACGACGGCGTCAAGAGCATCGACGACTTGAAGGGCGTGAAGGGCTCGTTCGAGGTCGCCAACTCGACCACGTACGATTCCATCGAGACGATTCCTGTCGAGCTGCCGTAACGGCAAAGACCGCGGCTTCGCCTTTTCCCAGATGCGGCGCCTCCAGACACGTTCGGAGGCGCCGCATCCTCATGTTCGCGCATGCGAGCTGCTATCATGGGCGCATGGACGATTTCGAGAAAAAGTGGCGGCGCATCCAAGAGCAGCTCCGCATCCAGATGAACGGCGACGAGCAACCGCGCATATCGAGCGGGCGCACCCTGTTCGGCATCCAAAGCGAAGGCGAGCGCAAGATGGAGGAGTTCGCCCGCCAAATCGAGCAGGAGCGGCAGGAGAAGCGGCGGAGCCGAAACGGATCCGACGGCAAGCGGGATGAGTAGTTCGGCAACGTTTTCCGCGGAACGATTTGTGGAAAATCCTCCACATCGATAGGAGGCTATTGATTTCTCAGCACGGCGCTACCCTCGCACAACTTCTATCGCGTTCAACTAGAGAAACATCACCATGTATATCGGCAAGTACGCTACAGGGCCATCAACTTCGACGTTGCCTTCGTACAGGACGAACGCTTCCACTATTCCATAGTTCACAGTGTTGAGAGCATGGGTTAGAGCACTGTGGCGCTTGTATCCCTTTCCAGATTTCACCTCGAGCGGCACGACGCGGCGGTCGCTTGTTTGAATCACGAAGTCGAGTTCACCGACATTGCGCGCTTTGAAGTAGTACAACCCATGTCCATGCGCTGCTAACTCCTGTGCCACGGCGTTCTCGTATATTGCGCCGAAGTTGATATCCGGACGGCTACCAAGCATGTCTCTAACCACGTTCATCCCGCATTGGTACGTCAGCAGCCCGACATCCGAACTGAACAGCTTGAACTTCGGAGATTCCATATTCGCCGCAAGCGGGTAACGCGGCTCTCTCACATTGTAGGTGGGTAACGCAACGCTTGCATCCGCAAGCCACATGAAATCGTTGTCGTAACGATTGAAGTGGGAATCGCCCTCAACATCGCGAACGACAAACCGCTTATCCTGCTGACTTATCTCCGAGGGCATAAGATCGAAAATCCTGCGTACAACCCGAGCTCGGTCGCCCGCATATTTACCGATATCCCAGCGATATTGCGTGACAATCGCTTCTTGCGCGGCTCTTGCTCGCGTCACGTCGTCAGACTCCACGAATGATGCAACAACATCCGGCATACCACCGCTTATGAGATAGCGATGAAACAACCCAAGCAATCTGCCGTGCACGAACTCATCCACTGGGCGACGATCATGCAATGCGTTCCTCGCCTCGTCAAGCACCTCCGGCGCGACCCCGTTTGCCCAGCAGAATTCCTCGAAATCGAGCGGATACATCTTAACGGTATTCAGAGAGCCGACAGGTGCCGAAGCTATGCCTTTCAGCTCAACACCCAACAGCGATCCCGACAGGATATAATCGTAATCGTTGCGCTCCATAAGGAATTTGATAGCCGTAACGGCCTCTTTGCACTCTTGAATCTCATCAAGGAACAGCACCGTTTCACCCGGCACTAAAGGAGCATCAGCAAAAGCCGTCAGACGCAGAAACAGCTCTGACGAGTTTTTCGCTGATTCAACGGCAGCGCGGGCCTCCGAATTCTCGAAAAAGTTGATTTCGGCCACGTGAGTCCAATGCTTTGCGGCGAAATCGCGTACGAGGAATGTTTTGCCCACCTGGCGAGCCCCCGTAACAAGGAGCGCCCGCTTTGCTCGAGTGCGATACCACTCCTCGAGCTGGCCCATAGCTTTTCGCTTTAGCATGCAGTCTCCAATCAAAAGCGTCACCTGGGGTTTGTCAATCTGCTAACCGAATTATAGTCAGTTTTTGTCAATTTGCTAGCTTCTAACGTGCATAGATTTGTCAATTTGCTAACCTCAGCACATAGATTCCTCCAACAGCAAACGTGACCGGATGAGCGAAAACTACTCGAAAAGTGTGCTACGGTTTTCCCGAGTTGCAAACTTTTTTCGAGAAAGGACCCATCGTGGAATTCTCCGACGTCATCGAGAAGCGCTATTCGTGCAAAAGCTACAGCGACCGCCAGATCACGCGCGAGCAGCTGGATGCCATTTTGGGCGCCGCGCGCGTGGCCCCCACGGCGAAGAACCTGCAGGAGCAGCGCATCTATGTCATCCAGTCGCCCGAGGCGCTGGCGAAGGTGGACGAGCTGACGCCGTGCCGCTACAACGCGCCCACCGTGCTCATGGTGGCGTTCAACAGCGAGAACGTGTTCACCTACCCCGGCGGCAAGCGCGACTCCGGAATCGAGGACGCCTCCATCGTGGCGACGCATCTGCTGTTGGCCGCCGCGAACGCGGGCGTTGACAGCTGCTGGGTGAACTTCTTCGACCCGGATGCGGCAGCCAAGGCGTTCGACCTGCCAAGCAACGAAGAGGTTCTCATGCTGCTCGATCTGGGGTTCGCCGCCGAAGGCGCAGGCCCTCTGGCGAACCACGCCAGCCGCAAACCCCTCGATGAAACGGTGAGCTACCTGTAAATCCTACGGGCTCCGCGGGCGCAAGCAGGTGCGCGCGGAACCTGCAGAGCGGCACGACTCCGGAGGGCGGAACCAGCCGTTTCGCCCTCGTCTTTCCCCTCGCCACGCACATGCTGCACGATCGATTTCGCTTTTCCACCGCTTCGCTATGCAGGCACGTACCGCTTCGGCTCGATTCCACCCTCTCGTGCATTATCCCACTCGCTTTTGCGGCGTTCTTTCTCGATTCAGCCTTCTCGTGGACAAAAAAGGGCGATATGCGAGCCCGCTTTCCTTGCTTGCGGATTCACATCAAATCTGACCTGGTGTTTCATTTTCCGTTCTTCGCTCATCTCTTTCCGAAGTCCGCGAGAGACTCGCATATCGCCGTCTTTTGTCCGCCGCAGGGCCTCAGCCGAGTACGGTTTGTCGGCCTCGCGGCGTTTCGGCAACGGCTCGGCAACGGCGTGCGAAAGACGGTTGCCCTTCCCGCCGCGCAGGCGCACCATGACGTCGACAACCAAGCCCGCGTGCGGAGCAACGAATCCGCATGCGGGCACGCGACTGAAAGGACGCACCATGTGCACGGGAATCAGATTCAGCGATAGCGACGGCAACATGTATTTGGCCCGCAACCTCGATTGGAGCACACGCTACGGCGAGCGCGTGGTGGTGACGCCTGCGGGGTTCCCGCTGCCCTATTCCTACCTCGACGACGCGCCGGCCGCCCATGCGGTGATCGGGATGGCCGTTGCCCTGAACAACTACCCGCTCTACTTCGATTGCGGAAACGATGCGGGGCTGGGCGTCGCGGGGCTGAACTTCCCCGGGTACGCCGAGTACTCCGCCGAGCCCGTTGACGGCAAGACGAACATCGCCGCCTATGAGTTCCCTGCATGGATCGCGGCAAACTTCGCAACGGTCGACGAGGCCGAGGCGGCGCTCGCGAACGCCAACATCGTCGCGAAGCCGGCCGGCGAGGGGCTCGGCGTGTCGATGCTGCACTGGATCATCGGCGATGGCTCACGCTCGATCGTGGTCGAGCAGATGGCCGACGGGCTGCACGTCATGGACAACCCGGTCGACACACTCGCGAACCAGCCGGAATTCGCGTGGCACCTCACTAACCTGCGCACCTACATCACCGCAACGGGCGACTTTCCCGCGCCTGCGACCTGGACGCGCGCCGAACTTGCGCCCTTCGGGGCAGGCGCGGGCGCGCGCGGCATCCCGGGCGATTCGTATTCTCCCTCGCGCTTCGTGAAGGCGGCGTTTTTGAACGCGAACCATCCCGAGAAGGCAACCGAGCAGGAAAACGTGCTGCGCGCGTTCCACACGCTCGGCAACGTCGCCATGGTGGAAGGGTCGGCGGCCATGGCCGACGGCACCTTCGAGCGCACGCTGTACACCGGATGCTTCTCAGGCCGCACGAAAACGTACTATTACTCCACCGACGACGACCCGTCCATCAGGCACGTTGCGCTCGCTGACTGCGACACAAGCGACGCGACCAAGCTTTTCGTGGCGTAAGAACCACACGGGGCGCTTGGCGTCCCTCTCACGCGGCCGCATGTTCGAAGCCCATGCGGCCGCACCATTTTTCGAGGGCATGGCCGCGCGCCTGCGCGCACGATACCGCCCGCCCGCGGCGACGCGGCGGCCACGTCCCGCCGCGCTACAATGAGCGGCATGAAACCGATTGCCCGCATCCGCACCGACTTGCCGCAGAAGTTCGGCATCCCTCGCAACAGCTTTCTCGCGCCCCACCTGCAGGGACGCATCGTCTTCGAGCCCGAGTTCGCCCTCGATTCCGCCGTTTGCGGGCTCGAGGGCTTTTCCCATCTCTGGCTGATCTGGCAGTTCGAGAACGGCGTCGAGGGCGGAAGCGCGCTCGACATCGCCAAAGACCGGGCGACGCCGCGGAAAAGCGGCAGCACGGCGAAATGGTCGCCGACCGTGCGCCCGCCGCGGCTCGGCGGCGCCGAGCGCGTGGGCGTGTTCGCGACTCGCAGCCCGTTTCGCCCGAATCCGATAGGTCTAACCTGCGTGAAGCTCGACCGGGTGGAACGCACCGAAGCCGGCCCCGTGATCCACGTGCTCGGCGCCGACTTGCGCGATGGCACGCCCATCCTCGACATCAAGCCCTACATCCCCTTCGCCGACTGCCACGCCGACGCAAGCGGCGGATGGATCGAGAGCGCGCCATGGCACGAACTTGAGGTCGACCTCCCCGACGAGCTGCGAAATCTGGTTGAGCATGACAAGCTCGCGGGGCTTATCGAGGTGCTGCGTCAGGACCCGCGCCGCGCGGGCAGCAAGCACGAGCCCACACGGGTGTACCATCTCGCCTACGCGTCGCTCGACGTGGCCTTCACCGTGGACGGCGACGTGCTGCACGTCGTCTGCATAAGCTAGCTTCGCAGAGGCAACGCCCCATTGCGAGCGGGCCCCGCGCCGGAAACCGAGAGCTCGCCCATCAGCCCCGACGCCTCAGCAAGTCACCCACTTGCGCTCGCGGGCGCGGGCGCGCACCTCGGCCACGGTCTCCCGCGCGAGAAGGCGCGCGACGGTAGCCGACGCCCCCGCATCCGCGACCTCGGAGGCGCTAAGCGCAAGCTCACCGGCCCCCGAGTTCTCGCACGCCGCGCCGCCCGCACCTTCGCGCCGCCCGCCTTCCGCCGCCGCGCCCGGCACGGTCCCCATCGCATGGAACCGGTGCTGGACGCCCTCGTCCATCGCGAGCGCGAGCACCGCCTCGCGCTCCGCGTCGCACGCGACGAACGACCCGTCGGCGACGCCGCTCTCGATGATGCCGCGCACCTGGTCGGCGAGCGCATGGTAGTCGGCTGCGAGGTCGGCGAAGTTGTCCGGCTGCGCGATCGCCGCCTGCTCGAGCACGTAGAAGTCGAACGGAAGACGGCACAGCATGAGCACATCCTCGTGCAGCACGGTGTAAAGTTGCGCCGGCTTGTCATCGGGAAACGCGCCGATGCCCGATGCGACGACAAGTGACGAGCGGTTCATCTCGACGAGATGGCGCAGGATGTCGTCCTTCCCCGAAAACCAGTAGTACACCGAGCTTTGATCGAGTCCCGCCGCACGCGCGATGCTCGAAAGCGTCGTCTGCGCGTAGCCCTGGCGGGAAAACAGCTCGATCGCCGCCGCGGCGATCTCGGTGCGCTGGTTGGCGCTCTTCGAGCCGTCTTTGCGCGGCCGCCCGCGCCTTTTCTTCGAAGCGGCGCCGTCTGCCATGTAAGCCTCCTTGGATGCGACACCCTGCGAATCAGTCCATCTACCAGCAATTTTGCGGGAATACCCTCATGCTGTCAAATATTCAATACGGCATTGATATTTAACATGAGCGAAATATCAGGGTAACAACGGCGCAACGGGACGCCCCTACTATTCAATACGTCATTGAATATCGCAACGAAGGAGCCCCACCATGAACCTTTCAGCATGCGACCCCGAGAACCTGAAGGAAACGCTTAGAGAGCAGGGCGTGCGCTTCTGCTTTTCCGGCTACGTCGACCTCCACGGCCGCCTGAAGGGGAAGATCGTCCCCCTTTCCCACTTCGATCAGATGGTGAAAGGCTCCGAGCTCTACACCGGCGCCGCGCTCGACGGCGTGCCGCAGGAGATCAACGACGAGGAAGTGTCCTCGCACCCCGACGTCGCGCACGGGTTCATCCTGCCGTGGAACAAGGAGGTGGCGTTCTTCCCGAGCAACCTCTATACCCAGGGAAAACCGTTCGAGGCATGCTCGCGCACCATCCTTTCCCGCCAGGTGGAGCGTGCGGCGAAGATGGGTTACAAGATGAACCTCGGCGTGGAAACCGAGTTCTTCATGCTGCGCGACGAGCGCGAAAGCCTTGCACGCGGCGAGCGGACGCAGGGCGCGCCCACCGGCGTTCCCGGCATCAACACGATCAGCGACCGCGACACGCTCGACAAGCCCTGTTACGACACGGCCACCGCGCACGACAACTTCCATTGGCTCATCGAGCTCGTCGACGCGATGGACGAGCTGGGCTGGGACGTGTACTCCTTCGACCACGAAGACGCGCGCAGCCAGTTCGAGATCGACTTCATGTACGCCGACGTGCTTTCCATGGCCGACCGCGTGGCGTTCTTCCGCTACATGGCGGGCGACATCGCGCGCAAGCACGGCTATTTCGCGTCGTTCATGCCCAAGCCCTTCGCGAACATGTCCGGGTCGGGCGCGCACATGAACATGTCGCTCGAAGACGCAACGACGGGCAAGAACCTCTTCGAGGCGCAAACGCCTGACGAGGACGTGAAGGGCGTGGGGCTCACGCAGCTCGCCGTTTGGTTCATCGGCGGCATCCTTGCGCATGCGCCCGCGATCTGCCTCACCATCGCGCCGACGGTCAACAGCTACAAGCGCCTCGTGCGCCAGGGATCGATGTCGGGTTCGACCTGGGCGCCCATCTTCGTGAGCTACGGCAACAACAACCGCACGAACATGCTGCGCGTGCCGAAGGCCGCCAACCGCGTGGAATGCCGCGCCACCGACATCGCGTTCAACCCCTATCTCGGCTCGGCGCTCATGCTGGCAGCCGGACTCGAGGGCATCGAGAAGCAGATCGATCCGGGCGACCCGCATCGCGACAACCTGCACAAATACACGGCTGAAGACGTCGAGCGCGCGGGCATATCGCTCTTGCCGCGCGATTTGGGAGAGGCGTGCGACGCGTTTGCCGCCGACCCGCTTGCGCGCGAGGTGTTCGGCGACGCCATGTTCGGCAGCTACCTTTCCTACAAGCGCCGCGAGTGGGAAGAGTTCACGAGCGCGGTGACGGACTGGGAACGCGATCGCTACCTCAAGTTCTTCTAGGGAAACACGCACGGAGACAGGGATTTCTCGCATATGACGAAACTGCGCACATACGAGTCGATCGAGCTTGACGACTTCGAGCTCGAAAACGGGCGCACGCTCGAAAGCGCACGCGTGGGATGCGCCCTGTGGGGCGCTCCCGCAAGCGCGGCCGAGCGCGTCGTGGTGCTGCCGAGCTACTATTCGGGAAATGCCCTGAGCTACGCCCCTTGGGTGGGCGACACGGGGCTTTTCGACCCCGCGACCTGCTGCATCATCGCCTTCGACCAGTTCGGAGCGGGAAAGTCGAGCAAACCGAGCGATGGCGGCGGGCTTTCCGCATGGCCCTGCCCCTCGCTCGCCGACGATGCCCGCGCCCAAAGGCGCGCGCTCGCCCGTATGGGGATCGACCGAATCGACCTCGTCGCCGGCTGGTCGATGGGCGGTATGCAGGCCTTCGTATGGCATGCGCTGTTCCCCGACGCCGTCGGCGGCGCGCTCGCGGTGTGCGCCACGCCCGCGCCGAGTGCCGTGAACCGCGTGTTCTTGGAAGGCATCCGCGCGGTGCTCGTGGGAAAGCCCGGTACCGCCGACCTCGCCGCCTTCGATGCGCTTCCGGCCGATGAGCTGGCCCATCGCCTTTCGGCCTTCGGCGCGGTATACGCAGGCTGGGCATACTCCGACGAGTTCTTCCTGTCGGGCGCATACCGGCAGTTCGGTTACGAAAGCCCCGAGACGGTGCTTGACGGTTGGGCACGAGACCACGTTGCCATGAACGCCGCCGACCTCGCTGCCCAACTCGACGCGTGGCTCCACGCCAACGTGCCCGAACGCGCCACCGCAGACGCCGGAGCGAACGCCGACAACCCGCCGCTCGTCGCCATGCCCTCGCGCACCGACCGCTACTTCCTCACCGAGACGCTCGAAGATGCACGCGACGACTTCCCCGGCATGGAAATCGTCGAAATCGATTCCGACTTGGGGCATATCGCTGGGCGCCCGGGAATCCGCGAAGCTGAAACCGAGCATATAAAAGCCCAGGTCGACAAGCTTTTCTCACGAATCGCCCCGCGGCATCCGGAAGGCATCCCCTAGATGCCCTTCCGCCATCTCCATCCAAACCCTGCACACCCTCTCGTAAAAAGTTAGGAGCCCCCTATGAACGCAATGCTTCTGTTCGGCGTCGGGATCACCGTGCTGTTGGTCCTGTTCGTCGGCATGTACGTCGGGCGCAAAGTGGAAGGCGACTCGCAGAACTTCCTCGTCGCCGGCCGCATGCTCCCCATCTACCTCGTGGCGCCGGCGCTCATGGTCGCCGCGGTCGACTCGAACGCCACGGTCGGCAACATGGACCTCTCAAGCTCGGCAGGCTTCTGGGCCGGCGCATCGCTCGCCATCGGGCTTGCCATCGCTTTGCTCTTGTCGGGCATCTTCATCGCCAAGCCGATGAACGAGATGGGCCTGTTCTCGCTCGGCGACTTCTTCCGCGTGAAGTACGGGCGCGCCTTCGAGAAGCTCGCCTCGTGCGTGATGATTTTGGCCTACATCATCCTGCTCGCCGGCAACCTCGTGGCCTGCGGCTACCTGTTGGAATACTTCCTCGGCATCCCGTATGTGGGCGGCCTGTTCATCGCGGGCGGCCTCGTGCTCGTCTACACGCTCTGCGGCGGGCTTCTTTCCGACGCCTACACCGCGGCCATCCAGACGGTCATCACGCTCGTCGCCTCGGTGATCATCGCGATCTTCGTGGGCGTGACGTACGGCTACTCCGTCCCCGAGGGCTTCGGGCCCTTTGACCTTACCCAGCTCACCACCGTGGAAGGCGGCGCCCCCATCAACTGGGCGACGCTTCTGTCCCTCGGCGTGGGCGACATCGTGGCCATCGACTTCCAACAGCGCATCTACAGCGCGAAGAACCCGAAGGTGGCACGCAACGCGTGCTTCGTGGGCGCCGTGTTGACCGCGTTCATCGGCGTGGTCTACGGCATGATCGCCCTCACCTGCGTGCAGACGCTCGGCCTTGAAGCGGGCGACAATCCGCTGCTCTACGTGTTCCTCTCCGAATACGCATCGCCCGTCATCGCCGTCATCGTTCTTTCGGGCATCGTCGCGGCATCGTTTTCCACCGCGTCGGGCGCGATCCTCGGCATGTCCGACATGATCGTGCGCAACCTGGCCGGCTTCCGCCGCGACTCGAACGTCCACGGCAAGGACCCGCAGCTGCGCTGGGTGCGCATCTGCATGGTGCCGCTCATGCTCGCCGGCATCTTCATCGCGGCGCGCATCGCCCAAACCGGCATCCTGCTCACCCTCGCGTTCGACCTCATGCTGTGCTGCCTCATCCCGGCGCTGTTCGGCGGGCTGTTCTGGAAGCGCTCCTCGACGCAGGCGGTGTTCGCGTCCGCCATCACGGGCCTGGTGCTCCGCCTGTTCTTCTTCGTCACCGTGCCCACCGTCTACGGCGTCGAGAACACGCTGCTCTACATCGATAACCCCTTCTTCACCGCCGATATGGACGGCTGGTGCACCTTCATCTCGTTCGGCTGCTCACTCGGCGTGTACCTGCTCGTCGCTGCCTTCTGCCCCCGCACCGCGGCGCAGAACGAGCTTGAGCGGGCCGAGCTCGCCAAGCTCGATGAGGAGCGCACCGTCACCGCCGACGCGCTCTACGAACGCGCCGTCATCGCGCAACGCGCCGACACGCTCGACTTCTACGAGCACGCGAAGGCCGCCGGCTTCCCCGTCGACGACGAGCTCGCGATAGCGCGCGCCGCCATCGGCAAGCCCGTGTCGAAGGCGGGGGCGTAAGGCGGCCGCGGGGCCGTGGCCGGGAACGCCCTTGCGCGAACGCCCCGGCCCCGCCCCCACCCCGCGGCGGTCCGCGTGAAAGCGCGGCCGCACAACAACCATCAAGCGCGCCCGAGCAAAAAGCGCGGGCGCCACGACAAAGGAGGATTCACCATGCAAGCCATCTGGACGAAAGTATTGAAGCCCGGCGAGAAGTGGTCCGGGGCGATCGGACGCGGCAAGTACGTGCACTTCAAGGCGCAGGGAGCAGGCGCGAACGTCGCGGTGCTTCTGTACAACCTGCTCGACAAGACCGAGCGCTACAACATGCCCGACACCCTGAAAGCCCAGTTCACCGCGCACCTCACCCAGGGCAATATCCTTATGAGCGACAACGGGCGCGCCATGGCGTCCTTCGTGCAGGACTCGCTCGGCTGGCACGATTCCATCTGCGGCCTCACCACTCGCGAGCTGACCGACGAGAAATGGGGCAAGACCACCTACCAGGACCAGCGCAACGACTATCACCGCGCAGGCATGGAGAACGTCGCGATGGAGCTCGTACGCAACGGCCTGTCGATGCGCGACCTCGTGCCGTGCGTGAACTTGTTCAGCAAGGTGTTCATCAAGGAAGACGGCTCCATGAACTTCGAGCCTAACTGGTGCAAGGAAGGCGACACCGTGACGCTGCGCACCGAGATGGACTGCATCTGGATCCTGTCGAACACCCCCAACCCCCTCGACGACTCGCCGACATGGCCCTCCGTCCCCGTCGAGGTGAGCGTCTACGACGCGCCCGCGACCGACCTCACCGACGAATGCGTGCAGCACCGCGACGAGAACTTCCGCGCATTCCAGAACACCTGGGACTACTACAACCTGCTCGGAATGTAACCGATCGCGACGCTTGAAGACAAGGAGTAAATCATGTACGGACTCAACGCAAAGGAAAGCACGCTCGAAGTGAAGGACGCCATCTACGACGAGGTCGTCGGATCGGGATGCGGCTGGTCGCACGAGCTGCTGCCCGGCCAGACGCTTCGCATCCTCGACATCGAGGGCAACCAGGCGGTCGACACCACCTTCATGAACCTCGACGACCCGGCCGACCACTACAGCGCCACCGCCACCATCGTGGGACAGAAGAACATCTACCTCACCACGGGCACCATCCTGCGCTCCGAGCAGTACAAGCCGCTGCTCGAGATCACGGCCGACCTCACCGGGCGCCACGACACGCTCGGCGGCTGCTGCTCGGCGCAGAGCAACACCGTGCGCTACGCCCGCGAGAAGGAATACATGGCCAACTGCCGCGACGACTTCATGCTGGAGATGTCGAAGGACCCCGAGGCGCAGTTTCTGAAGCGCGACCTCGCGCCGAACATCAACTTCTTCATGAACGTCCCCATCACCGAAGACGGCTTCTACACCTTCGACGACGGCGTGTCGGCGCCGGGCAAGTACGTGGAAATGCGCGCAATCGGCCACGTCATGATGTTCGTGAGCAACTGCCCGCAGCTGAACAACCCCTGCAACGCCTACAACCCCACCCCCGTGCGCATGCTCATCTGGGACGCGGAATAGAAAGGCCCCGAAACGATGATGACCTTGCGCCCCTTCTCCGTTTACGTGTAACACCGCATCCGAACTACCCGAAAGAAGCACCCTCATGTTCTCAAAGATCCTCATAGCAAACCGCGGCGCCATCGCCACCCGCGCCGAACGCACGTTCAAGAAGATGGGCGTGAAGAGCGTGGCCGTCTATTCCGAGGCCGATCGCGCGAGCCTCCACGTCGAACAGGCCGACGAGGCGGTGTGCCTGGGAGAAGGCGGCGCTGCCGCGACCTACCTCGACGTTGACAAGGTGATGGCCGCCGCGAAGGAAACCGGCGCCGAGGCGGTCTTCCCCGGCTACGGGTTCTTAAGCGAGAACGTGCAGTTCGCCCGCCGCTGCGCTTCCGAGGGAATCGTGTTCATCGGGCCCGAGCCCGAGCAGATGGAGCAGTTCGGGCTGAAGCACGTGGCGCGCCGCATCGCGAGCGAGGCGGGCGTGCCGCTCGCGCCGGGCACGGGGCTCATCTCCACGGTCGAGGAGGCGACGTCGGCCGCCGCGGAAATCGGCTACCCCGTGATGCTCAAGTCGACCGCGGGCGGCGGCGGCATCGGCATCAAGATCTGCCACGACGAGGAGGAGCTCGCCGGCGCCTTCGAGAGCGCGCGCCATTTGGCCGAGGCAAACTTCGGCGACGGGGACGTGTTCCTGGAGAAATACGTGGAGCGCGCCCGCCACGTCGAGGTGCAGATCTTCGGCGACGCCACCCGCGCCGCGGCCATCGCCGAGCGCGATTGCTCAGTGCAGCGCCGCAACCAGAAGGTCGTCGAGGAATGCCCCGCCCCCAACTTCCCCGATGAGGTGCGCGCCCGCATGCTCGCCGCAGCCGAGAGCCTCGCACAGAGCGTGGGCTACCGAAGCGCCGGCACGGTCGAGTTCCTCTACGACGAGCGTACGCGCGAGTTCTACTTCCTCGAGGTGAACACGCGTCTGCAGGTGGAACACGGCATCACCGAGGAATGCTGCGGCATCGACCTCGTGGAGTGGATGGTGCGCGAGGCCGCAGGCGAGACCGTGCCGTGGGACGAGCTGCACGCGCCGCGCGGCCACGCGATCGAGGTGCGCCTCTACGCCGAGGACTGCAGCAACGGGTTTCTGCCCGCGACGGGCAAGATCGACGAGGTCATCTGGCCCGACGACGTGCGCGTGGAGACATGGATCCGCAAGGGCGTCGAGGTGACGAGCTTCTTCGACCCGATGCTCGCGAAGATCATCGTGCACGCCGACACGCGCGATCAGGCCGCCTGTCTCATGCGCGAGGTGCTCGACGAGGTGCGCGTGTACGGCGTCACCACGAACCGCGCGTTCATCGAGAGCCTCTTCGAGAGCGAGGACTACCGCAAGGCGCGCCTGTTCACCCACATGCTCGACGGCTTCCATCCCGCCGAGGCCGCGATCGAGGTACTCGACGGCGGCATTCAGACCACCGTGCAGGACTACCCGGGCATGGTGGGCTACTGGGCGGTCGGCGTGCCGCCCTTGGGGCCGATGGATTCCTACAGCTTCAGGCTCGGCAACGCCGTGCTCGGAAACGACGAGCGCACAGCCGGCCTCGAGCTCACCATGCGTGGCGGTGCCTACCGCTTCCGCTGCGCATGCTGGTTCTGCCTTGCGGGCGCCGACATGGAGGCGAAGCTCGACGGCCGGCCCGTGCCGCGCCTTGCCGCGGTGCGCGCCGAAGCCGGAAACGTCCTGCGCTTCGGGGCGGCGGCCGACGGCATGCGCGCGTATCTGCTGGTGAAAGGCGGGATCGACGTGCCGGTCATCTTGGGATCGCGCTCGACGTTCGTCGACGGCAAGTTCGGCGGCGTGAACGGGCGCGCCCTGCGCGCAGGCGACGTGCTCGCGCTGTTCGAGACCGCGGAAGGCGATGCGGCGTGCAAGCCAGCGCCTGCAAGCACGGGTACCGGGCTCGCCACCGGCTTCGCCGTCGACGCAGGAAGCGTTCCCTCCTTCGGGCATTCCTGGACGATCGGCGTCATCGTCGGGCCGCTTTCCGACGGCGAATTCCTGCGTCCCGAGTTCTTCGACACACTCACGAGCGCCGTCTACACGGTGAACTACGACTCGGCGCGCACGGGCGTGCGCCTGAACGGCCCCGCGCCACAGTGGGCGCGCGAGGACGGCGGCGAGGCGGGGCTGCACCCCTCGAACATCCACGACAACCCGTATTCCATCTGCGCGCTCGACTTGACGGGCGACCAGCCGATCCTCCTCGGCCCCGACGGCCCGAGCCTGGGCGGGTTCGTGTGCCCCGTGGTCGTGGCGCTGTCCCAGCGTTGGATCTTGGGCCAGCTGCGCCCGGGGGACGAGGTGCGCTTCCAGGTGCTCAACCTGGCAGAAGCGGGCGCGCTGCGTGAGCGCATGGAGGGCGCCATCGCCGCCGTGCGCACGTCCGCGCTCGCCGCTGCGGCGGAATCGCCAAGTGAGCGCGCGTTCGACCTCGCGCTTCCCCTCCCCGCCCCGAGCCCCTTCTCCCCCGACGACGCGATCCTTCTTTCGCGCGGGAAAGGCGACGAGAAACTCTGCATCCGCCAATCGGGCGAGGACGCGCTGCTCGTGGAGTACGGTCCCATGAAGCTCGACATCGCGCTCAGGTTCCGCGTGCATGTGCTCATGCAGCACATCGAGCAGGCGAAACTCGACGTGATCGACCTCACGCCCGGCATCCGCTCGCTCCAGGTGCACTTCGACCCCGCGAAGACGAGCATGACCGAGCTGTGCGCTCGCGTGGCCGAAATCGACGCGGCGCTTCCCCCGCTCGAGGACATCACCGTCCCCTCGCGCATCGTGCACCTGCCGCTTTCCTGGGACGACCCGCAAACGCAGCTCGCCGCGCGCCGCTACCAGGAAACCACGCGCCCCGACGCGCCGTGGTGCCCGTCGAACCCCGAGTTCATCAGGAGAATCAACGGGCTCGACAGCATAGACGACGTGCGCCGCATCGTATTCGACGCCGACTACCTCGTGCTTGGCTTGGGAGACGTGTACCTCGGCGCGCCCGTGGCGACGCCCGTCGACCCACGCCACCGCATGGTCACGACGAAGTACAACCCGGCGCGCCCCTGGACGCCGGAGAACGCGGTGGGAATCGGCGGCGCGTACCTGTGCGTGTAC
Source organism: uncultured Ellagibacter sp. (assembly GCA_934654815.1). Taxonomy (GTDB): domain Bacteria; phylum Actinomycetota; class Coriobacteriia; order Coriobacteriales; family Eggerthellaceae; genus Ellagibacter. Next base: position 38,227 of record CAKUGU010000008.1, read on the forward strand.
GGCATGGAGGGCCCGGGCGGCTACCAGTTCGTGGGCCGCACCACCCAGATGTGGAACCCCGTGCAGCCCACCCCCGCCTTCGCACCGGGCAAGCCGTGGCTCCTCGATTTCTTCGACCAGCTGCGCTTCTACCCGGTCTCGGCCGATGAGATCCTGGAACTGCGCCGCGACTGCCTGCGCGGCAGGTTCAACCCCCGCATCGAGGAGACCACATTCAACCTGGGCGACTATCTGCGCTTTTTGAAGGAGAACGAGGAAAGCATCGCGCGTTTCAAGAACCATCAGGAGGCGGCGTTCCAGGCCGAGCACGACCGCTGGGTGAAGGAGGGCCTCGACGTGTTCGTCTCCGACGAGCCCGCAAGCGCACCGCTTTCCGACGAGGGCGCGCCGGAAGGATGCGAGCCGGTGAACGCCCAGATCTCGGGCGCGGTGTGGAAGGTCGTTGTCTGCGAAGGCGCTCATGTGGACGCGGGAGACGAGATCGTCGTGCTCGAGAGCATGAAGATGGAGTTCCCCGTCTGCGCGCCCGTCGCCGGCACGATCGAGAAGCTCGCCGTCGCCCAGGGGGCGCTCGTCACCGCAGGTCAGATGGTCTCGGCCGTGCGGCCCGACTAGCGACTGCGGTTGGCGGCCGCTGGGTTGGCGGCTGCCCCCAACGGCCGCCAACCGTTGAAGCAGCCCACTCTGTCCCGTTTTCGCACCACCAGACGGCGGTTGCACGCAAGCTGCGATCGCCGCCCCGCTTTCAATCACCCCACCGTTTAAGGAGACTTCCCATGGAAAAGCCGTTCGTTCCCGAACATTTGACGATCGCAAGCCTTCGCCGAGCCTACGAGTCGGGTACACTCTCCCCGCGCGACATCGCCGCCGCCATCATCGAACGCGCGGGGGAATACGCCTCGCACAATGTCTGGATCGTGCCGCCGACCTGGGACTTCGTCGAGCCGTACCTCGCCGCGCTCGAAAGCATGGACGACGACGAACGCGCGAACAAGCCCCTCTGGGGCATCCCCTTCGCCGTGAAGGACAACATCGACGTCGCGGGCGTGCCCACGACCGCCGGCTGCCCCGCCTACGCCTACACGCCCAAGCGCGACGCGGCCGTGGTCGAACGGCTCATCGCCGCGGGCGCCTTCCCCGTGGGCAAGACGAACCTCGACCAGTTCGCCACGGGGCTCGTGGGCACGCGCAGCCCCTTCGGCGAGTGTAAGAACGCGCTCGACCCCGCGCTCATCAGCGGCGGCTCGTCGTCGGGGTCGGCCGTGGCGGTGGCGCTCGGCATGGCCGCGTTCTCGCTCGGGACCGACACGGCGGGTTCGGGGCGCGTGCCCGCCGCCTTGAACGGGCTCGTCGGATTCAAGCCGCCCTTGGGGTCGTGGTCCACGTCGGGCGTCGTTCCCGCCTGCGCGAGCCTCGACTGCGTGACCGTGTTCGCCCGCACCCTCGCCGACTGCGAGGCCGTCGACGCGGTGGCGGCGGGCCCCGATCCCGCATGCGCCTGGTCGCGCGAGTTCGACCGCGATGCACGCGCCGCTTTCCCCTGCACCGTGTATGTGCCGCAAGACGAACCGCAGTTCTACGGTGACTTCGCCGAAGAATACCGCGCCGCCTGGCACCGCGCGCTCGGCAAGCTCGAAAGCGTGGCACGCGAGAACGGCGCACGCTTCGAGCGCATCGACACGCAATGGCTCTCCGACATCGCGTCCATCCTCTACGACGGCGCCTGGGTGGCGGAGCGCTGGAGCGACCTCGGCGCGTTCGTGACCGAGCATGCGGACGACGTCTTCCCCGTGACGCGTACCATCCTGGAAAGCGGCAACCGCGACGACCTTTCGGCGGCTGACGCGTTTGCGGCCTTGCACACCGTGTCCGCCGCTCGCGCCCGGGCGCGAGCGCTTCTCGGCGGTGCGGTGCTCGTCATGCCGACGGCGGGCGGCACCTTCACGCGCGACGAGGTGCGCGCCGACCCCATCCGCACGAACTCGCTCATGGGGCTCTACACCAACCACTGCAACCTGTGCGACCTCGTGGCCATCGACGTTCCCGCAGGTGAAGCCGCACCGAAGCGCCCCTTCGGGGTCACCTTCTTCTCCGCTGCAGCGTCGCAGGGAACGCTTCTCACGGCGGCACGGGCGTTCTCGGCATGTAGCGATGTCACGGTCGCCGTTTGCGGCCAGCACATGCGCAGCTTCGCCCTGCACCCGCAGCTCGAGGACTTGGGCGCGGAATTCCTGCGCACCGCAAAGACCGCGGCCGGCTACCGGCTTTTCGCGCTTCCAACCGAGCCCGTGAAGCCCGGCCTTTTGCGAGCCAGTGAGGGCGGGGCGAACATCGAGGTCGAGCTCTACCGCATGTCCGCCGAATCGTTCGGCGCCCTCGTCGCCTCCGTTCCCGCCCCGCTCGGGTTCGGCACCGTCGAGCTCGAAGACGGCACGCACGCGAAAGGGTTCCTCGTCGAGGCATGCGCAGTCGTGAACGCGAGTGGCAATGCGATTCCAGGAGTCGAGGAGATCACGACCCACGGTTCGTTCGCGAGCTATATGAGCGTGGCGCGATAGCGCAGCCCGCCTTCCCCTACCCCCTGCATATCGCTTTGGAAGCTCACGATAAAGAAGAAAGAGAGTTTCGCACAAACGTTTCTCAATCTCTACCATTTTCCCTGGCGCTGCCCTATAATCCTGCACGGTTTTTGGGCAGCGCCCGCGACTGCATGCCGCGAGCGCGGTACGGAGAAAGAGGCTTAGCATGCAAACGAAGCAAGAGTTGTTCCTCGACTTGCTCGGGACGGACGAAACCCAGTTCGTCATCCCGGTTTACCAGCGCGTTTATTCCTGGGGCATCCAGCAGTGCAAGGGACTGTGGCAGGACATCAACCGCAGCGGCCGCACGGGCAACGCGCACTTCATCGGCACGGTGCTCTACGCGCCCGACCAGTTCGCGAAGACGGCGCGCCATCAGCTCGACGTGATCGACGGCCAGCAGCGCATGACCACGCTCACCATCGTCATCGCCGCCCTCGTGAAGTACCTGCGCGAGCACAACGCCACCGTTGACAGCATGACCGCCGACGAGATCGACGAGAAGTTCCTTCACGTGAAAGCCGGCGACGAGCACGCCTGCAAGCTCATCCTGTCGCTCAACGACTGCCCAACGCTCGAGGCCATCGTTGACGGCTCCGAGCTGCCCGAGCGCCCCTCGGAGCGCATCACCGAGAACTTCGACTACTTCTACGGCGAGATGGAGAAGGAAGGCTTCGACGCCGAGTCGTTCTGGAACGGCATGAAGGTGCTCACGGTCATCGACGCCGAGCTCGACAAGAACGACAACCCGCAGCTCATCTTCGAGAGCCTGAACGCGCGCGGCGTGCCGCTAACCACGGCGGACCTCGTGCGCAACTACCTGCTCATCGCGATGGACCACGACGAGCAGACGCGCCTGTACAAGGAATACTGGGAGCCAATCGAGGTCATCTTCGGCGACGACCCGGGAGCGGAAAAGCTCAACGCCGCCATCCGCACGTGGCTTTCCATCCGCTTCCCGAAGGTGCGCATCCACGACAAGAGCGAAACGTACTCGGTGTTCAAGACCTACATCGAAGACGAGCACGCAGGCACCCCCGAGGAGCTGCTCGAAGAGCTGCGCGGCTTCTGCTTCATGTGGGGCGAGAACTACAAGTTCCACGAGGTGAAACGCTTCCGCTCGATGGACTGGGCGAAGGGCAAGCGCCGCACGCTCGTCCCCGAGCGCGCAAGCCAAGGCGGCTTCTAAGCAAGAATAACGAGCATCGCAAGAAAGGGCGGGTCTTCGCCGAGCTGCCTCTCATGTCCGAGAAATGGGAGGCAGCTCAGGTCGGGGGCCCGCCCTTTCCCCTTCTTGCGATGTTTAGCCCTGCGCGGGACAAAAATCGCCGATCTGCGCTAGTCGAGTTTCTCCAAGTGCTTCAAGGCAATCTGAATCGATCAGGTTAATCCCCATTTTCAATAAGAATGGGGATTATTTCATTCCATACGGCAACGGCTTCGAGCTATACATTCTCAGGACAATCACAGAACGGCGATTTTTGTCCCTCGTTCGCCATTTTTTAAGAAGAACGCGAACGGGCCCCTTTCGCCTGTCATCCAAGCGAAAGGGGCCCGAAAACGTCGCACCCAACGGGACGCGAACGCCCCGCCGAGCGCGCAGGTGTCAAAACCTGCTTATGCCATGAGCTTCTTGATGCGCTCCATGGCTTCCACGGCAGCATCAGCATCGCCGAATGCGGTCAGGCGCACGTAGCCCTCGCCGGAGGGGCCGAAGCCCGCGCCCGGCGTCGTGATGATGTTCGCCTCGGTGAGCAGCTTGTCGAAGAATTCCCAGCTGCCGACACCTTCGGGGGTCTTGCACCAGATATACGGGCTGTTCACGGCGCCGTAGACGGTGAAACCGGCGGCCTCGAGGCCCTCCTTGATCACGCGCGCGTTGTTGCGGTAGTAGTCGAGCGTCTCCTCGATCTGACGCTCGCCTTCCTCGGTGTAGATGGCCGCGGCGCCGCGCTGGATGATGTAGCTCGCGCCGTTGAACTTCGTGCACTGACGGCGGTTCCACATGGCGTTCAGGCTCTGGCCGTCGCGCTCAAGCTCCTTCGGCACCACGGTGTAGCCGCAGCGCGCGCCGGTGAAGCCGGCCGTCTTGGAGAACGAGCGGAACTCGATGGCGCAGGTCTTGGCACCTTCGACCTCGTAGATGGAATGGGGCACGCCCTCTTCGGTGATGAAGCGCTCATAGGCGGCATCGAACATGATGATGGAGCCGTTGGCGTTGGCGTAGTCAACCCACACCTTCAGCTGGTCGGCGGTGAGCACCGTGCCGGTGGGGTTGTTCGGGCTGCACAGGTAGATGACGTCGACCTTGCCCTCGGGCAGCGCCGGGCAGAAGCCGTTCTCGGCGGTGGTGGGCATGTAGGTGATGTTGGTCCAGCGCTCGGCGTCAGCGTCGTAGTCGCCCGCGCGGCCGGCCATCGCGTTGGAGTCGACGTACACCGGGTACACCGGGTCGCACACGGCGACGACGTTGTCGACATCGAGGATGTCGCCGATGTTGCCGCAGTCGGACTTCGCGCCGTCGGAGATGAAGATCTCGTCGTCGGCGATGTCGACGCCGCGGGCGTGGAAATCCTTCTCGGCTATGACGGAGCGCAGGAAGTCGTAACCCTGCTCGGGGCCGTAACCGTGGAAGGACTCCGCGCACGACATGTCGTCGACGGCGGCGTGCATGGCCTCGATGACCGCGGGCGCGAGCGGGCGGGTCACGTCGCCGATGCCCATCTTGATGAGCTTCGCCTCGGGGTGCGCCTCGGAATAGGCTGCCGTGCGGCGGGCGATCTCGGAGAAGAGATAACTGCCGGGAAGTTTCTGGTAATTCGGGTTGACCTTAGCCACAGGTACGCTCCTTGTCGTTTCGTGTTTCATGCGGCGGCCTTGCCGCGCAGTTCGCTTACTCGTCCCCTATTGTGACGCAGAACGCCCGCGTTCGCCCGAGAGTTAACACCATCGGCAGCGATTTAACATTATCAGGCGCGCGAGGCGAGCGGGACGGGCGGTGCCGCGTCGCATTGGGAGGGCGAAGCCGCGCGCCCCGTTCCCCCGCCCCGCTTTCCCCCGCCGCTAATGCGTGCGGCGGTATTCCCGCACACGCTCCGAGAACGCGGCGAGCTCCTCGGGCGTCATCTCGTCGAGCCGCTCGAGGTTCGCCGTGAAGTTGGCGAGAGTGCCCTCCTCGCGGGTCTTGATGGCGGTGGTGCAGTAGCTCACCACGACGCCGGTGAGAAGCGCGATGTAGAAGATGCTAAGGACGCTTAGCACCACCGCCGCCACGCGCGCGACGGGCCCGGCCGCGTTCACGTCGCCGAACCCGATGGTCGACACGACCTCGAACGAGAACCACGCCCCATCGCCGAAGCTGAGGTTCTGCGGGTCGGCAAGCCACACCGCGCATGAGCAGACGAGAAACGCCACCGCGAACACGCAGGTGATGGGGCCGAACCCGGAATGCTTGAGCACGTCGAGGAGCATGCGGAAGTTAATCACGGGCAGCCTCCCCTTCCTTTTGGGCGCGAAGCGCGCGCGGCAGGGGGATCGCCGAGCCGATGGCCGCGGCGGCGATCATGACGACCACGCCCTTCACGGGGAAGCACATGATAAGAAGCAGCGCCGCCATGACAGGCTGACGCATGACCGCGCCCATGCACGCCGCGGTGCAGACGGCCACGCAGGCGACCGGGTCGGCGCCGGAGACGAGGGCGAACCCGTAGCCCAAGCTCACGCCCGCGAAGATGAGCGGGAAGAAGTGCCCGCCGCGCCAGCCCATCTGGATGCAGAACGGCGTGAGCGCCGCCTTCACGAAGCCGGTCGCGATGAGCGCGGCCGCGGGAATGGCCTCGTATCCTTCCATGAGCATGTGCGTTTGGGACTCGCCGGCGAACATAGTGTAGGGCAGCGCCATCCCGCAGAGCGCGAGCACGACGCCGGCGAGCACCGCCTTGGCGACGGGACAGGCGCCCATGCGCCGCGAAAGCGCGCACGACGCGTGCGTGGAGGCGTGGAACGCCCAGCCCGCCGCGCATCCCGCGAGCGAGAGCGGCACGACGAGCGCGGCCTCGAGCGCGCCCACTTCCATCCCCGAGAAGCGCGGAAGGCCCATGCCACCGCCGAACAGGTCTCCAAGCAGGAGAAATGCGCCGAGTGCGCCGACGATCGCGCACAGGTACACGAAAGTTTTCTGCGCGCGGGGGAGCTTCAGGTCGATCTCGCCCGTGCCGTTCGGCGCGGCGTCGGCCGTGCCGGCGAGCGGGGCGACGAAGCCGTACAGGGGCGCCGTGAAGAGCGCCGTCAAGGCGGCCTGCGCGCCGATCGTGGTGAGCGCGCGGAACTCGGCGCCGAAGCGGCGCATGCGATCGCCGACCCAGGTGCACAACCCCGCGATCACGCCGGTGAGCCCCGCCTCGGGACCGATCGAGCCGCCGAACAGAAGCGGCAGAAGCGCCGCGATCGAAAGCTTCCCGATGCCGTCGTAGCTGTAGCGCCCGTCGCGCTTCACCTTACCCATGACGACATCGAGATCCTCGGGGCGCACGCCGGTTTTCTTGTCGAAATACCCGATGGCAAGCCCGCCCGCTACGCACACGATAAGCGGATAAGGCAGGAAGCCGAACGGGCCGCTCGCGAGCCCCGGCAGATGCGCGTCGGCCACAGCGCCGATCATGCGAGGAAGCGTGTCCCATAAAAAGGATATCCCGAGGTTCATAAGAAAGAAGAACGCCCACACGAACGCGCCCGCGACGGCGCCGGTCACGATGACGCACAAAAGGAAGATCACGCGGTTCAAAGGCTTGGCGAAGTTAGGCATGCGACTCCAAAAGCATCGGGAACGAACGAATCGAGTTGCCCGTATTGTAACGGTTCACGCGACCGGATTCGCGACAAAGAGGCGAACGCCTCAACGAAACGCCGCTTCGAGCACGTCGGCGAACTCACTGCAGAAGGTGTTCGCGCGGCCCGCAAGGATAAAGGGCGGGAAGAGCACGTTATTCCCTAACGGATCCAGCTCCATTTCGGCAGCAAAACGCGGCAGCCTCCGCCTCCGACATAAAATCAAGCCATTTGCGCAGGTTTCCGCTCGCTCGATGGCAACGCCGCCGAGCGAGAGATTTCCCACCTGGGGTTTCGCCCCGTCGAACTGGAGTGCACAAGAGCGTGGCGGCCAAAACCTGCGCAAATCGCGGCTTTTTTCTCGAGCCTTCAGGCAACGTTCCGCATTGTCGCGCCGTCCGCCGACGATTCGCCTTATCGCTTCGCTCGCCGAACCCGCTTTCAAGCAGGATAATCAATGACTCCGATTTCGGTAGTAGAATATTCTCAACGCAACGTTCGGCAAGGAGGAGACATGACCACCGAGAAACCGACTGCTTCCGCGAAAGCTTCCCGCCTCTTCATCGCATTGGTTGCTTTCATTTTAGGGGCGACCATTTGCGCCTCCACTCAGGCGGCGCTCAACACGCAACCTGCTTTTGCGGTCGAAAGCGCCTCCTCCGAGACCCTGCAGCAAAGCGACGTCGAGCTCCAGGCCGACATGAACCGAACCGTTTGGTGCTCGCGGACAGGAAGCAAGTACCATTACAGTTCGACCTGCTCAAGGATGAAAAACCCGATTGAGATGACGCTGCAGCAGGCAATCGATGCAGGGCGGCAACCCTGTTCGAAGTGCGTGCACGAATCCCCCGTTCCTGACCCGGCCCCCACGCCCACTCCGACCCCGACGCCTACGCCGGCTCCCACCCCGCAACCGCAGTACCGCGGGTTCTACGACGTCCCCGCCGATTCCTGGTACGTCACGAGCGGCGTGTTCGACTACGCGCTCGACAACGGCCTCATGGGGGGCTACACCGACGGCTCGGGCAATTTCGGCCCGAACGACTCGGTCACGCGCGCCATGGCGGTAACCGTCTTGTGGCGGATGGCCGGTGAGCCCATATGCCGAGCCGAAGACTTCGACGACGTCGATTACTCGGCAGCCTCGTGGTATGGAAACGCCGTACGTTGGGCGCGCTCGACCGGGGTCACCCACGGATATGCCGGCGTGAACAAGTTCGGCCCGAACGACTCGATCACGCGCGAGCAGCTCGCTTTCATGATCTCGGAGGCGGCGAACGTCATCTCCCATATCGATACCTCGAGCGACGGCTCGGCACTCGCCGCGAAACCGGACGCGTCTTCTGTAAGCACGTGGGCATACAACGCGGTCGCGTGGTCGGTTGACCAGGGAATCCTCGGCGGAGCGGCGACCATCGACCCGCAGGGCACCGCGACCCGGTGCCAAGGATGCAAGATGTTCTCGTTCGCCCACAAGATCATCAAGAGCGATAGCGGATCCCTTTGAAGAGCGCAGGTCCACTTCATCGATGTAGGCCAAGGGGATAGCGAATTCCTAGAACTGCCGGACGGCAAAACCATGCTCATCGACGCGGGAACGACGGAAAGCGGCACGAAAGTGGCCAGCTACATCGCCTCGCTCGGGTATTCGCGCATCGACTACGTTGTGGCGACGCACCCGCATGAAGACCACATCGGGGGCATGGCTCAGGTCCTGAACAGTTTCGACGTCGGCGAGATCTGGATGCCTCGAGCGACGTCGAACACCGCGACGTTCGAGAATCTGCTCGACACTATCGCAAGCAAGGGAATCCCCGTCCATGCCGCAGAGGCGGGAAAGACGATTTGCTCGACCGACGATGTCTCGGCGACCGTCCTTTCGCCGCGTGAAGCATCGTATTCGAACCTTAACGACTGGTCGGTCATCCTCGAAGTGAAGGTCGGCGAGAAATCCTTCCTCTTCACGGGCGACGCGTCGACCGGCATCATAGAGAAGGCTTGCGCACATCACGTCGATGTCCTGAAAGTGGGCCACCACGGGTCGAAGACATCGACCGACGCGCAGCTCGTAAACCAGCTGTCGCCGTCGTACGCGGTCATATCCGTCGGGAGGAACAACTCGTACGGGCACCCTTCGAGCGAGGTTCTTTCAGCGCTTTCAAGCGTGCCCCACCTCTATCGGACGGATCTTCAGGGCACGATAACGATAGGATGCGACGGCACCTCGCTTGCAAAGGCCGCATAGGAGAAAGCTTATGGGAGATTCGTATTACGTCATCGACCGCATCGAGGGCGACGTTGCCGTTCTGATCGAAGATACCGGGGAGAAGCAAGACGCTCCGCGCAACAGCCTGCCGAAAGGCGCCCGCGAAGGGTCGTGCCTGAGGAAGAACGGAGACGCGTTTCTCCTCGACGAAGCCGAAACGACGCGCCGCAGGCAGCGCATCGAATCCAAGCTCAAAGCGCTGTTCGTCGACTGACGAGGGTGTCGCGCCCTTTCCCCCGCTCAGTCGTGCGGAGACGCGAGCACGTTGAGCACGTCGGCGAAGTGCTCCGGGTCTATCCCCTCATCAACCGGCTTCCCCTGATCAAGGCGATCGATCGCGGCGAGCTCGTCAGACGAGAGTGAAACGTCAAGCGAACGCAGATTCCCTCCCATCCGCGCGACGTTCGAAGTCTTCGGAAGCGGGACGATTCCCTTCGCTTCTTCCCACGCAAGAACGACCTGCGCCGCATCGGCGCCATGCGCCCGCGCGATTCGCCCGATCGTCGGGTCCGCAAGGCACGTTCCGCGCCCCAAAGGAGACCACGCCTCGTACGCGATTCCCCTCTTCCGGCAGAACCCAAGCGTTTCCCGATCCTGCATGAAAGGATTGAACTGCATCTGGTCGACCGCGGGCTCAACGTCCCCGTCCGCCGTCAAATCCCTCAGGTGATGCTCCCGGAAATTGGACACGCCGATCGACGCAACGAGCCCTTCGGCTTGCAGATCCTGAAATACTTCCCACGTTTTCCTATAACAGCCCTCGACGGGCCAATGGATTAAAAGCAGATCAAGTCTGTCGATGCCGAGCGCAGAAAGCGACTCCTCGCATGATTGGCGCACCTGACCGTTCAGCTGGCGATCGTTCCAGACTTTCGATGTGATGAACAACTCGTCGCGCGGCACGCCGCAATCCGCGATCGCACGCCCCACACTGCGCTCGTTGCCGTAGAAACGCGCGCAGTCGATAAGGCGATAACCTGCATGAATCGCTTCGCATACCGCACGATACGCCTCGTCGCCCTGTTCCAGGGCATAAGTCCCGAACCCTATTCGCGGAATCGAACGGCCGTCGTTCAACAGCAGCCCCTTCTCAATAGATGCACCGGCAAACTCCATGATACGCACCTTTCCTCGAGCCTGTGATCAGCTTGTCGTCCTGCGACGTTCAACGCTATTGCTTATTCCCTGATGACGCAGTTGTTCTTGCCGGCGGCTTTTGCTGTGTACATCGCCTCGTCGGCTCGGCGGATGATGGATTTCGGGTCGGCGATGCGCACCTCTTTCTGAAAGTACGCCCCAATGCTCACGGTGATGCCCGGGTCGCTATCCTCGATGCGTGCAAGCACATCCCGAGTTCGACGCCGCACGTCTTCCCCGCTCACGCCCTTAAGCGCCACGAAGAACTCGTCGCCCCCGTAGCGCGCGACGATGTCGTCGTTCGTGGGCTTGAAGCAGTCGAGCAGCGTCTTCGCCGCGAATTGCAGCGCCTCGTCGCCCGCCAAATGGCCGTAGGTGTCGTTGATGAGCTTGAAATCGTCGATGTCCGCCATGACGACGGCGAGCGAGGCGCCTTCCCGCTGCGCCGAATCGGCCAAGATGGCGAAGCGATCGTTCATGCAGCGCCGGTTCGACAAGCCCGTGAGCTCGTCGGCATACACCTTGCGGTTGAACGTGGTGATGCGGTCCACGAAGTCGTTCGTCCCGAACGCCGAGAGCAGCACGTCGTCGTTGGATTCGGTGACCACCTCGAGCACGTAGCGTTCGCCGTCGACCTCGACGCACTGCGCCACGACATGGTAGATGTCCTGGTCGACGAACTCGAACTTCGAGTAGCGGCGCTCGTCCATGAAGCACTTGGCGGAAATGCAGTTCTCGCAGCGATCCTCCTTACCCCACACGCGATGGCACCCGCCCTGCTGTGCGGTAAGCTTACCGTCCTCGAAGGAGTACACGGTCATGGAGATGGGATCGACCAGCCGCACAACGTCGAAGAAGTTCGACGCATCCTCGATGATCTGCGCGATCCGCTCTTTCCCGTAGACAGCGCTGCTCGGCATGCCCTCTCCCCCATTCTCTCAGCTGCTTAGCTTGCTTATATAGTAACGCAAGTAGGATGCCTTGCCACGCCGTCCGACGGCGACCGACAGCCAGTCCGACGCAAGCGTGCCCTAGACACGGCGGAAGGGCCGCCCCCCACCCGGGAAGCGGCCCTTCCGACAAGCACCGCATGCGGTGCGGTTCCTCAGCGCTTGGGTTACACGATCTTCTTCCCGAACACCGCCGCGATCTCGCGCAGCTCGGCGACGAGGTCGGCGAACTGGGCAGGCGTGAGCTGCTGCGGGCCGTCCGACAGGGCGACCTGCGGGTTCGGATGAACCTCGATCATGATGGAGTCGGCGCCGACGGCGACCGCCGCCTTCGCGAGCGACGGCACGAGGTCGCGCACGCCAGCCGGGTGCGACACGTCCACGCAGATGGGGTAAAGGCTCTGCTTGTGGATGACGGGCACGGCCGAGATGTCGAGGGTGAAGCGCGTGGCGCTCTCGAACGTGCGCAGGCCGCGCTCGCAGAGCACGACGTTGTCGTTACCGTTCATGGTGATGTAGTCGGTCGCGGCGAGCCATTCGGCGATGGTGCCCGCGAACCCGCGCTTGAACAGCACCATCTTGTGCGAATCCTTCGTCACCTTACCGATGTTCTTCAGCAGGCTGAAGTTCTGGAAGTTGCGAGCGCCGACCTGCAGGCCGTCCACGTAGGAGTGGACCATCTCGCAGTGCTCGGAATCCATGACCTCGGTCAGGGTCTTCAGGCCGTACTTCTCGCCGCCGGCCTTCATGATCTGAAGCGCTTCCTCGCCAAGGCCCTGGAAGCTATGCGGGTTGGTGCGCGGCTTGAACGCGCCGCCGCGAATCCAGTGCAGGCCGAGGCCCGCGATGCATTCGGCGACTTCGTTGAACTGCTCTTCGCTTTCAACCGAGCACGGACCCGCGAAGATGGTGATCTCGTCGGTGCGGGTGCCGTAATCGGGCAGTTTCTGGGATACGGGTTTCACTTCGCTCATACGGACGGGGTCTCCTTCATAACCTTGAGAATTGCCTGGTAGATTTCGCGCAGGTTCTCGTTATACAAAGGTCCCTCGTTATATGAGTTCACGCGAGCGAAGATCTCCTCCTCGCGCTTGGGGTCGTACAGACCCATGTGGGCGTCCGGTTTGAGCCCGCGGATGACGAGCGAATGGCCCGCGCGCTTGTTGAGAAGAGCGACGATTTGCTGGTCGATTTCGTCGATCTTCGCACGATGCGCTTCGATTTCCGCGAACGACTTCGAAGGTTCGGACATCGGTAATTCCTCTCATGCGTAAAGCTTTAACGAGAATCTGCCCCATACGGTTAGGGGCCACTCGTGTGACACCCATGATAGCAAAACGAGAGCCGAGGCTAACCCTGAAGCGGGCGAAAACGACGAGCCGCTGGGAAACGAGCGGTCAGGGAAGCCCGCCCGCGCCGCCCGGCGCCCCGAAGAGCCGGGAATCGGGGATCTCGGGCGCGCTCGGGTCGCCTTTGAAGTACGCGACGCGCATCGAGTTCGCGATGCGCACGAGCCCGTCGACGTCGATAGGCTCGCACGCGTCCTGAAGCGCCATGAAGTGCAGAAGCCCCACGTAGCTCGCCGCGATCGCCGCGACGTAGTAGGGGCGCATCGCGTCGCGCACGACGCCCTCGTCGTCCATCATCGTATTGAGCTCGCGGCGCACGCGGGCGATCAAGCGCTCCTTGAAGTAGATGTCGCCGTTTCGCCCCATGACGAAGCGGAGCATCCCTCGACGCTTCTCGCCGACCGCGAACCAATGTCGGATGCTCTCATAGGGCTTGCCCTCGACCGCCGCGCCGGCAGAGTCGCGCGCAACGGCGCCCGCGGGTACCCGCTTGTACAAAACAAGCTCCCCGAGCAGGTATTCCTCGATGCGGTTCATAAGGTCGTCGACGTCCTCGAAGAAACGGTAGAACGTCGTGCGCGCGATGTGGCAGCGGCCGGTCAGCTCCTTCACCGCGACCTTGCCGTAGGGCTTTTCGTCCAAAAGCCCGAGAAATGCCTCGACGATGAGCAGCTCCTGCTCGCTGAACGCCTCGCTCGGTTCCATACGCTCCCCTTCCACGAAAAGCGGCCCTGTCGCATCATAGCGCGACGGGGCCGCATGCTGCCGAGCCTTCTAGAAAATGGGATGCGTCGGGTGCTTCTCCTCGTCCACCTCGAACACGTAATCATCGTCGTATTTCGGCGGGATGACGGGGATCTGGAGGAACGAGGCATGGTCCGCGCCCGTGTGGAACACGTGCTTGCCCGCGTTGTCGGTTTCCCACATGAGCGGCTCGATCCAGTGGGGGTCGCGGATGTAGCGGCCCGCGATCTGCACGCGGATGGTCTCGCCCGCATGCCAGATGCGGCTCGTGGGGTTGATCTCGACGTCGATCGGGACGATCTCGCCCGGGGCAAGCTTGAGCTCGCGCCTATGCGCCTGCACGGGCTCGAAGTCGGTTGAAAGTTCGGGGTCGAGCTCGCGATGGGACACACGCAGCTTGCCCCACGCCCCTGGGTGCGGCGCCGTGCCGTGGAACAGGGTGACAGGCTGCTCCACGCCGGTGCGCGAGAGCTTCTTCACCGTGACGAAGAGGTCCATGTCGTCGTGCCCACGGGCCTCCGCCCACGCGTGCAGCTTCATGTAGCCCGTGAGCTCGGTGTCTTCAGTGAACGTGTAGTCGAAGTCGATTTCCCCGGTCGCGGGATCGTAACCCGCCTCGGCGGCCTGCTCGGGGTTCTCGCACTTCATGCGCATGTCGGACGCGTCGAGGTAGAGCTTCTCGTAGCGGGTGCGCGCAAGCGGGAACTCGTCCTCCGGGCGGTCGACCTGGAAGTCGTCGTCGAAGCGATCCTGCACGCTGATGCGCACGCGCGGAGTCGATTCCCACCCGTTGCGGATATCCTTGCAGTAGCGGTCGAAAAATGCCTTGAGCTCCTCCATGTTATGGCGCTCGTAGAAGTCGGGCCACTCGAATTCGCGGTGCGCACGCAGCCACTTCTGCTTACTCGCGATCTTGCGCCAGCCGATAACGCTGCCGCGCAGGTGGAAGTGGTTCCAGCCGGCGGTCACGTACGCGGGCACCGTGATCTTCGAGAAGTCGGGGATCTTGTCTTCCCAGTACGCGTTCATGAGCGGGTACTTCTCGGCCATGGCGCCCATGTCGTCGATGCCTTCGAGGCCGCAGGCGCCCGCCGTGGCGAAGTTCGTGAACTTGATGCACGGGATGCCGCCTTCGGAAAGCGACTCGCGGTACATGTCGCTCATGCCCTCCCACGGGGCGATGCACGCGAGATGCGGCGGCTGCTCGGCGGCGATGTGCCACTGGCTGATGGCGAGCGCGGAGGATCCGGCCATGGTCACGCGCCCGTTGCACCACGGCTGGGCGGCCGTCCACTCGATGAAGTCGTAGCCGTCTTCGGCGTCCTGCTTGCCGAACTGCTCGTGATAGCCACGGGAGTATCCGATGCCGCGGATGTCGACGTTGATGACGGCATAGCCGTTCGGGCACCAGAACTCGGGGTCGGCCGCCTCGAACTTGGCGGAATTCGAGATGGATCCCGCGGGCACGCCCGGTGTGTAGGCCTTCAGCTCGTCGGGGCGGTACTCGTTCGGCCGCTTGCCGTAGTTAGACCAGGCGAGGATGGCGGGCACCTTCACCGTGTCATCGGCGGGGCGGAAGATGTCGGCGTAGAGCACGACACCGTCGCGCATCGGGACCGCGACGTCCTGCTCGCAGATGACGCCCGGCATGACCTCGTAAGTCCGCTGGTCGAAAGGATACGGCTTGTGCAGCTTCTTCTCGTCTTCGGGAAGCTTCTCGTATTCCTCTATCGGCGTGGGGATGAGCTCCTTGGCGTAGACTTTGTCGATCACCTCCCCACCCATTTCAGCAGGAACGGTGAACTGCTCGCGTCCGAATAACATGGTTGTCTCCTTTCCCTTATCGCATTCGTATGCATCCGAAGCGGCATGGCTAAATGCGCTGCACTCGATGCTTACAGTATTGCCAAAAGGAATCGGAACGTCTACGACACGGAAACGCGCAGTGTCGCAGGATGGAAGAATGCGACACGCGATTGCGTCCGAACAAGCGAATGGGCGCGCCCGCGAGCGCGCGAAGAGCGAAAGGCCTCGGGGAAAGCAGACCTGCAGTACGGAGCCATGAAAAGACGTCGGCGCTGTAGCGGCCCCGATGCCTACGAAACGGGAAAATCGCCCTCGCGTGTTCGAGAATGACGATTTTTCGCCCGTCGGAGTGCCTTTGGGAGGCTTTCAAGGTGCGATTGAGGCTCGAAGGCGACGTGATACAAAAGTTACGCCCCATATCTATTAGATATGGGGCGTAACGCACGAATGAAATCGTGTCGAGAAGGCGAGTGCCGCGAAAAATCGAAATTTTCGAACACGGCGGGCATTTTTTCCTGCATGGACGAGGTAAGTCGACCAAAGAAACCGCCCGCGCCCTCAATCGCAGCACGAACGACAAGCGAACCAGCATGCCCGCAAGCGTACGCAATTCGAAAGTCCACCGCGTACGCTTGCGAAGCCCCGAACGCGCAGCCTAGAACGCCTCGAAGCGGCGGCGGCGTTGTTCGACCAGGTCGTCGGGCGAAACATCGACGAGCTCAGCGAGCTCGCGACGCACGTAGTCGCCCACCACGGCAACGGCGGCATCGGGGTTCTCGTGAGCAGGTGCCGGGCCTTCCGAGAGCACGTCGTCCACGATTCCCATGTCGTGAGCCTCGTGCGCGCTCATCTTCATGACGGCGGCCGCTTCGGGAGCGCGCGTACGATCCCTCCAGAGAATCGACGCGAAGCCCTCGGGCGACAGCACCGAGTACACGGCATGCTCCTGCATGGCGACGCGGTTTGCCACCGCGAGCGCAAGAGCGCCGCCGCTTCCGCCTTCGCCCAGAAGCACGCTCACGACGGGCACCTTGAGCCCCGCCATCGCGAGCAGGTTGTCAGCGATGGCGTTGCCCTGCCCGCGCTCCTCCGCCTCCATGCCGCAGAACGCGCCCTGCGTGTCGACGAAGCACACGATGGGGCGGCCGAACTTCTCGGCCTCGCGCATGAGACGAAGGCTCTTGCGGTAGCCCTCGGGCTGGGGGCAGCCGAAGTTGCGCTTGATGCGCTCCTTCAGGTCGGCGCCCTTTTCCTCGGCGATGACCGTGACGGCCTGGTGCCCGATCCAACCGACGCCCGCGACGATCGCGCCGTCGTCGCCGAACGCGCGGTCGCCGTGCAGCTCGATGAAGCCATCGACGATGCGGTCGATGTAGTAGCGCGACGTGGGACGATGCACGTTGCGCGCAAGCTGCACGCTCTCCCATGCGTTCGCCGCGCGAGCCCCATCGGTCGCCGGAACCGACACGCGCGCGTTCTCGTCGGCGAGCGCCGCCGGGGCACCGGCCGTGGGAGCGACCGCCCCTTCGGGGGCCGAATGCGTGTCGTCCTCGACGTCGGAGGCGGCCGAGGCGGCCGTACGGCGGCGCCCCGCCTCGCGCTCGATCTGCTTGGCCTTGCTGCCGAACCAGCCGAACGCCGTCTCGATGAGCGACGGGCCCTTTTCGGCCGCATCGGCCTCTTCGCGCAGCAGCACGTCGTCGACGGGGAGCAGGCCGTACGTCACCTTGTTGTACGTGTCGGTGCCGTGCGCAAGGTTCGACATGACGGCGTCGTAGGTCATGAGCGTGCGCTCCTCGCCCGGGCGCGGCTCACCGTGAACGCTCGTCGCGAAGTGGATGGCAAGCAGCTGCGCGAGCGTGGCGCGCAGGTCGGAACGCGGCACGACCGCGTCGACGAGCCCGTGCGAAAGCGCGAACTCCGCGGTCTGGAAGCCCTTGGGCAGCTCCTGCTTGATGGTGTCACGGATGACGCGCTGCCCGGCGAAGCCGATGAGCGCATGGGGTTCCGCGAGGATGATGTCGCCCTGCATCGCGAACGATGCGGTAACGCCGCCCGTGGTGGGGTCGGTGATGACGGAGATGTAGGGCAGCCCCGCATCGGCCAGGCGCGACAGCGCGCACGACACCTTCGCCATCTGCATGAGGGACGCGAGCCCCTCCTGCATGCGCGCGCCGCCTGAAGCGGTGAACGCGACGACGGGGATGCGTTCGTCGGCCGCGCGGCGCACGAGGCGCGCCATCTTCTCGCCGACCGCCGTGCCCATCGAGCCCATGAGGAAGGTCGACTCCATGACGGCGAACGCGAGCGGGATACCGGCGATACGGCCGCGACCGGTGCGGATTCCCTCGTCAAGGCCCGTTTTCTCGCGCAGGCCGGCGATTTTGTCGGCGTAGCCGGGGAAGTCGAGCGGGTCGGGTTCGGGCATGTGGCGATCCCATTCCTCGAAGCTGCCGGAATCGAGCAGGTCGGCGATGCGCTCGTCGGAGGTCATGCGGAAGTACCCGCCGCAGGTCGGGCACACGTAGTGCGACGCGGCAAGGCTCTCCTCACCGAACTTCAGCCCGCAATGGGGACAGGTGCGCCATTTGTCCTCCACGGGAGCGGCCTTCTCGGTGGCGCAGAGCACCCAGCCGAGCGCCGGCGTCTCGTTAGCAAGAGGCTTGAACACGTTCACGCCGCGGGCGATGGCGCGAGCAAGGAACCCGTCGACCTCGCCGAGCGGTCGCGCTTCGTCGCACAGAAGCACGACGCGCGCCGAGCATTCGCGTGCGGCGGCGAGCACCGCGTAGGCGTTGCAGAACAGGGCGTCGGAGTACTTCTCACCCAAGCGCACCGTTCCCGCGCATTGGCGCAGGTAGGGCTCGAAGCGGCGGTCGTCGGTGTAGGGAATCCACACGGCGAACCCGGCGTCGGTGGCCGCCTGCAGGTACGCCTTCGCCATGCGGCCGCGCGACATGAGCAGCGCACGCGGGCGCGCATCGACCGACCCCTTGCCGTCCACCGGGGCGTACGCGCTCGAATCGCCCGCCGGCACCACGTAGTACTCCGACGAGTCGGCCGCGTCGACCGCGTTCGGGGAGACGGCCCCTTCCGCCGCGGCCTCTTCCGCGATGCGCGAAAGGCGGTACGCGACGTTCGATTCCTCGCTCGCCGCCTTCTTGCCGGTCGCATTCGGCGCGCCCGACTCCGGCGTGAACGTGCCGTCCGATGCGAAACTGACGTATCCCTGCTTACCGATTTTCATCCTTGAGAGCCCTCTTGAACGATTCCTACCCTGCTTGCCTGAAACCTACTCGCCACGGGCGAGCACGTACTTCTGCTGCGCGGTGGCGCACACCGTGTCGCCCACACGTGCCTCGACGTCGGCGACGACCAGGCGAGACGACGACTTCACGATGGTCGCCTCGAGCGTGAGCGTATCGCCCGGGCGCACCTGGTTGCGGAACTTCGCCTTGTCGATGCCCGCGAAGAACCCGAGCGCCCCTTCGTCGGCCCGCTCTACAAGCGCGCAGAACGAAGCCGCCTGCGCGAGCGCCTCCATGATGATGACGCCCGGAAGCACCGGATGCGTGGGGAAATGCCCCTTGAACAGGGGAAGCTCGGGGTCGACGTCGAGCTCGGCCACGATATGCTCGCCCGGTCGGCACTCGACGACGCGAGAAAGCCACACGAACGGGTCGCGATGCGGAAGCACGCGCTCGATGTCTTCGCGCCCGCAAGGGTACTGAATGTCCATAGGTTAGAAACCTTCCTTATCTCGATAACCTGCCCGCAACGCGGGAACACGAGTCCGCGACAGTGCCGAGGCGCCACGCCGCCGAAACGCTCGCAACCCGAATCCTAAACACCCAGGTCGCCGAAACGTCAGCGGGAAGAACCTCCGACAAGCACAATCGACGCCCCGGTCGACTGAAGTCAGCACGGCCGCCGAAGCCCCGACAACCCGAGCGTCTAAAACACCTAGGTCGCCGAAACGCCAGCGAGCGGTGCTCTGGCGAGTGCAGATGCCGCGAGAGCTTGAGGAAGCGTACTTCGGTACGCGACGAAAGCTCGCAGCGAGCAGCTGTGCCGCCAGAGCGCCGCGCAGCGTCGGCTCATTCGCCGTTCGTTAGAACGGCGAAATGGCGAGGCATGCGTTGTGGCCGCCGAAGCCGAGGGAGTTCGACAAGGCGACCTTCTGCTTGTAGTTCATAAGCGGCTCTTTGAGCACGTTCGCGGGTGCCTCGGGGTCGGGCGTCTCGAAGCCGGCAGTCGGGGGCACGCAATCGTTCGCGACCGAAAGGGCGCAGACGATGGCCTCGACCGCGCCTGCGGCGCCGAGCGTGTGGCCGGTGGTTCCCTTCACCGAGCACACGGGGACCTTCCGACCCGCGTCTTCGCCGCAAAGCGCGCGCAGCGCCGCGGACTCGGTGAGCTCGTTGGCGTGCGTGCCGGTGCCGTGCGCATTGAAATGCCCCAGGTCGGCGGGCGTGAAGCCGCCTTCCTCGAGCGCGTTTCTCATGGCGCGCACCACGCCTTCGCCGGTCGGGTCGGGGGCGGTCATATGGTAGGCGTCGCCGGTCGAGCCGAAGCCGGTGATTTCCGCCAGGGGCTTCGCACCGCGCGCGAGCGCGTGCTCGAGCGACTCGAGGATCACCGCTCCCGCGCCCTCGCCTGCGACGAAGCCACCGCGATCAAGGTCGAACGGGCGCGACGCGCGCGTCGGGTCCTCTTCACGGGAAAGCGCGCCCAGATTCGAGAAGCCGGCGATGCAGATGGGGTTCACGCTTTCCTCGGCGCCGCCCGCGAGCGCCGCGTCGACGTAGCCGTGGCGGATGTCGCGCACGGCCTGGCCGATGCAGTGGGCGCCCGTGGCGCACGCGGTGACGACGTTGATGCACTCACCCTTCATGCCGTAGCGGATGGCAAGGTTGCCCGCGGCGATATTGCCGATCATCGTGGGCACGAACAGCGGGTTCACGCGCTTAGGGCCCTTCTCGAACAGCGTCTTGAAGCCGCGCTCGAGCTCGTCGATGCCGCCGATGCCGCTGCCGAACACCACAGCCACGCGCGAGGGGTCCTCGTCTTCCATGGAAAGCCCCGCCTGAGCGACCGCCTCGTCTGCGGCGACGATGGCGTACTGCACGAAGCGCTCGAACCGGCGGCTCTCCTTCTTCGTGAGGCCGTGCTCGGTGGCGTCGAAGCCCACGACCTCGCCGGCGTTGTGCACCTCGTAGTCGCTCGTGTCGAAGCGCTCGATGGGGCGAATGCAGCATTCGCGGCCCATGACGGCGTTCCAGAGGGCCTCTACCCCCACGCCAGCAGGCGTGATCGCGCCCATGCCGGTGATGACGACGCGGTGCGTCCCGTCGGGGCGGCGCGTGCCGGTATTCGTTTCACTCATAATGCCATACCTCCATCGATGCAGATCACCTGACCGGTGATGTAGCCGGCGCCGTCGCCTGCCAGAAACGCCACGAGATTCGCCACGTCTTCGGGCTCGCCCATGCGCCCTGCGGCGATGCGGCCGGCGATGGCCTCCTTCTGCTTGTCGGAAAGCGCGTCGGTCATGTCCGTGGCGATGAATCCCGGCGCGACCGCGTTCACCGTGACGTTGCGCGACGCGATCTCGCGCGCAAGCGACTTCGTGATGCCGATGACGCCCGCCTTCGACGCCGCGTAGTTCGCCTGCCCGGCGTTGCCGGACACGCCGACGACGCTCGACATGTTGACGATGCGGCCGAAGCGTTGCTTCATCATGATCTTCGTCGCGGCCTTGCAGCAGTTGAACGTGCCCTTCAGGTTGACGTCGATGACGGCGTCGAAATCCTCTTCCTTCATGCGCGCCACGAGCCCGTCGCGCGTGATGCCCGCGTTGTTCACGAGCACGTCGAGCCGCCCGAACGCGGTGCGCGCCGACTCCACAAGGGTCGTCGCCTCCTCGGCGTTCGCCACGTTGGCGACGAGCGCGATCGACTTCACGCCGTACTTCATGGTGAGCTCGACGGCGAGTTCCTGGGTCTGCGGAAGGCTTGCCGCGCTCGAGCAGTTCAGGCACACGTTCATGCCCTCGCTCGCGAGCTTCTCGGCGATGGCGCGGCCGATTCCGCGGCTCGATCCGGTGACGAGCGCGCCCTTGCGGGCCGGTTTCGCCTCTTCGGTCATGGTTTCACTCCCTCGGGTGTCAGCGCGCGGCGAGGCGCCTCGTCGCGCGGCGGGTATTTCGATTCCTTATTGTTGGCGGTTCGCGTCCTGAAACGACGAGACGGCCGCCTCGAAGCTTTCGCGGTCCTCCACGCAGGCGCGGCAGGCCTTGCGATCGATGCGCTTCACGAGGTTGGAGAGCACGCCGCCGAAGCCGACCTCCCAAAACGTCGTCGCGCCCTGCGCTTCGAGCGCCTCGACGCTTTGCTGGAAGCGAACGGGACTCGTGAGGTGCGCGACCAGGTGCTCGCGCGCCGCGTCGGCGGAAAGCGGCTTGGCGTCGACGTTGCAGATGAGGGGGATCTCGGGCTCCCTGAACTCGACGCCTTCAAGATAAGCAGCGAGTTTGTCGGCGGCGTCGGCCATGAGCGGGCTGTGGAACGCCCCCGACGTGGCCAGGCGCGCGAAGCGCTTGCCGCGCGCGCCCCACGCCCCCTCGGCGCGGGCAACGGCGTCGGGCGTGCCGGAGACGACGATCTGACCTGGGCTGTTGAAGTTCGCGGGGACGAGCACGTCGCCCTGGGCGCACTCTTCGCACACCGCGCGGACCTCGTCTTCGTCCGCCTTCAGAAGCGCGCTCATCGCGCCCGCGTGCGCTTCGGACGCCTCGGCCATGTACTCGGCGCGCTTCGCGACGAAGCGGTAGGTGTCTTCTTCGGAGAGCATGCCCGACACGGCGAGCGCCGAGACCTGCCCGAGCGAGAAGCCGAGCACCGCGGAGGGCACGACGCCCGCGGTCATGAGGGCGCGCGCGATGCCGACCGAGAGCACGCAGAGCGCCGGCTGGGCGAAACGCGTGTCGTTGAGCTTCTCAGGGGCCGCCGTGGCGATGAGTTCGGCGAGGTCGTAGCCCAAAACGCCCGACGCGCGGGAAAACGACTCCGCGACTTGGGGCACATCCATGAGGTCGGCGCCCATGCCGGGTTTCTGCGACCCCTGGCCGGAAAAGAGAAATACCGGGTTCATCAGATAGTCAGGTCCCTTCGATTACAGGCCGAGGCGCGTGCGCGCGGCGGATGTGTCGGCCATCTGCTGCAGATTGCAGGCGCCGAGGGCCTCCGCCTCGCTCATGAGCTCGTCGATCACCTGGGCGGCCGTCTTGCGCTCGTGAACCACGGCCGCGATCTGGCCGGACATGATCGTGCCGTTCTCGACGTCGCCTTCGACCGCGCGGCGCAGCGAGCCCACGTACATGCGCTCGAGTTCCTCGCCGTTCTTCTCCATGTCGCCCTCGAGCTTCTTGACCGAGCGCGCGAACTTGTTCTTCAGGCAGCGCACGGGATGCCCCGAGCCGCGACCGGTGACGATAGTGTCGGAGTCCTTCGCGGCGAGGATCTTCTCCTTGTAGGCGTCGGCGACCGTGCACTCGTCGACGGTGAGGAAGCGCGTGCCCATCTGCACGCCCTCGGCGCCAAGCGCGAAGGCGGCCGCGATGCCGCGCCCGTCGGCGATGCCGCCAGCACCTATGACGGGGATGGAGACCGCATCGGCGACCGACGGCAGAAGCGCCATCGTGGTGAGCTCGCCGACGTGCCCGCCCGACTCGGTGCCCTCGGCCACGACCGCGTCGGCGCCCAGGCGCTCCATGCGGACCGCGAGCGCGGTCGACGCGACGACGGGGATGACCTTGATGCCCGCTTCCTTCCACATCTCCATGTAGTTGGCGGGGCTGCCCGCGCCCGTGGTGACGACGTCGATCTTGAGCTCGACGAGGAGTTTCGCGAGTTCAGCGGCGTTGGGGTCCATGAGCATGACGTTCGCGCCGAGCGGCTTGCTCGTGATCTTGCGTGCGGCTTCCACCTGCTCGCGCACCCAGGACAAAGGCGCGCCGCCGCATGCGATGATGCCGAGGCCGCCCGCTTCGCTCACCGCACCGGCGAGGCTCGCGTCGGCGATGCGCGCCATCGCGCCCTGAATGATGGGCACGTCGATGCCCAGAAGCTCCGTAACCCGCGTTTTCACGTTAAAGATTCCTTTCGAGAAATGCTGTGGGAAGGCGCCCGCGCCGGTGGTTCCCGCGGCGGCGCGCCGTGTCGTTTCAACGTTTCATGGTAGTTTCGTCCCAAAACGATTGCAAGCGAGGCGCCCGCGGTTCCACGAGAATCGCGCCAGTTCGCCCTGAGAGAAGCATGTTGTTTATACACTTGTATACGGGTGTATAAACAACATGAGAAGGACACCGGGCAGACAGAAGGGAGGCATGCCGCGCGCAAACCCTTTACTTGCGCGAACCTTGCGCGAGGCGCAGGTCGATTTGCGGCATGCGGGGATCGACGGCGTAGAGCACGACGGCGATGCGCTGACCGAGCCGGTAGCGCGCGCCCGTTTCCTCGCCGACGAGCATATGCCGCGCCGCGTCGAAGGCGAAGTAGTCGTCGCCGAGCGTGCGCACGGGAACGAAACCCTCGGCCGTGTTCTCAAGCCGCGCGTAGAGCCCTCCCTGCGACACGCCCGACACGATCGCCGGGAACGACTGCCCGACGAAGCGCTGCAGGTACTCGGCGATCTTGAGCTCCTGGGACTCGCGCGCGGCGGCGTCGGCCTCGCGTTCCATCGTCGACGAATGCTCGCAGATCCACGCCAGGCCCGTCGTCATCTGGTCGAACTTCTCGGGGCGCCCGAAGAGCTGCGCCTTCAGCATGCGGTGCACCATAAGGTCGGGATAACGCCTGATAGGACTCGTGAAATGGCAGTACGTCCCACTCGCCAACCCGAAATGGCCGCGGTTGTCGGGACGGTAGACCGCCCGCTTCATCGAGCGCAGCACAAGCGAGGACACAAGCTCCCCCTCCGCGCGGCCACGCGCAAGATCGACCGCAGCCGCAAGCGTTTTCGCGTCGCCGACGAAGAACCCCATGGGGTCGAGCTTCTGGAACCAAGGGAACTCCTCGAGCACGGGAACGAGCGCCGCCAGGCCGTCGGCATCGGGCGCCTCGTGGACGCGGTACGCGCACGGGAAGCCTGCGTTCTCCAGGTGGCGCGCAACGACCTCGTTCGCCCAGATCATCATCTCCTCGACAAGGGAGGTCGCCTCGTTCTTCACGCGCAGATCGACCCGCACGGGCTTGCCCGCCTCGTCAAGCGCTACCTTGGCCTCAGGCTGATCGAAGTCGATGCCGCCTTTGCGCTCGCGAGCACAGCGGTGCATTTGCGCGATGCGGGAAAGCGCACGAAGGCGCGAAGGAAGGGAGGTTTCCCGTTGTTCTCGAGAGCGCGGGGCATACTCCCCCGCATCTCCTTCCCCCTGCAGCATTTCGAGCGCCTCGTCGTAGGTCAGGCGCGCGTTCGAGCAGATGAGCGCGGGGTAGATCTCATAGCTTGCAAGCGTGCCGTCGTCTGCGACGACGAGGTCGACCGTCATCGAGCGGCGCGTCTCACCCGGGTTGAGCGAGCACAAACCGCACGAAAGCTCTTCGGGAATCATCGGGATGACGCGGTCGGCCAAATACACGCTCGTGGCGCGGCGGCGGGCGTCCAAATCGAGCGCGCTTCCCCATTCCACGTAATGCGAGACGTCGGCGATGTGCACGCCGACGCGCCAACGCGCACGCCCCACACCCTCGCCGCGAGAAATCTCCTCGATCGAGAGCGCGTCGTCGAAGTCGCGCGCGTCGACGGGGTCGATGGTGAACACGAAGCGGTCGCGCAGGTCGCGGTATCCCGCCGCAAGCGCCCCCACCTCGTCGAGTTCGGCCGCACTCGCCTCACGAAGCGCGGCGGGAGAAAATGCCGTCTCGAACTTGTGGCGCGCGACGACGGCATCGATTCCCTCGTCTTGCCCGTCGGCATGCTCGAGAACCTCCTCGATATGCCCGGTCGCAGCCGAGTCGCGTGAGGGAAACTGCGCGATGCGCACGGAAACGAGCGCCCCGTCTTCCACATTCGGGGCATCGGCAAGCGGCGTGAAAATGTCATAGGGAATGCGCGGGTCGACCGGCACGACGACGCCGAAGGGTTCCGCCGCCTCGAAGCGCCCCACCACCACGTCGTGGGCGCGCTCGAGTACGCACGCCACGCGCGCGGCCGGCTTCGACGAGGAGTAGCGCCCGCCGCCCGTGCCTTCATGGGAGCCCCGCCCCTGGCCGCGGCGCGCCCGCGGCAAAGGCGATACCTCGACGACGTCGCCGTCGAAGGCGCCGCCGAGCTTGGAAGCGGGGATGAAGAACTCGCCTTCGGACGTGCGGACGAAGCCGTAGCCCTCGGCGTTCACCTGCATCACGCCGCGTGGGCGCGTGCGGGCCACGCGGCGCGTGTGGTTTTTGGAACGAGACATAGCTCCCTAACTATTTCGTCTTGGAAAGCGCCGTCTCGACGGCGAGCACGAGCTGCGGGTCGGTACCGCCCTCGCTCGCCGAGATCGACACGTCGGGAATCACGCCGACGCCGTCGATGTCGTGGCCGAGCGGGCTTTTGTAGTAGCCGGCCGTGTAGCGGATCGCGCCGCCGAAGGAAAGTTCGTGCACGACCTGCACCGAGCCCTTCCCCATCGTGGTCTCACCGACGACGGATGCGCGCTGGTTGTCCTGCAGGGCGGCCGCGAGCACTTCGGAGGCACCCGAGGTGTAGCCGTTCACGAGCACCACGAGCGGCGCGTCGGTGACGGTTTTCCCCGACGCCGAC